>DATCZK010000191.1:0-22576 GCA_036525975.1 Burkholderiaceae bacterium | reverse complement strand
GCGCTCGAACGCGGGCGCCTCGAGCGTGCAGCGCTGGCACGGCCGGTCTCGCGCGTCGGTGCGCGCCGCGCAGGCCGGGCAGCGGGGGCAGCGAGCGCCCGGGAGCTCGCGGGCGCAGTGGACGCAGAAGGCGTCGAGGTGCGGCGCGAGCGCCTGCCCGCAAAGCAGGCACCCGCGCCCGAGCCAGGCGTCGGCGAGGCCTCGCGCGGCGCGCGCGAGGCGCGCGCGCCGGCTCGGCGGGTTCGCGTCCACTCGGTCCACCGCCGCAGGGTAGCGCGTGCCCGCATATACTGGCTCGCGATGCTGGCCCCAACCGACCTAGACCCGACGGCGATCCGGTTGCAGTTCAACCGCCGCGCCGCGCCGCGGGCCGGCGGCGAGAGCGGCCTCGCGCGCGCGGGGTTCATCCTGCGCGAGGTGGAGCGGCGCCTTCTCGAGCGCCTCGATCCGATCCGCATCGACCCGCGCGTCGTGGTCGACCTGGGCTGCGGTCACGGATCGGGGGCGATCCGGCTGGCGCAGCGCTTCGCGGGCGCGCGGGTCGTGGGCGTGGACGGCAGCGCGTCGATGGCCGTGGCGGCGGCCCGCCTGCACGCGCCGCGCGCCGCGCAGCGCGTGGCCTCGTGGCTCGCGCGCCGCGTTCCGGGCGCGCGCGCGCCGCGGATGCAGCCCCCGCTGTTCGTTGCCAGCGACGCGCACTGCCTCGCGCTCGGCGCGCAAAGCGTGGACCTGATCTGGTCGAACCTGGCCTGGCACTGGTTCGCGCGGCCCGCGCAGGCGATCGCCGAGTGCCACCGGGTGCTGCGCGGCGGCGGGTTGCTCCAGTTCTCCTCGTTCGGCGTGGACACGCTGCGCGAGATCCGCGCGCTCGGCGCGCGCGTGGCGCGGTTTCCCGACCTGCACGACATCGGCGACGCGCTGGTCGCGGGCGGGTTCGCCGACCCGGTGCTCGAGGCCGAGCGCGTGACCGTGACCTGGGACTCCGCGCAGCGCATGCTGGCCGACCTGCGCAGCCTGGGCGGCAACGCGCTCGCCACGCGCGATCGCGGGCTGCACGCGCGCGCGGCCCGCGATCGCTGGCTCGCGGCGCTCGGCTCGCTCGCAGGCGCCGACGGCCGGGCGGCGCTCACCTTCGAAATCGTGTACGGTCACGCGTGGTGCCCTGCGGCCAAGCGGCTGCCGCGAGGCTATTCGCCGGTTTCGTTCGTGGCCAGCGGCACGGGGCGCTAGGCTCTACTCAATGCGGGTGATTTGGCCGGGGTGGCAGCGCTCCGTATAATCGCGCGCTGCGAAACGCCTCGACCCGTGCCGGCGCCCCCGGGGCGCGCAGGGGCGCACGCGATCCGAGAGTGAACAGGCGCGACACAAGATGCGAATCGGACTGAGGGTTGGGAATCACATGATCAGCAAGAACATCCGGCAGGCCGGCGTCGCCGCATTGCTCCTCGCCTGGAGCGGGTTCGCGGCCGCGGTCGGCGACATGGTCGGCGGCCCGAAGGTCAACCAGATCAACCTGGGCGAACCGGTTACCTCGATCGCGCGAGGGCATCACTTCATCCACGACTTCCTGATGTGGGTGTGCGTGATCATCTTCGTCGGGGTCTTCTCGGTGATGTTCTATTCGGTCTGGGCGCACCGCAAGTCGCGCGGCTACAAGCCGGCCACCTTCCACGAGAGCACGACCGTGGAGGTCGTCTGGACGATCGTGCCGTTCCTGATCGTGATCGGGCTCGCCGTGGTCGCCACCGGCGAGGTGGTCGCGCAGAAGGACACCTCCAACTCCGAGCTCACGATCAAGGCCACCGGCAACCAGTGGAAGTGGGGATACGAATACCTCAAGGGCGAGGGCGAAGGCATCGCCTTCCACTCCACCCTGGCCACGCCGCGCGACCAGATCGACGACAAGGCGTTTCCGGGCGCCAAGGAAAGGCGCCTGAAGAACGACAACTACCTGATGGAAGTCGACAACCCCCTGGTCGTGCCGGTGAACCGCAAGATCCGCATCATCACCACGGCCAACGACGTGATCCACGCCTGGATGGTGCCGGCGCTGGGCGTGAAGGTGGACGCGATCCCGGGCTTCCTGCGCGACCTCTGGTTCAAGGCCGAGAGGGAGGGCACCTTCCGCGGGCAGTGCGCGGAGCTGTGCGGCAAGGACCACGCCTTCATGCCGATCGTGGTCGAGGTGAAGTCCGAGGCCGACTACAAGGCCTGGGTCGATGCCAAGAAGAAGGAAATGCTCGCGAGCCAGGACGACCCGGGCAAGGAGTGGGTGCTGGCCGACCTGCGCGCGCGCGGCGAGAAGGTCTACGGCGCGAATTGCGTCGCGTGCCACCAGGCCACCGGCAAGGGCGTGCCTGGCGCGTTCCCCGCGCTCGACGGCTCGAAGGTGGCGCTCGGCCCGCAGGAGGCGATGATCGACCTCGTCCTCAAGGGCAAGCCGGGCACCGCGATGGCCGCGTTCAAGCAGCTCTCGGACGTGGAGCTCGCGGCGGTGCTCACCTACGCGCGCAACGCCTGGGGCAACAAGGCCGAGGACAACATCGTCCAGCCCAGGGAAGTGATGGCGGCGCGCAAGTAGCGCGCCGCGCCGGTCGCGCCGGCGCCGGCTTTCGCGCCGCGCAGGCAAGGATGCAGGGTCAAGGATTCAAAGGGGTTCACTGATGAGCGCAGTACTCGATCACCACGGCGACCACGGCCACGACCACGCGCACGAGCACCCCGCGGGGTGGCGGCGCTGGGTCTACGCCACCAACCACAAGGACATCGGCACGATGTACCTGGTGTTCTCGCTGGTGATGTTCTTCGTGGGCGGGATCAACGCCTTGCTGCTGCGCTCCGAGCTGTTCCAGCCGGGCTTGCAGCTGATGCAGCCGGAGTTCTTCAACCAGCTCACCACGATGCACGGGCTGATCATGGTGTTCGGCGCGATCATGCCGGCCTGGGTCGGGTTCGCGAACTGGCAGATTCCGCTGATGATCGGCGCGTCCGACATGGCCTTCGCGCGGATGAACAACTTCAGCTTCTGGCTGCTGCCGCCGGCCGCGCTGCTGCTGGTGGTTTCGTATTTCGTTCCGGGCGGCGCCGCCGCCGGCGGCTGGACGGTCTACGTGCCGCTCGCCACGCAGATGGGCCCGGGCATGGACCTGGGCATCTTCGCGCTGCACATCCTGGGCGCGAGTTCGATCATGGGTTCGATCAACATCGTCGTCACGATCCTGAACCTGCGCGCGCCGGGCATGACGCTGATGAAGATGCCGCTGTTCGTCTGGACCTGGCTGATCACCGCCTACCTGCTGATCGCCGTGATCCCGGTGCTCGCGGGCGCGATCACGATGATCCTCACCGACCGCCACTTCGGCACCGCGTTCTTCAACGCCGCCGCCGGCGGCGACCCGGTGATGTACCAGCACATCTTCTGGTTCTTCGGCCACCCGGAGGTCTACATCCTGATCCTCCCGGCGTTCGGCATCGTGAGCGCGATCATCCCCACGTTCGCGAGAAAGCCCCTGTTCGGCTACAGCTCGATGGTCTACGCCACCGCGTCGATCGCGATCCTCTCGTTCATCGTCTGGGCGCACCACATGTACACGACCGGCATGCCGGTCACCGGGCAGCTGTTCTTCATGTACGCGACGATGCTGATCGCGGTGCCCACCGGCGTGAAGGTGTTCAACTGGATCGCCACGATGTGGCGCGGCTCGATGACCTTCGAGACGCCGATGCTGTTCGCGATCGGCTTCATCTTCGTGTTCACCGTGGGCGGGCTCACCGGCGTGATCCTGTCGATGGCGCCGCTCGACATCCAGCTGCACGACACCTACTACGTGGTCGCGCACTTCCACTACACGATGGTGGCGGGGTCGCTGTTCGGGCTGTTCGCGGGCACCTACTACTGGATCCCGAAGTGGACTGGCCACATGTACGACGAGAAGCTCGGCCAGTGGCACTTCTGGCTGTCGATGATCGGCTTCAACGTCACGTTCTTCCCGCAGCACTTCCTCGGGCTGGCCGGCATGCCGCGGCGCTACGCCGACTACGCGAACCAGTTCGCCGACTTCAACATGGTCTCCACGCTGGGCGCGTTCCTGTTCGGCTTCTCGCAGCTGCTGTTCGTCTACGTCGTCATGAAGTGCGTCAAGGGCGGCCCGAAGGCCGGCGACCAGGTCTGGGAGGGCGCCGAGGGCCTCGAGTGGACGGTGCCCAGCCCGGCCCCGTTCCACACCTTCGAGACCCCGCCCACGGTGAAGTGATGAGCGGCGCCGGCGCAACGATCGACCGCGGCACCATGAAGACCGACGAGCAGCGGCGCGCCAACCTGCGCACCGCGCTGATCATGGCCACGATCGCAGCGGCGTTCTTCGCCGGCATCATCGTCAAGTACTGGCTGTTCGGCTGAGCGCGGCGCATGAACGGATCGCCCCGGGAACGGCAGCAGGCGCGCGAGGCGGCGGTGCGCAGTTCGCACCTGCGCATGTTCGGCAAGCTCGCGCTGCTCGCGGCGCTGATGTTCGGGTTCGGCTTCGCGCTGGTGCCGATCTACAAGGCGATCTGCGAGATCACCGGGGTGGGCGTGCTCACGAGCAGGGACGAGCGCGCCGCGGAGTTCGCGCGCAACACGCAGGTGGACTCGAGCCGCAAGGTGGTGGTGGAGTTCGACGCCAACAGCCGGGGGCCGTGGCGGTTCAAGCCCGAGCGCTCGTCGGTGCAAGTGCACCCGGGCGAGCTGGTCACGGTGGTCTACGAGCTGGTGAACAACGAGCCGCGCCCGATGGCCGGGCAGGCGATTCCGAGCTACGCGCCGATCAATTCCGCGGCGTATTTCCACAAGCTGGAGTGCTTCTGCTTCAAGCAGCAGGACCTGGGCGCGAACGAGGCGCGAAAGTTCCCGGTCGTGTTCGTCGTCGACCCGAAGCTGCCGGCGGACATCAACACGATCACGCTGTCGTACACGTTCTTCGAGGTGGGCGGGAAGAGCGCGTCGGCCGCGCGGCCCGGGGTCTGATGAACGGGCTCAGGCAGGCGGCGGCGCGCAAGCCGGGGGTGCTGGCAACGGTGAAGGCGGTGGGCGCCTCGTTTTTCGGCGTGCGCGGCGGCAGGGCGCACGCGCACGACGTGTCCAGGCTCAACCCGGTGGTCGTGATCGTGGTGGGCGTGGCGCTGGCGGCGGTATTCGTCGGTGTGCTGGTGTTCGCGGCGCGTGTGGCCGCGGGCTGAACCGGCAGACCGGGCAAACAAGGCATTCGAGCAAGAGAGAGGATTCAGATCATGGCCGCAACGGGCAGCAATTCGGCGCCTTACTACTTCGTACCCAGTCCGTCGCACTGGCCGATCGTCGGCGCGGTCGCGCTCAGCTTCTTCGGGTTCGGCATGGGGCTTTGGGTGAACGACCATCCGGCCGGAGGCTGGCTGCTGCTGGTGTTCCTCGCCATCCTGGCGTTCATGATGGTGGGCTGGTTCTCGCAGGTGGCGGGCGAATCGGAGGGCGGGAAGTACAACGACCGCGTCGACATGTCGTTTCGCTGGTCGATGAGCTGGTTCATCTTCTCGGAGGTGATGTTCTTCGCGGCGTTCTTCGGCGCGCTGTTCTACGCTCGCGCGATCACGATGCCCTGGCTGGGCGACCTCGACCACAAGGCGTTCCTGTGGCCCGAGTTCGCCGCCGCCTGGCCCAACGCCGGCCCGGCCGGCGTGGTCGAGCCCTTCCAGACGATCGGCCCGTGGCCGATCCCCACGATCAACACGGCGCTGCTGCTCACCTCCGGCGTCACGCTCACGATCGCGCACCACGCGCTCAAGGACGCGCGCCGCGGCCCGCTGGCTTTCTGGATGCTGATCACGATCATCCTGGGCGCGGTGTTTCTCGGGTTTCAGGCCTACGAGTACATGCACGCCTATCGCGACCTGAACCTCAAGCTCAGTTCCGGCGTGTTCGGCTCCACGTTCTTCATGCTCACCGGCTTCCACGGCTTTCACGTGACGGTGGGCGCGATCATGCTGTCGGTGATCCTGTTCCGCATCCTCAAGGGGCACTTCACGCCGCAGCGGCACTTCGCGTTCGAGGGCGTGGCCTGGTACTGGCACTTCGTCGACGTGGTCTGGCTGGGCCTGTACGTGGTCGTCTACTGGCTCTGACGCGCCCCACCGGCGGCGCGCCAAGACAGGGCCGCACCGGGTGCGGCCCTTTCCTTTGGCTCGGCCGGGCGCCCGGCGGTTCAGCCGCCGGCGCGCACGGGCAGCCCGGTGCTCTGGATCCAGCCCATCCAGTTCGCGAACAGGATCAGCAGGAACAGCGCCACCGAAAACCCCACGCGAAAGCCCAGCGCCCGCGCCACGTTGCGGGTGCGGCCGCGGTCCCGGATCAGGAATACCATGGCCGAGGCGAGGCTCGCGATGATCAGCACGAAGGCGAAGACGATCAGCAACTTCATCTGGGCGACCCGGATCGATGGCAACGCGAGATTCTAGCGGTTCGCCGCCCCGGCCACGGCGCGTGGAGCTGGCGCCCACGCTCGCGGCGCTCGCGGTCGTGATCGCCGCGGCCTCGCTCGGCACGTGGCAGCTGATGCGCGCCGACGAGAAGCGCGCGCTGCAGGCGCAACGCGACACGGCCACCGCCGGCCCGCCGGTCGAGCTCGAAGCGGGCATGGCCGACCCGGGCGCGCTCGACGGGCGCCGCGTGCGCGTGCGCGGCCGCTATCTCGCCGAACACACGGTGTTCCTGGACAATCGCACGCTGCGAGGCGTTGCGGGCTTTCACGTCGTGACCCCGATCGCGATCGAGGGCTCGCAGCGCGCGGTGCTGGTGCTCAGGGGATGGGTCGCGGGCGACCCGCGCGAGCGCACGCGCCTGCCGCAGGTGCGCACGCCCGGGGGCGTCGTGAGCGCCCAGGGCATCGCGCAGGCGACGATCGAGCGCTCGATCGAACTGGGCGCCACCGCCGAGCCGGGCGCCGAGCGCCTGTGGCAGAACCTGGATTTCGCGCGCTTCGAGCGCTGGTCGGGCCTGTCGCTCGTGCCGTTGCTGTTGCGCGAGACCGAACCGGCGCAGGGCGCCGCGCAGCCGGCCGCAACGCCGCAGGCTGCGAACCAGGCCGCAACGACCGGGAGCGCGGACGGACTGGTGCGCGAGTGGCCGATCGGAGGGCCGGACGCCACCCGCCACCTCGGCTACGCGGTGCAGTGGTTCGCGCTCGCGCTGCTCGCCGCCGGGGGCTGGGGTTTCTACGCAATGGGCAAACGACGTGAACGACAAACCGCCGAGTGACTCCCGCCGCGGCAGGCGGATCCTGATCGTGCTGGCGGCGATGTTCGTCGCGCCGGTGATCGCGTCCTACCTCGCCTACTACGTCGTGGAACCCCGGGGCCGCACGAACTACGGCACGCTGATCGAGCCGCAGCGCCCGACCGCCGGGCTCGGGCTCGCCGACGCCCAGGCCCGGCCCGCGCGCCTGGCCGATTTCGCCGGGCGCTGGCTGATCGTGGCGGTGGACGAAGGCGGCTGCGCCGCGCGCTGCACGCAGCAGCTCGCGCTGATGCGCCAGCTCAGGCTCGCAACCGGCAAGGATCGCGATCGCATCGAGCGCCTGCTGCTCGTGACCGGCGATGCGCAGCCCGGCGCCGAGGCGATGGCGCCGTTCGAGGGCACGGTCGTGCTGCGCGCGCGCGCGCAGGATCTGCGGGCGCTGCTTCCGGTTGACCAGGGCGCCACGATCTTCGAGCATCTCTATCTGGTCGATCCGCTGGGCAACCTGATGATGCGCTATCCGGGGTCGCCCGACGGCACGAGAATCCGCAAGGACCTCGAGCGGCTGCTGCGGGTGTCGCAAGTCGGCTGACCGGGCGAACGGGGGGACGAGAGGCGATGGACACGATCGGGATGGCGGGCCGCGCGCCCCGGGCGCAGGCGCAGGGGCCGGCGCGCCTGATGACGGCGGGGCTGGTGCTGGCGCTGGCCGTGATCGCGCTCATCGCCTGGATGCGGCTCGAGGGCGCGGGCTTCGGCTGCGCGAACTGGCCCGGGTGCTATCGGTCGGCGCTGCACTCGGGGCTGGCCCTGGTCGAGGCGGCGCAACCGGTGGCGGCGGCGATCGCCTTCGCGCTGCTCGCGCGGCTGTGGGCGCGCACGCGCGCCTGGCCCAGGCCGGTGGACGCCGAACCGCTCGCGGCGCTTCTCTGGCCCGCCCGGATCGCGATCATCGTGATCGTGGCCGAGATCGCGCTCGGGGGGTGGCTGGTGGCGAACCGCGCCGCGCTCGCGTGCACCGATTTCCCGACCTGCCAGGGGCAGTGGTGGCCGGCGGCGAACTTCGCCGCCGGCTTCGCGCCGGGCGGGGCCCGGGGCGCCGCGTCGTCGCTGCAGGCGCTCACCGCGATCCACCTGGCGCACAGGCTCGGGGCGCTGCTCGCCCTGCTCGTGGCCGGCTGGGTGGGCTGGCGCGCACTGCGCTCGCACGGCGCGTCGCGCCTGGGCGCGGCGCTGCTCGCGGCGCTGGCGGTGCAGGTCGCGCTCGGCGCGGCGAGCGTGCTCTCGGGGCTCGCGCTCGCGGTTGCGCTCGCCCACCACGCCGCGGCCGCGGTGCTGCTCGGCGTGGCGGTGGTGCTACACTTGCGCGCCTATCGCGCGCAGTTCTGGGTCTAGATGCACGTTCACTCCACCCGCGGCACCGATCTTCGCCAAGCCGCTCTCCACTATCTGGCGCTCACCAAGCCGCGCATCGTGATGCTGGCGGCGTTCTGCGCGCTGATCGGGATGCTGCTCGCGAGCGAGGGCGCGGTGCCGTGGTCGATCCTGGTGTTCGGCACCGCCGGCATCTCGTTGCTCGCCGCCTCGGGCTTCGCGTTCAACTGCCTGATCGAGCGCAGCGTTGACGCGAAGATGGCGCGCACGCGCGCCCGTCCGCTCGCGCGCGGCGAAGTCGGCGCGGCCAGCACGATCGCTTTCGCCGGCGCGCTCGCCGGCGTGGGCGCGTGGCTGCTCTACGCGTTCGTGAACAGCCTCACGATGTGGCTCACGCTCGCGACCTTCGTCGGTTACGCGGTCGTCTACACGGTGATCCTCAAGCCCGCCACGCCGCAGAACATCGTGATCGGCGGCGCGTCGGGCGCGATGCCACCGTTGCTGGGATGGGCGGCGGTGGCCAACGAGGTGAGCGCGCCCGCGCTGGTGCTGTTCCTGATCATCTTCGTCTGGACGCCTCCGCACTTCTGGTCGCTCGCGCTGTACCGGGTGGAGGACTACCGCCGCTCGGGCCTGCCGATGCTGCCGGTGACGCACGGCTCCGAATTCACGCGCCGCAGCATCCTGCTCTACACGATCCTGCTGCTCGCCACGACGCTGCTGCCCTTCGTGATCGGGATGAGCGGCTGGTTCTATCTGGTGGCTGCGCTCGCGCTCGGCCTGGTCTTTCTCGCCTACGCGTGGCTGCTGTGGCGCGAGTACTCCGACGTGGCCGCGCGCAAGACCTTCGGCTATTCGATCTTCTACCTCGCGGCGCTGTTCGGCGCGATGCTGGTCGATCACTACCTCTGATGCTCCAGGCGCCCCTGACGCACCCGGCGCGCCCGTTTCGCCTGCTGGGCGCGCTCGCAGCCGCGTTGCTGGCGCTGGCGCTCGTCGGTTGCGGCGCGCGCCAGCCGGCGTTTCGCAACGTCGACATCACCGGCGCGGACTTCGCGCGCGGCTTCGAGCTCACCGGGCACGACGGCAAGCCGCGCACGCTGGCCGATTTCCGCGGCAAGGTGGTGACGGTGTTCTTCGGTTTCACCCAGTGCCCCGACGTGTGCCCGACCACGCTCGCCGAAATGGCCCAGGTGATGAAGCTGCTCGGCGAGCGGTCCGACAAGGTGCAGGTGCTGTTCGTGACGGTGGACCCGGAGCGCGACACCGCCGAGCTGCTCGCCAGCTACGTGCCCGCCTTCGACTCGCGTTTCCTGGGGCTCTACGGCGACGCCGACGCGACCGCGCGCACGGCCAAGGAATTCAAGGTCTTCTACCAGAAGGTGCCCGGCATCCGGCCCGGCACCTACACGATCGACCACTCGGCGGGCAGTTTCGCCTTCGACCCCCAGGGCAGGGTGCGCCTGTTCATCAAGCACGGCCAGGGGGCCGAGGCGCTGGCGCAGGATCTGCGCCGCCTGATCGACGGCGGCTGAGCCCGGGCTGCGCGAAGGCCGCCAGAAGGCTCGCGGCGATGATCATCGCGCCGCCGGCGAGCGTGCGCGCGGTGAGCGGCTCGTTGCCGAGCAGTGCCGACGAGACCGCCGCCACCACGACCTCGGCCAGCATCACGACCGCGGTCACGTTGCTCGGCAGGCGCGCCGCCCCGTATTGCAGCGCGAGGTTCGACGCCAGGAAGACCGCGGCGGTGGCGGTGGCGATCAACGCGATGGTGGTTCCCGTGGCCGGCCAGGCCACCCGCGAGTGGGCGGCGGCGGAGAGCAGGTCGGCGGCGGCGCGCGGCGCGTCGGCCAGCGGCGCGCCGGCCGCGGCCCACGACAACGCCAGCGCCAGCGCGCCCGGCACGGCCAGTCCGCCCGCGAACATCGCCAGCGCGCGCGCCTCGGGCGGGTCGGCGGCCTGCTTTCGCAGCAGCACGTTGGTCAGGGCGAAGGCCGCGCCGCCGGCCACGCCGAGCCAGTCGGCCAGCGACGACGGCAGGCCCGGCAGCCCGTCGGACTGCCACAACACGACGAAGGCGCCGCCGATCGCCAGCGCGATCCGCACCGCCGCCCCCGCGCCGGTGCGCTCGCCCAGCAGCAGGCGCGCGAACACGGCCGCCCACACCGGCATCAGGTAAAACAGGAGCACCACGCGAACCACCTCGCCCACCGTCACGCCCCAGTTGAAGCAGGCGTTGGTCAGGCCCGCCGCGAGCGCCAGCAGCAAGAGCCAGCGCGAGCCGAGCAGCCGGGCGAGCGCTCGCGGGTAGCACGCGATCACGGCCGCCGTCGAGAGCGCGTAGATCCAGGTCGTGGTCCACAGGCTGTGCACGCCGAGCCCGTCGAGCGCCCGGAACGGAATCCACGACAGGCCCCAGACGGTGGCGTTGACGAGCAGCGCGCCCACCGCGGCGAGCGCCGTGCGGCGCGGGTCGACGCTTCCTCGCATGGTGCCAGAGCATAGTCGATCGGCGGCGTGTTAGGCTGCGGCCCCGTATCGACCCTTCACCGAAACCCGCTCCCTCACCTGGAACGCGCGATGCAACGACCCGACCCCGCCATCCGGCCTGCCGATGCGCTGATCCTGTTCGCCCACGGGGCGCGCGATCCGGCCTGGCGCGAGCCGGTGGACGCGCTCGCGGCGCGGATGGGGGGCTCGATCCCCGGTGTTGCGATCGCGGTTGCGTTCCTGGAGCGGATGTCGCCCACGCTGCCCGAAGCGGTGTCCGCGGCGGTGGCCGGCGGCGCGCGCCGGGTGGTGATCGCGCCGCTGTTCTGGGCGCCGGGCGGGCACCTGCGCGACGACGTGCCGGCGCTGCTGGTGGCCGAGCGCAGGAGGCATCCGCAGGTGAGCTTCGAGCTCTGGCCCGCGCTCGGGCAATGCGACGAGGTGCTGGGCGCGATCGCGGCCGGGTACGCGCAGCGCTGGGGCTGAGCCCGGGCCGCGGCCCGAAAAAAAGAAGGCCGCCTTGGGAAGATCCGCCGGCGGCCAAGGAGGGAGGAAGGTTAGCTCTGCTCAGGCGTATTGCGCGAGCGAAGCTTTCATCTTCACCAGCGCCTTCGCCTCGATCTGGCGGATCCGCTCAGCCGACACGCCGAATTCGTCGGCCAGGTCGTGCAGCGTGAGCGTGCCGCCGTCGTCGGCGTCGCGCAGCCAGCGCGCCTCGACGATGCGCCTGCTGCGCGGATCGAGCTCGGCCAGCGCGCTGGCGATGCCCTCGCTTTGCAGCCGGTCGTACTGGCGCTGCTCGATGATCGCGGTGGGGTCGGCGTCGGGGGCCACGAGGTAGGAGATCGGCGCGAAGCCGCTCTCGGAGTCGTCGGCCTCGGGCTCGAGCGCGATGTCGCGCCCGCCGAAGCGGGTTTCCATCTCGATCACGTCCTTCTCGCGGACGTTGAGGTGCTCGGCGATCGCCTCGACCTCGTCGGGGCTCAGGGTGTGGGCGTCGCCCTTCATCGAGCGCAGGTTGAAGAACAGCTTGCGCTGCGCCTTCGTGGTGGCAACCTTCACCATCCTCCAGTTCTTCAGCACGAACTCGTGGATCTCGGCCTTGATCCAGTGAAGCGCGAACGAGACCAGGCGCACGCCGCGCTCGGGGTCGAAGCGTTTCACGGCCTTCATCAGCCCGATGTTGCCTTCCTGGATCAGGTCGGCGTGCGGCAGGCCGTAGCCGAGGTAGTTGCGCGAGATCGACACGACCAGCCGCAGGTGCGACATCACCAGTTCCCGAGCCGCCGCGAGGTCGCCGTCGTCGCGAAAGCTGCGCGCCAGCTCGCGTTCGCGCTCGGCCGTGAGCATGGGCAGCCGGTTGACCGCCGAAATGTAAGCATCCAGATTGCCGATCGCCGGCAGCGCCATGACGGCGCCCCCTGCGCCGGCAGCTACCAATGCGTTCGATCGAACTTCCGTCATCTGTTGCATCCTCCTTGTCCACCCTTCGTGGGAGGGCGAATTCCAAATAAATTTAGCACTCTTCGGTCGCGAGTGCTAATCGAAACTGACAATCGCTCCGATAGCCCTGCGCCCGCGCCCCGTCTTCCCCGGGGCGAGTTCCGTACTAAATTGCTCGGGTAATTGTAACACGTTGTTTTTGCGTGGGAATGTGCGCTCGTTCCGGGGTCGCCTCTGCGGCGTACACTGGGCGACGGCTCGGGAGGAAGCATGTACGCGCTCTACACCTACTTTCGCAGTTCGGCGGCGTTTCGGGTCCGGATCGCGCTCAACGTCAAAAAGCTCGCCTGGGAACCGCGGGTGGTCTGGCTGCCCGATGACGAGCACCGTGCCCAGGCCTACCGCGAGATGAACCCCCAGGGCCTGGTGCCCACGCTGGTCGATGGCGAGCTGCGGCTGACGCAGTCGCTCGCGATCATCGAGTACCTCGAGCAGGAGCACCCGGAGCCGGCGCTGCTGCCGGCCGCGGCGCCGGCCCGCGCCAGGGTGCGCTCGCTCGCGCTGGCGGTGGCCTGCGACATCCATCCGCTGAACAACCTGCGCGTTCTGAAGTACCTGAAGAACACGCTGGGTCAGGGCCAGCCGGCGATCGACGCCTGGTACCGGCACTGGTGCGAGGTGGGGCTCGAGGCCTTCGAGCGCCAGCTCGCCGACGGCGCGGCGGGCCGCTATTGCCACGGCGACGAGCCGACGCTGGCCGACGTGTGCCTGGTGCCGCAGGTGTTCAACGCCAGGCGATTCGCGGTCGATCTCGAGCGCTACCCCGAGCTGATGCGCCGCTTCGAGCGGTGCATGGAACTCGACGCGTTCGCCGCGGCGCAGCCCTCGGCGCAGGTGGAGTCTTCTCGCAACTGAGGCCGCCCACTGGTCGACCCCTGCCTGCCGCTCGCGCGGGTGGGCTTGTCCGCACGCTCCGGCGCGCGCGAAGTTTGGCGATCATCCGTCCATATGACGATTGGAGCGAAACTGGTCGCTGGTCTGCGGGCGCTCGCGCGTGCCTTGAACGCGCGCGTGGGGCCCAGTCTGTTCGCCCTGCTGGCGGGCCTGGCGGCCGCGGCGGGCGCTCACGCGCTCGAACCGGTGCGCCTGTCGGGTTGCGCGGCGATCGAGCTCGGTCCGCGCGAGCTGGAAGTCGCGCTGGTCGACGATGGCGTCGATCCGCCGGGCGTTGGCGCGAGCGTGGACACGCTCTTGCGGCTCGCGGGCCGTCCGGCGAGCGCCGACGGAATGAACTTCGGCCACGCCGACCGCGTGCTGCTCGGATTCTCGGTGGTGGGCGGCGGATGCGCCGCGACCACGTACCTCGAGCTGAGGAACCTGTTCACGAACCGCGTGCGGCTGCACCGCCAGACCCCCATGGGAACCTGGGTCGACGAGAGCCCGCCGCCGGGCGGCGAGGCGAATGCCCCGGCGCGCCTGCGCCAGGCTCTCCTGCCGCTGCGCCTCGAGCCGGGCGAGCCGACACGGTTCGTGGTCGAGGTCGGGGGCGGTCCGGCGCCCGTCATTCTCGCTCCCAGGCTGGTGGCCGGAGCGGCGCCTTTCGTGGAAGCGAGCGCGCGCTCGGCCCTGAGCGGCATCGTGGCCGGCGCGATCTTCTCGATCGCCGCCTACTGCGCACTGCTCGGGGCGGTCACCCGGTTCATCGGCCTGGTCTCCTTCTCGCTCTCGGCTCTGGCGATGGGGGCGCTCTACGCGATGCTCGCCGGCACCTTCGACCCGCTGCTGATGTCGGTGTTCGACGGGGCCGGCGCGGCTTCGCGAGTCGAGCGGATCAACGCGTCGCTGGTGTTCACCGCGTCGCTGTTTCACTGGATATTCATTCGCAGGCTGCTGGGCGGGCCGACCGCCGGAACGATGCGCGACCGCTGGATCCCGGCGCTGCTGGCGCTGTGGGGCGCGTCGATGGTGGCGCTGCCGCTCGTCGAGCACCCCTGGCTTCCCAGGATCTCGGTGGCGATCGCGATCGGCGCGGTTGCGATGATCGTGCGCGAGCTCGTCGTGGCCTGGCGCGTGCGGCACCCGCTCGCGCCGCTGATCGCCGCCGCATTCGGTGCGCTCGCGATCCCGGTCCTGGCGTTCGTCGCGCTGGTCGAGGGCCTGACCCCGGCCTGGCCGTCGCTGCTCAACCTGCTGGGCTTGGGCATGCTGTCCGAGTCGATCATGCTGGCGATGGCGGTGGGCGCCCAGGTGCGCAGCCTTCGCGGCCGGCACCGGCGCCTGGCCGAGCGCACGCACGAGTTGACGATGCTCTCGCAGCTCGACCCGCTCACCGGGCTTGGCAACCGCCGCGCCTACGACCTCGGCGTTTCCGACGAGCTCGAGCGATGCATGCGCCGCGGGCGGGTCGCGTCGCTGCTCGTGATCGACATCGATCACTTCAAGAAGGTGAACGACACCTTCGGGCACGAGTTCGGCGACGCGGTGATCCGCAGCCTCGGCGTGACGATCGCCAACTGCGTGCGCACGTCCGATCGCGCCTTCCGCTACGGCGGGGAGGAGTTCGTCGTGCTGTTGCCAGGGCTGGGTTCGGCGATGGCGCACGAGGTCGGCGAGCGGATCATGCGCGAGTTCACCAACTGCGGACCGACCGCCCCCGACGGAACGCGGCCCTTCGTCTCGGTGAGCATCGGGCTCACGCAGATGCGCCCGGGCGACGATGCGCGCGCGATGTTCGCGCGCGCCGACTCGGCGATGTATCGCGCCAAGCAGAACGGCCGTTGCCGCCTCGAGGCGAGCGAAGAAGCGGGCGCGTCGGCGATCGCTGCCTAGCGCGGCCGGACGACGCGATCAGTCGATCAGCGCCGCGGCGAACTCGGCTGCGCTGAACGCCTGCAGGTCGTCGAGGCCCTCGCCCACGCCGACGAAATAGACCGGGACCGGCTTGTCGCGCCGGGCGTGCGCCAGCGCGACCAGCGCGCCGCCCTTGGCCGTGCCGTCGAGCTTGGTCACGACCAGGCCGGTGAGCGCGACCGCGTCGTCGAAGGCCTCGACCTGCGAGAGCATGTTCTGGCCCGTGTTGCCGTCGAGCACGAGCAGCACTTCGTGCGGCGCCCCGGGCATCGCCTTGTCGATCACGCGGCGGATCTTCTTGAGTTCCTGCATCAGGTGCGCCTGCGTGGGCAGGCGGCCGGCGGTGTCCACCATCACCACGCCGAGCTTGCGCGCGCGCCCGGCCGCAACCGCGTCGAAGGCGACCGCGGCCGGGTCGCCGCCCTGTTGCGCGATCACCTGCACGCCGTTGCGCGCGCCCCACTCGGCGAGCTGCTCGCGCGCGGCGGCGCGGAAGGTGTCGCCGGCGGCGAGCAGGATCGACTTGCCCTCGCGCTGCAGGTGATGGGCGAGCTTGCCGATCGAAGTCGTCTTGCCCGCACCGTTCACGCCCGCGATCATCATCACGAGCGGCTCGGCGCGGTCGATGTCGATCGGTTGCTCGAGCGGCGCGAGCAGCAGCGCGAGCTCGGCGCGAAGCGCCCCTGGGAGTTGCGCGGGCTCGCGCAGCCGCTCGCTGCGCACGCGCGCGCGCAGCCGGTCGATCAGGTGCGCGGTGGCCGCCACGCCCGCGTCGCTGAGCAGCAGCGCAGTCTCGAGCTCCTCGTACATCGACTCGTCGATGTTCGACGCGCCGAGCGCGGCCGCGATGTTCGAGCGCGTGCGGCTCATCCCCCGTCGCAGCGCCGCGGTCCACGACGCGCGCTCGGGCTGCGCCGCGGGTTGGGGCTGCGCCGCGGGTTGGGGTTGCGCCGCGGGTTGGGGCTGCGCCGCGGGTTGGGGCTCCCCCGCGGGTTGGGGCGCCCCCGCGGGTTCGGGCCGCCCCGCCGACTCCGGCTGGGGCGCGGCGTCTTCAGGGGCCGCCCTGGGTTTGCGTCTGAGAAATCCGAACATCTCGATCGTGCGATGCCTGCGCGCGGCCTGTAGGGTGTCAGGTCGGGGCGTCTCGCGCCGACCACTGGCGGTTCGGGCGCAAGCGCCTGACTTGGGTCACAATTCTATCCTTTGACCCGTTTGCGCCCGCGGCGGCGCATTCGAGGGAACACATGACGAAGACACGGAACGCATCGGCATCGCTCATCGCCCGGGCAGCAGGGCTCGCGCTGTTCGCGCTCGCCGCGGCCGCGCAGGCGCAAACCCACGAGCGCACTCTCGCCAACGGCATGAAGGTGCTGGTGGTCGAGGACCGCCGCGCGCCCACGGTCGTGCACATGGTCTGGTACCGCGCGGGCTCGATCGACGAGGTCAACGGCCGCACCGGCGTGGCGCACGTGCTCGAGCACCTGATGTTCAAGGGCACCCGCACGCTCGCCCCCGGCGAGTTCTCGCGCCGCGTGGCGGCGATGGGCGGGCGCGAGAACGCGTTCACCTCGCGCGACTACACCGGCTACTTCCAGCAGATCCACAAGTCCAGGCTCTCCGAGGTGATGGCGCTGGAGGCCGACCGGATGACCAACCTGCAGATCACCGACGACGACTTCGAGCGCGAGATCAAGGTCGTGATGGAGGAGTGGCGCCTGCGCACCGAGGACCGCGCGCAGGGCCAGGTGTTCGAGCAGCTGATGGCCTCGTCTTTCGTCGCCTCGCCGGTGCGCGCGCCGGTCGTCGGGTGGATGGCCGACCTGCAGGCGATGACCGTGCACGACACGCGCAACTGGTACCGCGACTGGTACGCCCCGAACAACGCGCTGCTGGTCGTGGCCGGCGACGTGGACGCGCAGTCGGCGTTCGAGCTCGCCGAACGCAACTACGGCAAGATCGCGTCGCGCGCGCTGCCCGCGCGCAAGCCGCAGCAGGAGCCCGAGCAACGCGGCGTTCGTCGCGCATGGGTCAAGGCGCCCGCCGAGAACCCGTCGATCGTGGCCGGTTTCAAGGTGCCCAAGCTCGAGGACGTGGAACGCGACGTGGAGCCCTACGCGCTGGAGATGCTCGCCGCGGTGCTCGACAACGACGAGAACGGCAGGGTCACGCGCAACCTCGTGCGAGGCTCGCGCGTGGCCGATCAGGCGGACGTCGGCTACGACATGACCTCGCGCGGGCCGACGCTGTTCACGATCTCGGGGACGCCGGCGCGCGGGCGCAGCACCGACGAGCTCGAGCGCGCGCTGCGCGACGAAATCCGCAAGATCGCGGAGCACGGCGTGGGCGAGGACGAGCTCAGCAGGGTGAAGACCCAGTACCGGGCGAGCCGCGTTTACAAGCGCGATTCGATCTTCGCGCAGGCGATGGAGGCCGCGTCGCTCGAGGTGATCGGTTTCTCGCACGCGGATTCGGACCGCATGCTCGAGCGCATCGGCGCCGTGAGCTCGCAGCAGGTGCAGGCGGTGGCGCGCAAGTACTTCAGCGAAGACGCGCTCACGGTCGTCACGCTGGTTCCGGTGGCAGTGGCCTCGGCGCGCGTCGCGGCGCCCGCGGGCACGCGGCACTGAGGGGGCTCGGATGAAGCGGCCATTTTCGAACGCGCGCGGCCTGATCCTCAAGACCCTGGCGGCACTGGCGGCGCTCGCGTGCGCGCCTTCGCACGCGAGCCTGCCGATCGAGCACTGGGTGGCCCCGAGCGGCGCGCGCGTGTACTTCGTGCGCGCGCCGTCGATCCCGATCCTCGACCTGAGCGTGAGTTTCGACGCGGGCGCGCGCTTCGACCCGCGCGAGCGGATCGGGCTCGCCGCGCTCACGAACTCGATGCTCGCCAAGGGCGCGGCCGGGATGGACGAAGCGGCGATCGCCGAGGCCTTCGCCGAAGTGGGCGCCCAGCGCGGCGGCGGCGCCGGCGATGACCGCGCCTCGGTCACGCTGCGCACGCTGGCGAGCGCGCGCGAACTCGAGGCCTCGGTCGCGCTGGTGGAAAAGATCCTCTCCGAGCCGGGCTTTCCGGCGCAGGTGCTGGCGCGCGAGAAGGAGCGGCTGTCGCAGTCGTTGCGCGAGTCGCTCACCAAGCCCGAGACGATCGCGAGGCGCGCGTTCGGCGAGCTCGTCTACCCGGGGCACCCCTACGGCTGGCACGCGACGCCCGAGACGGTGGCGGCGATCACGCGCGACGACCTGCTCGCTTTCTATCGCGCGAACTACGCCGCCTCGCGCGCGGTGGTGGCGCTGATCGGCGACGTCTCGCGCGCGCAGGCCGAGGCCATCGCCGCGCGGCTCACCGCGAAGCTACCGGCCGGCAAGCCGGCCCCGCAAGTGCCCGCGGTCGCGGCGGTCAAGGCAGTGGAGCGGCGCATCGACCACCCGGCCACGCAGAGCCACATCCTGATCGGCACGCCCGGCTTCGCGTGGGGCGACCCGGACCACTTTGCGCTGGTGGTTGGCAACTACGTGCTGGGCGGCGGCGGGTTCGTCTCCCGGCTCTACGACGAAGTGCGCGAGAAGCGCGGGCTCGCCTACAGCGTGTACTCCTACTTCTCGCCCGCGCTGCAGCCCGGGCCGTTCACGGTGGGCCTGCAGACCCAGCGCGAGCAGACCGATGTGGCGCTCGCGGTCACGCGCGAGACGCTCGAGCGCTTCGTCGCCGGCGGGCCGACCGAGCAGGAGCTGGCCGCCGCCAAGTCGAACCTGGTGGGCGGTTTCGCGCTGCGCATCGATTCCAACCGCAAGATCCTCGACAACCTCGCCACGATCGGCTTCTACCGCCTGCCGCTCGACTACCTCGACCGCTACACCGAGCGCGTGGAGGCGGTGACCGTTGCGCAGGTGCGCGAAGCCTTCGCGCGCAGGCTGCGCATCGACTCGCTGGTCACGGTGGTGGTGGGCGCAGGTGGCGGGCCGGCCAAGTAGCGGCGCCGCGCACCGGGTGCGCATCGTCGGAGGACGCTGGAAGCGCACTCCGCTGGGGGTCGTGGACGCCGAGGGCCTGAGGCCCACCCCCGACCGCGTGCGCGAGACGCTGTTCAACTGGCTGGCCGACGAGGTGGCCGCAAGCGTGTGCCTCGACCTCTTCGCCGGCACCGGCGCGCTCGGGCTGGAAGCCGCTTCGCGCGGTGCCGCCGCGGTCTGGCTGGTCGAGAGCGACCGCAACGCCGCCGACGCGATCGAGGCGACGCTGGCCCGGCTGCGCGAGGCCAACGAGGTCGTGCGGCTGGTGCGCGGCAGCGCCGAGAGCGCGCTGCGGCTCGCCGCGCGCGAGGGCGCGCGCTTCAACCTGGTGTTCCTCGACCCGCCCTTCGGCCGCGGGCTGCTGGCGCGGATCGCGCCCGCGCTCGCGCCGGTGCTCGCGCCCGAGGCCACCGTCTACGTGGAATCCGAGGCCGCGCTCGACGCCGAGACCGCGACGAAGCTGTTTTCGCGGCCGTGCCGGGTCGTTCGGCACGGCCGCGCGGGCCAGGTGTTTTACCATCTGCTGCGTTGCTCACTCCCAATGGAAGGATAGGCATGGTGCTCGCGGTTTATCCGGGAACATTCGACCCGCTCACCAAGGGCCACGAGGACCTGGTCCGCCGTGCCGTGGGCCTGTTCGACCAGGTGATCGTGGCGGTGGCGGCGAGCCAGGGCAAGAGCCCGCTGTTCGACCCCGAGGAGAGGGTCGAGATCGCGCGTGAGGTGCTGTCGGTTTACCAGAACGTGGAGGTCACGAGCTTCACCGGCCTGCTCGTGAACTTCGTGCGTTCGCGCAAGGCCGCGGTGGTGCTGCGGGGGCTGCGCGCCGTGTCGGACTTCGAGTACGAGTTCCAGCTCGCGGGGATGAACCGCCAGCTGATGCCCGAGATCGAGACGATCTTCATGACGCCCACCGACAAGTACCAGTTCATCTCGGCCACGCTGGTGCGCGAGATCGCGCTGCTCGGGGGCGACGTGAGCAAGTTCGTCTCGCCGCTGGTCGCGGGCAGGCTCGACGCCAAGCTGCGCAAGCTCGGCCGAAAGCCCTAGGGAAGGCGGGCGCAGTGGCGCTGATCATCACGGACGAGTGCATCAACTGCGACGTTTGCGAGCCCGAGTGCCCGAACGAGGCCATCTTCATGGGCCCCGAGATCTACCAGATCGACCCCGATCGCTGCACCGAGTGCGTGGGGCACTTCGACGAGCCGCAATGCCAGCAGGTGTGCCCGGTCGCGTGCATCCCGCCCGACCCGGCGCGGCGTGAGACCCGCGAGGCGCTGTTCGCCAGGTACCTCGCGCTTCAGGCCGCGGCGGGGCGCTCGGCCTGATCGGCCCGGGTCGCCGGCGCCAGCGCGGCCGCCGCGTCGATCGCCTCGACGATCTCGTCGGGCAGCAGCAGGTCGGCCTCGGCCGACGCGATGCGAATCGCGTCGGCGAAATGCAGCCTCCCGTCGTGCGCCTGCACGAGCCCGTTCGAGACCAGCGTTGCGATCACCGACGCCACCGATGCCCGGTCGGCGAAGTCGGGCCCCGTGCCCTCGTGCACCAGCGCGAGGCGCCGCGCGATCCCGACGGCGCGCGCCTCCAGCTCGCCTGCGCCGAGCGCGCCCGAGCCCGACTGCCGGAGGATCTTGATCACCAGCAGGTGGCGCTCGAGCGTCTGGCGCATCACGCGCGCGAGCGACTCGAGCGACGCGGCCTCCGCGCTGCCCGCGGGCGGGGCGCGCCAGCCGGCGTCGTCGCCCAGCAGCAGCCCCAGCTCGCGCATCGTGCCCAGCAGCCCGGTCACGCGCCCGGTGGTCTCCTGCTCGCTCCACCCCACGAACAGCTCGCTGCGGATCAGCGCCTGGAACTGCGCCACGACGGCGTCGAGGCTGGCGCGACCGATCGCTTCGCGACGCGTGATCACGCACGCGAGCAGCGACGGCAGCGCGAAAGCGTGCAGGACGTTGTTCGCCTGGTAGGCCAGCAGCTGCTCCTGCCTGTGCGAGACGCGCGCGATCTCGCCGTAGGGGTCGTCGACGATCTCGACCAGACCGAGCGACGCCGCGTGGGCGATCGCCGCGCGGCCGTCCATCGCCGTGATCGTCTGGCGCTGCGAGTGCGGTTGGGCGGCGAGCAGCGCGCGCAGCAGGTCGATGCGCTGCGCCAGCCGCGTCGCGTCGCTCGCGCGCCTGGCAACGCCGCCGATCGCGATCGCGACCAGGTTCACCGGGTTGATCACCAGCGCGTCGTTGATGCGCACCGCCACCTCGCGCGCGAGCGCCTTCACGACCGCGCTGCGCCCGGGCGCGTCGGGGTCCGAGGGGACAGCGGGGCCGGACGGGGCGCCGGGGCCGGGAGCGAGGCTCTGCGGCGCGGCCTCGCGCCACCCCGGCCAGTGCTCGGCGAGAAACGCGTCGAGGTGGATCGGCTCGCCGATGTTCAGGTGCAGCGTGCCGAAGCGCTCGGTCCTCAGGCCGTGGATCGCGCGCAACAGCCCCAGCACGGTCTCGCGCTTCTTCGCCGCGCCCGTCATCTCGTCGAGGTACGACTGGCCCTCGACCAGCTTTTCGTAGCCGATCCAGACCGGCACGAACACCAGCGGGCGGGACGCGTCGCGCAGGTGGCTGTCCAGCGTCATCGCCAGCATTCCGCCGCGCGGGGGCAGCGTGCGGCCGGTGCGGCTGCGCCCGCCCTCGACGAAGTACTCGATCGGGTAGCCGCGGCGGATCATCTCGTGCACGTACTCGCGAAACACGGCTGCGAACACCGGCTCGCCCCTGAAGCTGCGCCGCAGGAAGAAGGCGCCTCCGCGCCGCAGGATCGGCCCGATCAGCGGGATGTTGAGGTTGGCGCCCGCGGCCACGTGCGGCGGCGAGACCCCGCGCTGCAGGATCACGTAGGACATAACGAGGTAGTCGATGTGGCTGCGATGGCACGGCACGTAGACGATGCTCGCGCCGGCCCCGGCCTGCGCGATGGTCTCGAAGCGATGCACGTCGATGCCGGCGTAGACGCGACTCCAGAACACGTTGAGCGCGCGCTCAACGGCGCGGATCACCGGGTACGAGTAGTCGGACGCGATCTCGTAGGCGAAACGCCGCGCCTGGAGCTCGCCGTCGGCGATCGCCCGGTCGATCGCGGCGGGGTCGCTGCGAGCGGCCTGGGCGCGCTCGCGGA
>DATCZK010000190.1:0-15972 GCA_036525975.1 Burkholderiaceae bacterium | reverse complement strand
GTCAGCGTCGTCTTGCCGTGATCCACGTGCCCGATCGTGCCCACGTTCACGTGCGGCTTCGTGCGCTCAAACTTGCCTTTTGCCATTTCTTCTCTCCAATCTCAAAAAGAACGTTGCTTGACGACAGCTGCTACTTGGTGCGGGCCGAGATGATGGCCTCGGCCACGTTCTTCGGCGCTTCCGCGTACTGCTTGAACTCCATCGTGTAGGTGGCCCGGCCCTGCGTGAGCGACCTCAGCGTGGTGGAGTAACCGAACATCTCGGCGAGCGGCACCTCGGCGCGAATCACCTTGCCGCCGCCGGCCATGTCTTCCATGCCCTGGACCATTCCGCGGCGCGACGAGAGGTCGCCCATCACGGTGCCGGCGTAGTCCTCGGGCGTCTCCACCTCGACCGCCATCGTCGGCTCGAGCAGCACCGGGCTCGCGCGGCGCATGCCCTCCTTGAAGGCGATCGAGGCCGCCTGGCGGAACGCGTTCTCGTTCGAGTCCACGTCGTGGTAGGAGCCGAAGAACAGCGTCGCCTTCACGTCCACCACGGGGTAGCCGGCGAGAACGCCCGCGGGCAGGGTGTCCTGGATTCCCTTCTGCACGGCCGGGATGTACTCGCGAGGCACGACGCCGCCCTTGATCGCGTCGACGAACTCGAAACCGGGGCCGCCCGGATCGAGCGGCTCGAGCTTGATCACGACGTGACCGTACTGGCCGCGGCCGCCCGACTGCTTGATGAACTTGCCCTCGACCTCGTCGACCACCTTGCGGATCGTCTCGCGGTAGGCGACCTGCGGCTTGCCGACCGAGGCTTCGACGTTGAACTCGCGGCGCATCCTGTCGACCAGGATCTCGAGGTGCAGTTCGCCCATGCCGGAGATGATCGTCTGGCCCGACTCGTCGTCGGTGCGCACCCGGAACGACGGGTCTTCCTGCGCCAGCCGGCCCAGCGCGATGCCCATCTTCTCCTGGTCGGCCTTGGTCTTGGGCTCGACCGCCTGCGAGATCACCGGCTCCGGGAACACCATGCGCTCGAGCACGATCACCGCGTCGGGGTCGCACAGCGTCTCGCCGGTGGTGACTTCCTTCAGGCCGACGCACGCGGCGATGTCGCCCGCGCGCACTTCCTTGATTTCGGCGCGCTCGTTGGCGTGCATCTGCAGCAGCCGGCCGATGCGGTCTTTCTTGCCCTTGATCGGGTTGTAGACGGTGTCACCGGAATTGAGCACGCCCGAGTACACGCGGATGAAGGTGAGCTGCCCGACGTAGGGGTCGGTCATCAGCTTGAACGCGAGCGCCGAGAACTTCTCGCCGTCGTCGGCCTTGCGGAACACCTCGCTTTCGCGATCGTCGATGCCCCGCACCGGCGGGATGTCCACCGGCGAGGGCATGTAGTCGATGACCGCGTCGAGCATCGCCTGCACGCCCTTGTTCTTGAACGCGGTGCCGCACAGCATCGGCACGATCTCGCCCGCGATCGTGCGCTGGCGCAGGCCGGCCTTGAGGTCCTCGAGCGAGAGGTCGCCCTCGTCGAGGTACTTGTTCATCAGCTCCTCGTTCGCCTCGGCCGCGGCCTCGAGCATCTTCTCGCGCCACTCGGCGCTCAGCTCGGCGAGCTCGGCAGGCACGTCGACCAGGTCGAACTTCATGCCCTGCGTGCTGTCGTCCCAGACGATGGCCTTCATGCGCACCAGGTCGACCACGCCCTTGAAGTGCTCCTCGGCGCCGATCGGCACCTGGATCGGAATCGGGTTGGCGCGCAGGCGCGCGCGCATCTGGTCGTAGACCTTGAAGAAGTTCGCGCCGATGCGGTCCATCTTGTTCACGAACGCCAGGCGCGGCACGCGGTACTTGTTGGCCTGGCGCCAGACCGTTTCCGACTGCGGCTGCACCCCGCCCACCGCGCAGTACACCATGCACGCGCCGTCGAGCACGCGCATCGAGCGCTCGACCTCGATCGTGAAATCGACGTGCCCGGGGGTGTCGATGATGTTGATCCGGTGCTCCGGATAGGACAGGTCCATGCCCTTCCAGAAACAGGTGGTGGCGGCGGAGGTGATCGTGATGCCACGCTCCTGCTCCTGCTCCATCCAGTCCATTGTCGCCGCGCCGTCGTGCACCTCACCGATCTTGTGGTTCACGCCGGTGTAAAAGAGGATGCGCTCGGTGGTCGTGGTCTTGCCCGCGTCGATGTGGGCGGAGATGCCGATGTTTCGATAGCGCTCGATCGGGGTCTTGCGAGCCATGGTTTGCTGCTCCAGTGCTTCAGGTACGAGTCTCGTGGACCCGTGTCATCTCGGCGGGTGGCCGACTCGGGGTGCGGGGTTCAGAAGCGGAAGTGCGCGAAGGCCTTGTTCGCCTCGGCCATGCGGTGCACCTCGTCGCGCTTCTTGACCGCGCCGCCGCGGTTCTCCGAAGCCTCGAGGATCTCGTTGGCCAGGCGCTGGCCCATCGATTTCTCGCCGCGCTTCTTGGCCGCCTCGCGCATCCAGCGCATGGCGAGCGCCATGCGGCGCACCGGGCGGACCTCCACCGGAACCTGATAGTTGGCGCCGCCCACCCGGCGGCTCTTGACCTCGACCATGGGCCGGCAGTTCTGCAGCGCCATGCCGAACACCTCGACCGGATCCTTGCCGGACTTCGTGCGGATCTGCTCGAACGCGCCATAGAGCATGCGCTCGGCGACGGCCTTCTTGCCGTCGAGCATCAGCACGTTGACGAACTTGGACACGTCGACACTGCCGTACAGCGGGTCGGGCAGGATCTCGCGCTTGGGAACTTCGCGACGACGGGGCATAGCTTCACCTTCCACTCTTCAGTTGCCGAACCGGAACCCTTTCCGGCTGGCCGGTCGCTCCACTCGGGCCCCGCTGGTGCGGCTTTCCCCGGAAGCGACCACTTACTCGACGCTCGCCCCCCGCCGAACGCGGGGGCTTGCGCCGCAAACAAGAACGCGAGCCTCCGGGACTTCCCGGGGCGGCTCGCGCCCGCCAAAAAACCTCAGCCCGGACTCAGGCTTTCTTCGGACGCTTGGCGCCGTACTTGGACCGCGCCTGCTTGCGATCCTTCACGCCCTGCAGGTCGAGCGAGCCGCGCACGATGTGATAGCGCACGCCGGGCAGATCCTTCACGCGCCCGCCCCGGATCAGGACCACCGAGTGCTCCTGCAGGTTGTGCCCCTCGCCACCGATGTAGCTGATGACCTCGAAGCCGTTGGTGAGGCGCACTTTCGCCACCTTGCGCAGCGCCGAGTTCGGCTTCTTTGGGGTCGTGGTGTACACGCGCGTGCACACGCCGCGGCGCTGGGGGCTGTTCTCCAGCGCGGGGCTCTTGCTCTTGACGATCGCGGTTTCGCGTCCGCCGCGCACGAGCTGGTTGATCGTAGGCATTCGAATGTTTCCCTGTTATGACTGCAGCGCCTGGCCGCTCGACCCTCGCGCGGCACTGCAGCGAAAACGCCGCTGCACGGCCGTGATCCGAGAGTTCCGCGGCTCGGGACTGCCCGGCGAACGATTGCGCCGGCCCGAATTCCGGAAAGCCAGTAAGTATATTCCGCTCTTGCGCACCGCGCAATCACGGGGTGTTGCACAAAAAGCTCGGTGCGTGCCGGGCCCGCGGCCCGGCGCGCACCGTCGCACGCCGCTCAGCCCTCCGCGCCCGGCGCCGGGGCAGCCGACTCGTCGGCAGGCTGCTCCTCGTCGGCCGGCGACGAGAACAGCGCCTCGGCCTCGGCCGCCGCCAGCGCCGCCTGTTCCTGCGCCTCGAACTGCTCCTTGACCTTGCGCGCGCGGTGGTACGCCAGGCCGGTGCCGGCCGGGATCAGGCGGCCCACGATCACGTTTTCCTTGAGCCCGCGCAGGTCGTCGCGCTTGCCCATGATCGCGGCCTCGGTGAGCACGCGGGTGGTCTCCTGGAACGACGCCGCCGAGATGAACGAGTCGGTGGACAGCGACGCCTTGGTGATCCCGAGCAGCAGGTTGATGTAGACGGCCTCGGGCTTGCCCGCCTCGCGCGCCTTGTCGTTCTGGTCGAGCATCTCGGAGCGCTCGACCTGCTCGCCCGTAATGAACGGCGTGCCGCCCGGATCGGTGACCTGGACGCGACGCAGCATCTGGCGAACGATCACCTCGATGTGCTTGTCGTTGATCTTCACGCCCTGCAGCCGGTAGACGTCCTGGACTTCGTCGACGATGTAGCGCGCGAGCGCCTCGATGCCGAGCAGGCGCAGGATGTCGTGCGGATCGGCCGGGCCGTCGACGATCATCTCGCCCTTGTTGACGACCTGGCCGTCGTGCACGAGCACGTTCTTGTCCTTGGGGATCAGGAACTCGTGGGCGTTGCCGTCGAGGTCGGTGATCACCAGGCGCTGCTTGCCCTTGGTGTCCTTGCCGAACGAGACCGTGCCGGTGACCTCGGCGAGCATGCCGGCGTCCTTGGGCGAGCGCGCCTCGAACAGCTCGGCCACCCGCGGCAGGCCCCCGGTGATGTCGCGCGTCTTCTGCGACTCGAGCGGAATGCGCGCGAGCGTGTCGCCCACCTGCACGTCCTGGCCGTCGCGCACCGTGATCAGCGCGCCCACCGGGAAGCTGATCGTGACCGCGTGGTCGGTGTTGGCGATCCGGACCTCCTCGCCCGAGGAGTCGATCAGCTTGACCTGCGGCCGCACCGTCTTGGCGGCGCCGCCGCGGCGCTTTGCGTCGATCACGACCAGCGTCGACAGCCCGGTGACCTCGTCGATCTGCTTGGCCACCGTGGAGCCTTCCTCCACGTTCTCGAAGCGGATCGCCCCCGCGTACTCGGTGATGATCGGGCGCGTGAGCGGATCCCAGGCGGCGATCTGCTGGCCCGCCTTGACCTGCTTGCCGTCGTGGGCGTGCAGCACCGCGCCGTAGGGCACCTTGTGGCGCTCGCGCTCGCGGCCGTTGTCGTCGGCGACCACGACCTCGCCCGAGCGCGAGATCACGATCTGCTCCTTCTTGGCGTTGGTCACGTAGCGCATCGTGGCGGTGAAGCGCACGGTGCCGTTGGACTTCGCCTCGATCGAGCTGTCGACCGCGGCACGAGACGCCGCGCCGCCGATGTGGAAGGTGCGCATCGTGAGCTGGGTGCCGGGCTCGCCGATCGACTGCGCCGCGATCACGCCCACGGCCTCGCCCGAGTTCACCAGCACGCCGCGGCCCAGGTCGCGGCCGTAGCAGCGCGCGCAAAGGCCGTAGCGCGTCTCGCAGGTGAGCGGGGTGCGCACGCGCACCTCGTCGATGCCCAGGCGCTCGATCTCGTCGACCGCGTCTTCGCCCAGCAGCGCGCCCGACTCGAACAGCGTTTCCTGCGTTTCCGGGTTGATCACGTCGCCGGAGGCCACGCGCCCGAGGATGCGGTCGCGCAGCGCCTCGATCACTTCGCCGCCCTCGATCAGCGCCTTCATCGCAACGCCGTTGCCGGTGTTGCAGTCGTCTTCGGTCACGACCAGGTCCTGGGTGACGTCGACCAGGCGGCGCGTGAGGTAGCCCGAGTTCGCGGTCTTGAGCGCGGTGTCGGCCAGGCCCTTGCGCGCGCCGTGCGTGGAGATGAAGTACTGCAGGACGTTCAGGCCCTCGCGGAAGTTCGCGGTGATCGGCGTCTCGATGATCGAGCCGTCGGGCTTGGCCATCAGGCCGCGCATGCCGGCGAGCTGGCGGATCTGCGCCGCCGAGCCGCGGGCGCCCGAGTCGGCCATCATGTAGATCGAGTTGAACGACTCCTGCTCGACCTGCTTGCCCTGGGCATCGCGCACGGTCTGCACGCGCAGCTGGTCCATCATCGCCTTGCCCACCTCGTCGCCGGCGCGGCCCCAGATGTCGACCACCTTGTTGTAGCGCTCGCCCTGGGTGACCAGGCCCGAGGTGTACTGCTGCTCGATTTCCTTGACCTCGTGCTCGGCGTCGGAGAGCAGCTTCACCTTCTGCGGCGGAATCAGCATGTCGTCGATCGCGATCGAGATGCCGGCGCGCGTTGCCAGGCGAAAGCCGTTTTGCATCAGCTTGTCGGCGAAGATCACCGTGTCGCGCAGGCCGCAGCGGCGGAACGAGGCGTTGATCAGGCGGCTGATCTCCTTCTTCTTGAGCGCCTTGTTCATGAACGCGAACGGCAGCCCCACCGGAAGGATCTCCGAGAGCAGCGCGCGGCCCACCGTGGTTTCCACGCGGCGCGTGACCGACGCCGGTTCGCCCTCGGCCGGATCACGCACCCTCTCGGTCATGCGCACCGTCACGCGGGTGGCCAGCTCGACCTCGCCGTTGTCGTAGGCGCGCTGCGCCTCGCCGATGTCGGCGAAGAACAGGCCCTCGCCCTTGCCGTTGATCTTGTCGCGGGTGGCGTAGTACAGGCCGAGCACGATGTCCTGAGAGGGCACGATCGAGGGCTCGCCGTTGGAGGGGAACAGAACGTTGTTCGACGCGAGCATCAGCGCGCGCGCCTCGAGCTGCGCCTCGAGCGAGAGCGGCACGTGCACCGCCATCTGGTCGCCGTCGAAGTCGGCGTTGAACGCGGCGCACACGAGCGGATGCAGCTGGATCGCCTTGCCCTCGATCAGCACCGGCTCGAAGGCCTGGATGCCCAGGCGGTGCAGCGTGGGCGCGCGGTTGAGCATCACCGGGTGCTCGCGGATCACCTCCTCGAGGATGTCCCAGACGATCGGCTCCTGGCTCTCGACGTACTTCTTGGCCTGCTTGATCGTCGTGGCTATGCCCATCGTCTCGAGCTTGTTGAAGATGAAGGGCTTGAACAGCTCGAGCGCCATCAGCTTGGGCAGGCCGCACTGGTGCAGCTTCAACTGCGGGCCCACCACGATCACCGAGCGGCCCGAGTAGTCGACGCGCTTGCCCAGGAGGTTCTGGCGGAAGCGCCCGCCCTTGCCCTTGATCATGTCGGCGAGCGACTTCAGCGCGCGCTTGTTCGCCCCCGTCATCGCCTTGCCCCGGCGACCGTTGTCGAGCAGCGAATCCACCGACTCCTGCAGCATCCGCTTTTCGTTGCGCACGATGATCTCGGGCGCCTTGAGCTCGAGCAGCCTGCGCAGGCGGTTGTTGCGGTTGATCACGCGACGATAGAGGTCGTTGAGATCGGAGGTGGCGAAGCGCCCGCCGTCCAGAGGCACCAGCGGCCGCAACTCGGGCGGCAGCACCGGCAGCACCTCCATCACCATCCAGTTGGGCTTGATCCCCGAGCGCTGGAAGCCCTCGAGCACCTTGAGGCGCTTGGCGATCTTCTTGATCTTGGCCTCGGACCCGGTGGCCTCGAGGTCCTTGCGCAGGTTCTCGATCTCGCGGTTGATGTCGATCGTGCGCAGCAGCTCGCGCACGCCTTCGGCGCCCATCTGCGCGCGGAACTCGTCGCCGTACTCCTCGGTCTTGGCGAGGAAGTCGTCCTCGGTCATGATCTGCCCGCGCTTGAGCGGCGTCATGCCGGGTTCGATCACGACGTAGGCCTCGAAGTACAGCACGCGCTCGATGTCGCGAAGCGTCATGTCGAGCACCATGCCCAGGCGCGAGGGCAGCGACTTGAGGAACCAGATGTGCGCCACCGGCGAGGCGAGCTCGATGTGGCCCATGCGCTCGCGGCGCACCTTGGCCAGCGTGACCTCGACGCCGCACTTCTCGCAGATCACGCCGCGGTGCTTGAGGCGCTTGTACTTGCCGCAGATGCACTCGTAGTCCTTGATCGGGCCGAAGATCTTGGCGCAGAACAGGCCGTCGCGCTCGGGCTTGAACGTGCGGTAGTTGATCGTCTCGGGCTTCTTCACCTCGCCGTACGACCACGAGCGGATCTTCTCCGGGGAGGCGAGTCCGATCTTGATCGCGTCGAAGTGCTCTTCTTCCTGGACCTGCTTGAACAGATCGAGCAATGCTTTCATGGGGTGCTCCTTGTGTCCGGGGCCCGGATCAGGTGCGCTCGAGATCGATGTCGATCCCGAGCGAGCGGATTTCCTTGACCAGCACGTTGAACGATTCGGGCATGCCGGCCTCGATCGCGTGCTCGCCCTTGACGAGGTTCTCGTAGACCTTGGTGCGGCCGTTCACGTCGTCGGACTTCACGGTCAGCATCTCCTGCAGGGTGTAAGCCGCGCCGTAGGCCTCGAGCGCCCAGACCTCCATCTCGCCGAAGCGCTGTCCGCCGAACTGCGCCTTGCCGCCCAGCGGCTGCTGCGTGACGAGCGAGTACGGCCCGGTGGAACGCGCGTGCATCTTGTCGTCGACCAGGTGGTGCAGCTTGAGCATGTGCATGTAGCCCACCGTGACCGGCCGATCGAACGCGTCGCCGGTGCGCCCGTCGTACAGGCGCACCTGCGTCTTGCTCGGGGTGAACCCGACCTGCGCGGTGCGCGGGTCCTCGTCGGGGAAGGCCAGGTTCAGCATCTGCGCGATCTCGGACTCGGCGGCGCCGTCGAACACCGGCGTCGCGAACGGCACGCCGTTGCGCAGGTTGCCGGCGAGCTCGAGCACCTCGTCGTCGTTGAGCGCGGCGAGGTCCACGCCCTGGCCGCTGCCGTTGTAGATCAGATCGAGCGCCCTGCGCACGTCGCTGGCCCTGGCCTGGCGCGCCAGCAGCTCGCCCAGCCTCAGGCCGATGCCCTTGGCCGCCCACCCGAGGTGCGTCTCGAGGATCTGGCCCACGTTCATCCGCGAGGGCACGCCCAGCGGGTTGAGGACGATGTCGGCGGAGGTGCCGTCGGCCATGAACGGCATGTCTTCGACCGGGACGATGCGCGAGACGACGCCCTTGTTGCCGTGGCGGCCGGCCATCTTGTCGCCGGGCTGCAGCCTGCGCTTGACCGCGAGGTAGACCTTGACCATCTTGAGCACGCCCGGGGGCAGCTCGTCGCCCTGCGTGAGCTTCTTGCGCTTCTCCTCGAACGCGAGGTCGAACTGGTGGCGCTTCTGCTCCACCGACTCCTTGAGCGACTCGAGCTGGCCGGCCGCCGTCTCGTCGGCCAGGCGCACCTCGAACCACTGGTAGCGATCGACGTCGGCGAGGTAGTCCTTCGTGATCACCGCGCCCTTCGCGAGGCGCTTGGGGCCGCCGTTCACCGTCTTGCCCAGCAGCAGGCGCTCGATCCGCGAGAAGGTGTCGTTCTCCACGATGCGCAGCTGGTCGTTGAGATCGAGCCGGTAGCGCTTGAGCTCGTCGTCGATGATCGACTGGGCGCGCTTGTCGCGCTGGATGCCCTCGCGCGTGAACACCTGCACGTCGATCACGGTGCCGCTCATGCCCGAGGGCACGCGCAGCGAGGTGTCTTTCACGTCGGAGGCCTTCTCGACGAAGATCGCTCGCAGCAGCTTCTCCTCGGGCGTGAGCTGCGTCTCGCCCTTGGGCGTGACCTTGCCCACCAGCGTGTCGCCGGCCTGGACCTCGGCGCCGATGTAGACGATGCCCGACTCGTCCAGGCGCCCGAGCTGCGACTCCGAGAGGTTCGAGATGTCGCGGGTGATGTCCTCGGGCCCGAGCTTGGTGTCGCGCGCGAGCACCGACAGCTCCTCGATGTGGATCGAGGTGTAGCGATCGTCGGACACGACCTTCTCCGAGATCAGGATCGAGTCCTCGAAGTTGTAGCCGTTCCAGGGCATGAACGCGACCAGCATGTTCTGGCCCAGCGCGAGCTCGCCGAGGTCGGTGGACGCGCCGTCGGCGATCACGTCGTTGCGCGAGATCACGTCGCCCTTGTTCACGATCGGGCGCTGGTTGATGTTCGTGTTCTGGTTGCTGCGCGTGTACTTGATCAGGTTGTAGATGTCGACGCCGACCTCGCCGGCCGCGGTTTCGTCGTCGTTCACCCGCACCACGATCCGGTTCGCGTCCACGTAGTCGACCACGCCGCCGCGCTCGGCCGTGACCACGGTGCCCGAGTCGACCGCGCAGGTGCGCTCGATTCCGGTGCCCACCAGCGGCTTCTCGGGCCGCAGGCAGGGCACCGCCTGGCGCTGCATGTTCGAGCCCATCAGCGCGCGGTTGGCGTCGTCGTGCTCGAGGAACGGGATCAGCGACGCCGCCACCGACACGATCTGGGTGGGCGCCACGTCCATGTACTGGACGTTGGCCGGGTCGGTGAGCTCGGTCTCGCCGGCCTTGCGCACCGACACCAGCTCGCCGGTGAGCTTGCCCTTGGCGTCCATCGTGGCGTTGGCCTGCGCGATCACGTAGCGGCCTTCCTCGATCGCCGAGAGGAAGTCGATCTCGTCGGTGACGCGGCTGTCGACCACCCTGCGATAGGGCGTCTCGAGGAAGCCGTACTCGTTGAGCCGCGCGTACAGCGCGAGCGAGTTGATCAGGCCGATGTTCGGGCCCTCGGGCGTCTCGATCGGGCACACGCGCCCGTAGTGGGTGGGGTGCACGTCCCGCACCTCGAAGCCGGCGCGCTCGCGCGTGAGGCCCCCCGGGCCCAGCGCCGAGACGCGCCGCTTGTGCGTGATCTCGGACAGCGGGTTGGTCTGGTCCATGAACTGCGAGAGCTGGCTGGAACCGAAGAACTCGCGGATCGCCGCCGAGATCGGCTTGCTGTTGATCAGGTCGTGCGGCATCAGGTTTTCGGTCTCGGCCTGGCCGAGCCGCTCCTTGACGGCGCGCTCCACCCGCACGAGCCCCGCGCGGAACTGGTTCTCGGCCAGTTCGCCCACGCAGCGCACGCGCCGGTTGCCCAGGTGGTCGATGTCGTCGATCTCGCCCTTGCCGTTTCGCAGGTCGACGAGGATCTTGATCACGGCCAGGATGTCCTCGTCGGCCAGCGTCATCGCGCCGGTGAGCTCGTCGCGCCCGACGCGGCGATTGAACTTCATGCGCCCGACCTTGGACAGGTCGTAGGCGTCTTCGCTGTAGAACAGCCGGTGGAACAGCGCCTCGACCGCGTCTTCGGTGGGCGGCTCGCCGGGGCGCATCATCCGGTAGATCGCGATCCGCGCAGCGGCGCGGTCGGCGGTCTCGTCGGCGCGCAGCGTCTGCGAGATGTACGGCCCCTGGTCGAGGTCGTTGGTGTAGATGGTGCGGAATTCCTTCACCTCGCCGTCGCGCATCTTCGCGAGCAGCTCCTCGGTGATCTCGTCGTTGGCCTTGGCCACGATCTCGCCGGTCTCGGCGTCGACCACGTCGTGCGCGAGCGAGCGCCCGACCAGGTAGTCATCGGGCACCGACATGCGCTTCATGCCGGCGGCGTCCATCTCGCGGATGTGCTTGGCGTTGATGCGCTTGTCCTTCGCGACGATCACGTTGCCCTTCTTGTCGACGAAGTCGAAGCGCGCGATCTCGCCGCGCACGCGGTCGGGAACGAGCTCGACCATCGCGCCTTCGGGCGCCAGCCGGAAGCTGTCGAACTCGAAGAAGTGCGCGAGGATCTGCTCGGGCGTGAGGCCGATCGCCTTGAGAAGGATCGTCACGGGCATCTTGCGGCGGCGGTCGACCCGGAAGTACAGGATGTCCTTGGGGTCGAACTCGAAGTCGAGCCACGAACCGCGGTAGGGGATGATGCGCGCCGAGAACAGCAGCTTGCCCGAGCTGTGCGTCTTGCCGCGGTCGTGCTCGAAGAACACGCCCGGCGAGCGGTGCAGCTGCGAGACGATCACGCGCTCGGTGCCGTTGACGATGAACGAGCCGGTGTTGGTCATGAGCGGGATCTCGCCCATGTAGACCTCCTGCTCCTTGATCTCCTTGACCGTGGGCTTGACCGCCTCCTTGTCCATGATCACCAGGCGCACCTTGGCGCGCAGCGGCGCGCAGTAGGTGAGCCCGCGCTGCTGGCACTCCTTCACGTCGAACGCCGGGTGCCCGAGCCCGTAGCTGACGAACTCGAGGCGCGCCTGCTGGTTGTGCGAGGAGATCGGGAAGATCGACATGAACGCCGCCTGCAGGCCCTCGGCCTTGCGGTTGGCGGCGTCGGCCACGTCGGCCTGGAGGAACTGCTGGTACGACTCGATCTGGGTGGTGAGCAGATAGGGCACGTCGAGAACCACGCGGCGCTTCGCGAAACTCTTGCGAATGCGCTTTTTCTCGGTGAACGAATACGACGGGGTGTGGGCCATGGGAACTCCGTGGGTCACGCAGAGACTGGGGGCTGGGCAGCGCGACCGGCTGCGCAGGCCCCAGGCGCCGCAAAGACGCGAAAACCCGGCGCCGCCCGCCGGTGGCGGGCGACGTCCGGGTGCAGATTGCTCGAGACGGGCAAGTTACTTGAGCTCGACCTTCGCGCCGGCGTCCTCGAGCTGCTTCTTCAGCGCGTCGGCGTCGGCTTTCGAGATGCCTTCCTTGACCGCCTTCGGAGCGCCGTCGACCAGGTCCTTGGCCTCTTTGAGGCCCAGGCCGGTGGCGGCGCGCACGACCTTGATCACCTCGACTTTCTTCTCGCCGGTGGCGGCGAGCAAGACGGTGAACTCGGTCTTCTCTTCGGCGGCCGGCGCGGCGGCGCCGGCAGCGGGCGCGGCGGCGACCGCGGCAGCGGCGGCGGAAACGCCGAACTTCTCTTCCATCATCTTGATCAGCTCGGACAGCTCGAGCACGGTCATGCCGGCAACGGCATCCAGGATCTCTTCTTTGTTCAGTGCCATTTCAAACTCCAGTGAATCGGTTGATTGGTTGCTTGCGTATGCCTGAAAGTCTTCGGTGCGTCAGGCCGCCTCGGCCTTGCTCTTCTCGACCGCCGCGAGGGTGCGCACGAAACGCGCCGGAACCTCGTTCAACGTGCGGACGAACTGAGCGACCGGCGCCTGCATGGTGCCGAGCAGCCTTGCGAGCAGCTCCTCGCGGCTGGGCAGCGAAGCGAGTGCCGTGACGGCGGCGGTGTCCATGAGCGAATTCCTCATGGCGCCGGCCTTCAGCACCAGCTTCTGGTTGCCCTTGGCGAAGTTGTGCAACACGCGCGCGGCCGCCACCGGGTCGGTCGAAATGCCGTAGATCAGCGGCCCGAACATCTGGTCGGACAACTTCTCGAACGGCGTTCCGGCGACGGCGCGGCGCGCCAGAGAGTTCTTCAGAACCCTCAGGTGCACGCCTGCCCCCCGCGCCTCGCGGCGCAGCGCGGTGATCGCGTCGACTTCCAGACCACGGTATTCGGCGAGAACGATCGACTCGGCATCGGCCACGACTGCGCCGATGCTTTCGACCATTGCCACCTTTTCGCTACGGTTCATACCCATGGTCCAGCTCCTGCTGTGAAATGGGGGCTCGGGCCTGCGCCCTCGCTCCCGCCTTCAACACGGCGACCGATTCCGAGTTCCAGAGGAAATTCGCGCAACGCGAACAACTCAACAACTCCTGTGCGGGACCGCCATCTGCGCAGGGCGCCCGAGCGGGGAAACCCCGTTCGGCCGTTTAAGGTGCCCGGCAAGGGCCCGCGGCTCTCGCCGCTGCCCAGACCTGCGCCCCCTGCGGTCTTTGACAACCCGCCGCCGCTCGCACCGCCCCGCCGAAACGGAGTGCCGCGCTCGCGCCGACGGCCCAAAGTTCCTTGCTCCTGACTCCTTGCGGTCAGTGACTCGCCGCCGCCGCGAAAGCGGCGGGGTCGATGCGCACGCCGATGCCCATCGTGCTCGACACCGCCACCTTGCGCAGGTAGATCCCCTTCGAGCTGGCCGGGCGCGCCCGGTTGAGCGCCTCGATCAGCGCGCGAAGGTTGGTCTCGAGCTGCTCGGGCTGGAACGAAGCGCGGCCGATTCCGGCGTGGACGATTCCGGCCTTGTCGGTGCGGTACTGGACCTGGCCCGACTTGGCGTTCTTCACGGCGCCCGCCACGTCCGGCGTGACCGTGCCCACCTTCGGGTTGGGCATCAGCCCGCGCGGGCCGAGGATCTGGCCCAGCGAGCCGACCACCTTCATCGCGTCGGGCGAGGCGATCACGACGTCGAAGTTCATGTTGCCCGCCTTGACCTGCTCGGCGAGGTCTTCCATGCCGACCACGTCGGCGCCTGCGGCGCGCGCCTCGTCGGCCTTGGCGCCCTGCGTGAACACCGCCACGCGCACCTTCTTGCCGATGCCGGCGGGCAGAACCACCGAGCCGCGCACGACCTGGTCGGATTTCTTCGCGTCGATGCCGAGCTGCACCGAGACGTCGATCGACTCGTCGAACTTGGCGGTGGCGCACTCCTTGACCAGCGCGAAGGCGTCACCGACCGAGTGAAGCTTCTGGCGGTCGACGCGCGCCTTGTTGGCCTTGACGCGTTTGGACACGGCTGTCATTTACAGGCCCTCCACGGTGATGCCCATGCTGCGGGCCGAACCGGCGATCGTGCGCACCGCGGCGTCCATGTCGGCGGCGGTGAGGTCGGGCATCTTGGTCTTGGCGATTTCCTCGGCCTGCGCACGGGTGATCTTTCCGACCTTGTCGGTGTGCGGCTTGGGCGAGCCCTTCTCGATCTTGGCCGCCTTCTTGATCAGGATGCTCGCCGGCGGGGTCTTCATCACGAAGGTGAAGCTCTTGTCGGCGAACGCGGTGATCACGACCGGAATCGGCAGGCCCGGCTCCACGCCCTGGGTCTGCGCGTTGAACGCCTTGCAGAACTCCATGATGTTCAGGCCGCGCTGGCCGAGCGCCGGCCCGATCGGGGGCGCGGGGTTGGCCTTGCCGGCCGGCACCTGCAGCTTGATAAAGCCGATGATCTTCTTTGCCATCAGGCATCTCCTGTTGCGAGTTCAAACGCGCTTTTGTCTGGCACTTGCGCGCCGTGACGACTTGCGCTCCTCATTCACCGGCGGGCAACCGCCCGCCGGGCACTGCGCGCCGCCCGCCCCGGGGGGCCGGCGACGAAAATCCGCTCGCTCAGGTCTTCTCGACCTGCGCGAACTCCAGCTCCACCGGCGTGGCGCGGCCGAAGATCGTGACCGACACCCGGACACGGCTCTTGTCGTAGTTCACCTCTTCCACGTTGCCGTTGAAGTCGGTGAACGGCCCGTCTTTCACGCGCACCATCTCGCCCACCTCGAACAGCACCTTGGGCTTGGGCTTCTCGACGCCCTCTTGCATCTGCGCCATGATCTTCTCGACCTCCTTGTCGGAGATCGGGGCCGGGCGGTTGCCCTGCCCGCCGACGAAGCCGGTGACCTTGTTCGTGCTCTTCACCAGGTGCCAGGTGTCGTCGGTCATTTCCATCTCGACGAGCACGTAGCCCGGGAAGAAGCGCCGCTCGGTGAGCGTGCGCTGGCCGTTCTTCATCTCGACCACTTCCTCGGTGGGCACCAGGATCTTGCCGAACTTGTCCTGCATGCCGGCGCGGTCGACCCGTTCCTGGAGCGCGCGCGCGACGCTCTTCTCCATTCCCGAGTACGCGTGCACCACATACCAGCGCTTGCTCATCATCATTTCCAGCCCAGTACGAGGTCGTACAGCGCCCACTCGAGCGACTTGTCGACCAGCCAAAGGAACAGCGCCATTGCCAGGACGAAGCCGAACACGATCAGCGTCACCTGCGTGGTCTCCTTGCGCTCGGGCCAGACGACGCGCCGGGTTTCGCTCCACGAGTCTTTGGAGAAGGCGAAGAACCGCTGCCCGGGGCCCGAGAACCACGCGATCGCGCCGCCCGCGGCGAGGCCGCCGAGCACGGCGCCCACGCGCGCGATCATCGGCTGCTGCGAGAGCAGGTAGAAACCCGCCACGCCCGCGATCACGGCCGCAACCGCGAGCACCGCCTTGACGCGATCCGCGACGCTGGTGACGTCTTCTACGTTCTGGTTCGACATGCCTTCGCTCTTATCCTCGTTGCGCGCTGAATCCGGGCCCTGCGGTGTTGGCAGGGGCAGAGGGAATCGAACCCCCAACCTTCGGTTTTGGAGACCGACGCTCTGCCAGTTGAGCTATGCCCCTAGATCCCTGCCCGCAGACGCAACCGCCTCAATCCAGAACCTTGGCGACGACGCCCGCGCCCACCGTGCGTCCGCCCTCGCGGATCGCAAAGCGCAGCCCCTGCTCCATCGCGATCGGCGCGATCAGCGTCACCGTCATCTTCACGTTGTCCCCGGGCATCACCATCTC
>DATCZK010000189.1:0-13245 GCA_036525975.1 Burkholderiaceae bacterium | reverse complement strand
CGATCGGCCGACGCAGACCAACGCCACGGCGAGATGATTCCGCGCGGGCAGTCAGGGCTTGCGCAGCAAGTCCCTCGGCAGCCGCGTCGCCAGCAGCAGCGCCCCCACCGAGCACAACGCGGTCATCGCGAACACGATCCTGAACGCTGCGCGCAGCGGCTCGGCGGGCGCGTCGAGCAGGGCCGAGAGGATCGGCGTCGAGCTGCTGCCCGCGGCCGCGCCCGCAGCGCCCACCGCAGCGCCGGCAGCGCCAGCGGCGGCACCGACTGCCGTTCCCGCGGCGCCCGCCGGCACCGCCCCATGCAACTGCGTGAACAGCACCGACGTGAGCACGGCGATCCCGATCGCGCCGCCCAGCGTGCGGCACAGCGCCGTGGTGGACGTGACCACGCCCACCATCGACTGCGGCACCGCGGTCTGCGCCGCCACCAGGTTGGGTGGCATCGTCATCCCCAGGCCGATGCCGAGCGCGCACATCGCGATCGCGGTCACCGCCACCGGTTCGGTCGCGCCCCAGGCGAGCGTGGCCGACCCGCCGATCGCGATCACCGCGCCCACGAACACGCTCTCGCGGTAGAGCGCGGTGCGAAACATGTATCGCCCGGCGATGTACGCGCCGAACGGGATCGTGAGCGTCATCGGCAGCATCCGCAGCGCCACCTGCTGCAGGTCGGCGCGGCCCACCGACTGCATCGCGAGCGGGATCAGCACGGCCGAGCCGATCAGCACGAAGAACTGCAAGCCCAGGGTCATGCACGCGATGGCCACCACCGGGTGCTCGAACAGCGCCGGCGGGATCAGCGGTTCGGGCGTGCGCCGCTCCTGCACGACGAAGGCGGCGAACAGGGCCACCGACGCGGCGAACAGCCCGAGCGAACTCTCGGCGGTCACCGGCACGCCCTGGCCCACGCGCGTGAGCGCGATCATCACCGAGGCCAGCGCGCCCGCGAGCAGCGCCGCGCCCGGGTAGTCGATGACGTGCGCGCGGCGCACCACCACTTCGTAGCTCAGCACGCGGCGCACGAACACCAGTGCGGCCAGGCCCAGCGGCAGGTACAGCACGAAGATCGCGCGCCACGAGAGGTAGTGCGTGAGCACGCCGCCCACGACCGGGCCCAGCAGCGCCGCCACCGCGAAGGTGCCCGAGATGTAGGCCTGGTAGCGGCCGCGCTCGTGCCCCGGCGCGATGTCGGCGATCGCCGCCTGCGCCAGCGCCAATAGCCCGCCCGCGCCCACGCCCTGGAGCAGGCGGAACGCGATCAGCTGCGGCATCGTCTGCGCCACCGTGGCGAGCGCCGAGCCGCACAGGTGGATGCCGATCGCCACCATCATCATCCGGCGCCTGCCGTGGATGTCCGAGAGCTTGCCGTAGATCGGCGTGGCCACCGTGGACGCAACGAGGTAGCCGGCCACCACCCACGGCATGAGCGTGAAGCCGAGCAGGTCTCGCCCGATCGCGAGCAGCGCCACCGCCACGATCGTCTGGTCGATCGCCGCGAGGAAGATCGCCACCACCAGCCCCAGCACGACCTTGCGCGCCTGCTCGGGCGGGAGCCTGGGCGCGCGCCCGGCTCGCGCGCGCTCGGGGCGCGCCATCAGCGGGTCGTGCTCCAACTGCGCTCAGCCGCAAACGCCGGTTTCGCGTCGACGCACGCTCAGTTCGCGATTCAACTGAAGGCCTGGATGCCGGTCTGTGCCCTGCCCAGGATCAGCGCGTGGATGTCGTGCGTGCCCTCGTAGGTGTTGACCACCTCCAGGTTCACCAGGTGGCGCGCCACGCCGAACTCGTCGCTGATGCCGTTGCCGCCCAGCATGTCGCGCGCCATCCGCGCGATGTCGAGCGACTTGCCGCACGAGTTGCGCTTCATGATCGAGGTGATCTCCACCGCGGCCGTGCCCTCGTCCTTCATCCGCCCGAGCCGCAGGCAGCCCTGCAGACCCAGCGTGATCTCGGTCTGCATGTCGGCGAGCTTCTTCTGGATCAGCTGGTTGGCGGCGAGCGGGCGGCCGAACTGCTTGCGGTCGAGCACGTACTGGCGCGCGCGGTGCCAGCAGTCTTCGGCCGCGCCGAGCGCGCCCCAGGCGATGCCGTAGCGCGCGCTATTGAGGCACGTGAACGGGCCCTTCAGCCCCTCCACGCCCGGCATCAGCGCCGACTCGGGCACCGCCACCTGGTCCATCACGATCTCGCCGGTGATCGACGCGCGCAGCCCCACCTTGCCGTGGATCGGCGGGGCGCTGAGCCCCTTCATCCCCTTGTCGAGGACGAAGCCCTTGATGCGGCCGTCGAAGTCGCCCCCCTGGCACTTGGCCCAGACCACGAACACGTCGGCGATCGGCGAGTTGCTGATCCACATCTTCGAGCCCGAGAGCTCGTAGCCGCCGGGCACCGCCTTCGCGCGCGTCTGCATCGATCCCGGGTCGGAGCCGTGGTTGGGCTCGGTGAGGCCGAAGCAGCCGATCCACTCGCCGGTGGCGAGTTTGGGCAGGTACTTCTTCTTCTGCGCGTCGGACCCGAACTCGAAGATCGGCACCATCACGAGCGAGCTCTGCACGCTCATCATCGATCGGTAGCCCGAGTCCACGCGCTCGACTTCGCGCGCGATCAGCCCGTAGCTCACGTAGTTCAGCCCCGGGCCGCCGTATTCCTCCGGGATCGTGGGCCCGAGCAGGCCGAGCGCGCCCATCTCGCGGAAGATCTCGGGGTCGGTCTTCTCGTGGCGAAACGCCTCGAGCACGCGCGGCAGCAGCTTCTCCTGGCAGTAGGCGGCAGCGGCGTCGCGCACCATCCGCTCGTCTTCGGTGAGCTGCTGGTCGAGCAGCAGCGGGTCGGCCCAGTTGAAGCTGGCCTTGACCTTGCTGGAGGAGAGCGGGGCGTTCATCGTATTTTTTTCCTCGTCGTCGTTCGTCGGGTTCGCCCCGCCGCACGCGGCTGCCTGCCGGATTGCCGCGGCGGGGCCGGGTGGCCAGGGGCGGGTCACCCCGTATTGTAGGAAACATTCGCCGCTTCGCCCCGCGTGGGCCCGTTCGCCGTCCGGCGGCCCTGCGCTTGACACGAACCGGTCGAGCGCCGAGAGTGCAGCGGCACCCGAAACGAGAGGAAGCGAAGATGGCACTGGTCGAAGTCCGCAAGCGCGCGCTCAACATCGAAACCACGCACCACGAGGGCGGGCCGCGCGTTGATCCGCCGCTGCGCATGGGTGCCGCGATCGCGGTCGTCGCCAACCCCTACGCCGGCCGCTACGAGCCCGACCTGATGCCGTTCATGGCCGAACTGCGCGGGCTGGGGCGCGAGATGGCGCAGGAACTGGCCGACGCGCTGGGCGCGGGCAGCGTGGAGGCCTACGGCAAGGCGGCGATCGTGGGCATCGACGGCGAGATGGAGCACGGCGCGGTCTGGCACGAGGCAGGGGGCTGGGCGATGCGCCAGGTGCTGGGCGAACCGAAGGCGATCGTGCCGGCCGCGAAGGCGGTGGCGGTGGCCGGTTACCGGCTGATGTGCCCGGTGCACTACATCCACGCCTGCTACGTGCGCAGCCACTTCAACGCGATGGACGTGGGCATCCAGGACGCCCCGCGCCCGCGCGAGATCCTGTTCGCGCTGGTGATGGCCACTGGCGGGCGCGTGCACTCGCGCCTGGGCGGGCTGCTCAGGGAAAACGTGAAGGGCGACGACGGGCAGCGCTGACGGGCACTGGTGCCGCGCTCACGGGCACTGGTGCCGCGCTCACGCGGCGTTGCTGACCGCCAGCGGCTCGCTGCGGTGGGATCAGGCCGCGGCTTTGGTCGCGGTGATGACCTGGAAGTTGCCGAAGAACACCGTGTGCCGCTGCGCGCGCATGCCCTCGATCTTCTCCAGGTGCGCCAGCGGATCGTGCGTGTTCCACAGCGCCAGGCCCAGCGGCTCGAACACGATGAAGTACAGCCGGCTCAGCGCGCGCAGCACGCGCAGGCGCGGGCGGTGGAACTCGGCGAGGAACAGCGTGCCGCCGGGCGCGAGCACCCGGCACGCTTCGTCGAGCACCTTGCCCTTGAGGTGGTGCGGCAGCTCGTGCAGCAGGAAGAACACCACGTTCACGTCCACCGACGCGTCGGGCAGCTGCAGCGCGGCGGCGTCCTGCTCGAGGTAGCTCACCCGCTCGCCGAGGTCGGCGAGCTTCGTTCCGGCGTGCAGCAGCTCGTTCTGGATCAGGTCCACGATCTTCACCTCGCGCGCGCCCGCTCCGATCGAGGCGTTGGCCACCCGCGGCATCACGTTGCCGAACGCGCAGGAGGTGATCAGCGCGTCCTTGCCGCGCAGGTCGATGCGGCTGATCGCGGAGGTGATCATCGAGACGAGCCGGTCGTACTGGAACAGCAGGATCGCGGCGATCACGGGCTGGAAGTCCACCAGCCGGATCAGGCGCATGTTCGAGTAGATCGGGTAGACGTGCGCGGCGGGGTCCGCCCCGGGCCGCAGCGCGCGCAGCAGCAGCGCGCCGCGCGTCACGGTGAAGAAGAAGGCGCCCGTCGCCACCAGAACGGCGGCCACGGCCAGCGCCAAGAACATCCACGAGTCAGGCAAGGTCACGCATCTCTCCAGGCCGCTCCCCCCGCCGGGCGGCGGGGCACGGGCGGCTGCACGGCGGCGATTATCGCATTTGATGAAAAGAAACCCCGGAAGACCCTCGGGCGAGGGCAACGCGGGTACGCGGCCACCGCCGCTCGATGCCCCCCGGACACGCGCGCCCTCAGTCGGGCAACACCGCGGTTGCCTCGATCTCGAGCTTGGCGCCGTCCTCCACCAGCCCGGCCACCTGCACCGCCGACATCGCCGGGTAATTGACCTTGCCGTCGGGCCCCGCCATCAGCTCGCGGTAGGCCGCGCCCAGGCCCTTCCCGGCCGACAGGTACTCGCGCTTGTCGGTGACGTACCAGGTCATCCGCACGATGTGCTGCGGGCCCGCGCCCGCCTCGGCGAGGATCGCCACGATGTTGGCGAGCGCCTGGCGCGCCTGCGCGACGAAGTCCTCGCTCACGATCTGCGAGCGGGCGGTCCAGCCCACCTGGCCGGCCACCGCGATCACGGTGCCCCGCGCCACGACGCCGTTGGCGTATCCCTTGGGCTGGTCCCATCCGGCGGGTTGAAGCACTCGGTGCATGTCGGTCTCCTGAATGTGAGGGTTTGTCGAACGGGTGTCGGCGCGGCCGCCCCGCCTCAGAGGTCGGTGCGCACCTTCCACAGTTCCGGGAACAGCACCACGTCGAGCATCTTTCGCAGGTACGCCACGCCGCTGGTGCCGCCGGTGCCGGGCTTGAACCCGATCACGCGCTCCACGGTGGTCACGTGCCGGAATCGCCACTGCCGGAATGCGTCTTCGAGGTCGACGAACTCCTCGGCGAGCTGGTAGAGGTTCCAGTGGTGCTCGGGGTCGCGGTACACGCGCAGCCACGCCGCCTCGAGCGCGTCGGAAAAGGGGCGCGGCTCGCGGAAGTCGCGTTCGAGCTGCGCCGCGTCCATCTCGAAGCCGTTGCGCGCGAGCAGCCGGATCGCCTCGTCGTACAGCGAGGGCTCGGCGAGCGCGGCCGCCACCCCCGCCTGCACGTCGGGGCGATGCGCGTGCGCGCGCACCATCGCGGCGTTCTTGTTGCCGAGGATGAACTCGATCTCGCGATACTGGTACGACTGGAACCCGGACGACGAGCCCAGGTGCGGCCTGAGCGCGCTGTACTCCGAGGGGGTGAGCGTGGCGAGCACGTCCCAGGCGTGCACCAGCTGCTCCATGATCCTCGAGACGCGGGCGAGCATCTTGAACGCGGGCGCGAGCTCGTCGGCGCGCAGCCGCGCGCGCGCCGCGCGCAGCTCGTGCAGCATCAGCTTCATCCACAGCTCGCTCGTCTGGTGCTGCACGATGAACAGCATCTCGTTGTGGTCGCCCGAACGCGTGTGCTGCGCGCCCAGCACCCGATCGAGGTCGAGGTAGTCGCCGTAGGTCATCGTGCCGCCGGGGTCCAGCGGCGCGCCTTCGAAGCGTTCTTCGCTCATCTCTCAGCTCCAGCAACCGGCATTCTCGTGCACGAGGCCCGCATCGCGCGTTGATTCAGGTCACCGCCTTGCGGGCGCGGAACTCGGGCCGGTCCCAGGCGCGCGCGGCGAGCACCTCGCGCATCTGCTCCACCGCGTCCCACACGTCCACGTGGCGCAGGTAGCTCGGCGCGAAGCCGAAGCGCAGGATGTCGGGCGCGCGAAAGTCTCCGATCACCCCGCGCGCGATCAGCGCCTGCACGATCGCGTAGCCGGCCTCGCCGTCGGCCATCGAGAAGCTCACCTGGCTGCTGCGCAGCGCGTGCTCGCGCGGCGTGACGAGCGCGAGGCCGTGGCCGGCGCATCGCCGCTCCACCAGCTCGATGAACAGGTCGGTGAGCGCGAGCGACTTGGCGCGCAGCGCCGCCATGCCCCCCAGCGCCTCGGCCGCGAGCATCGCCTCCACGCCCGCCTCGAGCGCGAGCATCGAGAGCACCGGCGGCGTGCCCACGAGCGCGCGGGCGATGCCCTCGGCGGGCCGGTACCCGGTCTCGAACGCGAACGGCGAGGCGTGGCCCATCCACCCCGAGAGCGGCTGGGCGAAGGCCTGCTGGTGGCGCCGCGCCACGTAGACGAAGGCCGGCGCCCCCGGGCCGCCGTTGAGGTACTTGTAGCCGCAGCCCACCGCTAAGTCGGCGCGCGCGGCGTTCAGCGCCACCTCGAAGGCGCCGGCCGAGTGTGCGAGATCCCAGATCACGAGCGCGCCGCGCGCGTGCGCGCGGGCCGTCATGTCGGCGAGGTCGAGCCGCGACCCGAGCCGGTAGTCCACCTGCGCGAGCATCGCCACCGCGGTGTGCTCGTCGATCGCGTCGGCCAGCGCCTCGCGCTCCACCACCTTCAGCGCGTGGCCGCGGCCCAGTTGCGCGATCAGGCCCTGGGCGATGTACAGGTCGCTGGGGAAGTTGCCGCGCTCGGTGAGGATCACCTTGCGCTCGGGGCGCATCGCCAGCGCCGCCGACAGCACCTTGAACAGGTTCACCGAGGTGGAGTCGGCGGCCACCACCTCGCCGGGGTCGGCGCCGATCAGCTTCGCGATCGCGTCGCCCACGCGCAGCGGCAGGTCGATCCAGCGCGCGGTGTTCCAGCTGCGGATCAGGTCGCGGCCCCACGACTCGCGCGCGCCGCGCTCGATCCGCGCGGCCGCCGTGCGGGGCGGCGGGCCCAGCGAGTTGCCGTCGAGGTAGATCACGCCCTCGGGCAGTTCGTACAGGTTGCGCAGCGCCGCGAGCGGGTCGGCGGCGTCGCGTTCCGCACAGCGCGCGCGGTCGATCGTGTCGGTGCTCATGCGGTCTGGGTCCGGCATCGGGTCCTGGCGGGCGGTGCGCTCAGGCCTCGCGCAGCACCGCGCGCACCGGGCTCGCGTCGGCGCCCGCGATGCGCAGCGGCAGCGCGATCAGCTCGTAGTCGCCCTCGGCGATGCCCTCGAGCACGAGGCCCTCGAGGATCGCCATGTCGGCCGCCAGCACCCGGCGGTGCGCGTCCATCGTCTTCGATTCCTGCGGGTCGAGCGAGGGGGTGTCCACGCCGATCAGGCGCACGCCGGCCGAGGCCAGCAGGTCGACGGTTTCGGGGGCGATCGCGGTGAACTCGCTCGTCCAGCGCTCGTGGCTCGGCGCGCGCGCGGTGCGCAGCAGCACGCGCGGCGGCGAGCGGTCGAGCCGCCCGGCCAGCAGGCCCGGCTCCACCGTGCCGCGCGCCGCGGTCACGTCGATCAGCCGGCACGCGCCGAGGTAGGGCTCGAGCGAACGGGTCGCGCTGTCGGCGCCCTGCGCGTGGTAGTGCAGCGGCGCGTCGGCGTGCGCGCCGGTGTGCGTGGACAGCGTGAGCCGCGACACGTTCACCGGGCTGCCCTCGCCGATGCGCCAGACGCGCTCGATCGAGAACGGGGTGTCGCCCGGCCACACCGGCGTGGCGGCGCTGAGCACTGGGGAGATGTCGTGGATGCGCCTGGTCATCGGGATTCTTCGGAAACGGGGTAGATTCTAGGCGCGGGCACGCCGCGGGTCGAATGGCCGCGGCGGTTTGGCCGCGCGCAACGAGGAGGCGGGGCCATGGAAACGAAGACGATCGTGCTGGGCGGCGGGTGCTTCTGGTGCCTGGAGGCCGTGTTCCAGGACGTGCAAGGCGTGGTCTCGGTGGACTCGGGCTACGCGGGCGGCAACGTCGATCGGCCGAGCTACGAGCAGGTTTGCGGCGGCGAGACCGGCCACGCCGAGGTGGTGCGCGTGAGCTTCGACCCCTCGGTGATCGGCGAGCGCGAGCTGCTCGAGATCTTCTTCGCGATCCACGACCCGACCACGCCCAACCGGCAGGGCATGGACGTCGGCAGCCAGTACCGGTCGGTGATCCTCTACGCCGGCGAAGCGCAACGCGAGCTCGCGCGCGAGACGATCGAGCGCCTCGAGCGCGAGCGCATCTTCGACGACCCGATCGTGACCGAGGTGGCGCCGCTCGCCGAGTACTTCCCGGCCGAGGCCTATCACCAGCGCTACTTCGAGCGCAATCCGTACCAGGGCTACTGCCGGGCGGTGGTCGGCCCGAAGGTGGCGAAGTTCCGCAAGCGCTTCGCGCACCGGCTCAGGAGCCGCGCTGGCGCGCCAGCCGGTCGCTGAGTTCCTTCGCCTTGAGTTGCGCCGCGACGTCGCCCTGGCGCGCGGCCGCCACGTACCAGTCGATCGCGGCCTGCAGGTCGCGCGCCACGCCGAGCGCGGTTTCGTACATCGACGCGAGCATGTACTGCGCGGCCACGTCGCCCGCGTTCGCCGCCACCTCGACCCAGCGCGCCGCGAGCGCGTAATCCTGCGGCACGCCGCGACCGAGGTAGTACTGCAGGCCGAGCGCGAGGGCCGCCTCGGCGTGGCCCTGCGCGGCGGCGCCCGCGTACATCCGGCTCGCGAGCGCCCTGTCCTGGGCGAGCAGCTGGCCGTTTTCCAGCAGCGTGCCCAGCATGTGCTGCGCGGGCGCGAAACCCGCTTCGGCGCTGGCGCGAAGCAGCCCGAGCGCCTCCTGCAGCGACGGGGTGTCCGACTCCTCGCGAATGCGCATCACCGCGAGGTTGTAGCGCGCCGACGCGTCGCCGGCGCGCGCCGCCAGGCCGTACAGGCGCACCGCGCGCGCCACCTCGGCGCGCTCGTAGGCGTCGAAAGCCTGCCGGTTCCAGCTGCGCACCTGCTCGGCGCCCGGAGGGGGCGCAGCCGCGGCCGCGCCCGCCACGAGGCACAGCAGCGCCCATCGCGCGAGCGCGGCGGTGCCGTGGCGGAAACGGGCGGCGATCGTCATGGCGGGTTGCGTTACTGTCGGGGGAGGGCCAGGGACGGGAAACCCTTGTGTCGCGCGGACTCGCCCCAATCTTACTGGCACGCGCGAAGTCGAGGCGTGCTTTTTCACGACAGGAGCGAACGAGATGCAACTGAGGTGGATGACGCGGTTCGCCGCGATCGGGCTGGTTTCGGTCACGCTCGCGGGGTGCGGCTACAACGACATCCAGCGCACCGACGAGGCGACGAAGTCGTCGTGGTCGGAAGTGGTGAACCAGTACCAGCGCCGCGCCGACCTGATCCCGAACCTGGTGACCACGGTCAAGGGTTTCGCCGAGCAGGAAAAGGAGGTGCTCACGCGGGTGACCGAAGCGCGCTCGCGCGTGGGGCAGATCCAGGTCAACCCGTCGGACCCGAACTCGCTCAGGCAGTTCGAGCAGGCGCAGCAGGAAATGGGCAGCGCGCTGTCGCGGCTGATGGTGGTGGTGGAGAACTACCCGCAGCTGAAGTCGGACGCGAACTTCCGCGACCTGCAGGCGCAGCTCGAGGGCACCGAGAACCGCATCGCGGTGGCGCGCAAGCGCTACATCGAGTCGATCCAGCAGTACAACGTCCTGGTGCGCCAGTTCCCGGTGAACCTCACGGCGATGGTGTTCGGCTACGACACGAAGCCGCAGTTCACGGTGGACGACGAGCGCGCGATCTCGGTCGCGCCCAAGGTCGAGTTCGGCGCGCCGGCGAAGGGCAAGTGAGCGTCGCGCGGCGCGCGCTCGCGGGGCGGTCGGTGAACGATCGGTTTCGCCAGCGGGGCACCGGATGAGCAGGGTGCGCCGCGCGCTCGCGTTCGCCGCGCTCGCGCTGTGGGCCGCGCTCGCCGCGTGGCCGGCGGGCGCGCAGGGCCTCGTGCCGGTGCCGGCGCTCTCGGCGCGCGTGACCGACCTCACCGGCACGCTGAGCGACGCGCAGCGCGCCGAGCTCGAGCGGCGCATGGCCGCGATCGAGGCGCGCAAGGGCGCGCAGCTGGCGATCCTGATGCTGCCCACGACCGCGCCGGAGGCGATCGAGCCGTACTCGATCCGGGTGGCGGAGAGCTGGAAACTGGGCCGCGGCAAGGTCGACGGGCAATCGGTCGACGACGGCGTGCTCGTGGTCGTGGCCAAGGACGACCGCAAGGTGCGCATCGAGGTGGGCTACGGCCTGGAGGGCGCGATACCGGACGCGCTCGCCAAGCGCGTGATCGCCCAGACGATCGTGCCGCGCTTTCGCGAGGGGCGCTTCTTCGACGGCCTCGCGGGGGCGGTCGACGACCTGGGGCGGCTGATCGAGGGCGAACCGCTGCCGGCGCCCGCGGCGTCGGCCGGCAACGGCGGCTCGGGCGACTGGGTCGGCGTTCTGATGGCGGTCGTGGTCGCGGGCTTCGTGGCAACGGCCGTGCTCGGCAAGGTGCTGGGCGCGTCGGCCGGCGGTGCGGGCGCGATCCTCGCGTCGATGCTCTACGGCGCGTCGCTGCTGCTCGCGCTCGTGTTCGGCGTTCTCGCGTTCGTCTTCTTCCTGGTGTTCGCGTCCACCGGCGGCGGGATGCGCCCCCGGTCGCGCGGTCGCGGCTCGGTCTGGACCACCGGCGGCGGCTTCGGCGGCGGCTTCGGCGGCGGCCGCGGCGGTTTCGGCGGCGGCGGCTTCGGCGGAGGCGGCGGCGGTTTCGGGGGCGGCGGCGCCTCCGGGAACTGGTAGCGGAGCGGCGCGATGGCAAACCTGATCCGGCGCCTGCTGCGCCACCTGCTCACCGACCGGCGCGCGCTGGGCCGCGCGTTCCCGCCCGCGGCGCTCGACGCGATCGAGCAGCGCGTGAGCGAGGCCGAGCAGGGCCACGGCGCCGAGATCCGCGTTGCCGTCGAAGACTCGCTCGGCCTGGGCCGCGTGCTCGCGGGCACGACGGCGCGCCAACGCGCGCTCGAGGTGTTCGGCGCGCTGCGCGTGTGGGACACCGAAGCCAACAACGGCGTGCTGCTGTACGTGCTGCTGGCCGACCACGCGGTGGAGATCGTGGCCGACCGGGCCGCGGTGCGGGTGGTGGCCGAGCGCGAGTGGCGCGAGATCGCCAACGGGCTGGCGGCGCGGTGCGCGCGCGGCGACTTCGTGGCGGGCACGATCGACGCGATCGCGCGCATCGACGCGCTGCTCGCGCCGCACTTCCCGGCGGGCGAGCGCAACCCCGACGAGCTGGCGAACCGCCCGGCCGTCCTGTGACCGGCCGTGCCGTCGTGCTGCCCGAGCCGCCGCTGCGCGGCTCGCGGTGCGCTCGTGTCGGCGAAAATGGCGGCTTGCGCGTTGGTTCAAAGGGTATGGAGCCGATGAGACAGAAGGTCGCGCTCGGCCGGCGCCGGATTTTCGCGGCGCCGCTCGTGCTGGTCGCGCCCCTCGGGCGCGCGCAAGGCGCGCGCGCGGGCGAGTCGCTGCGCTACGGCAAGGCCCTGCCGGCGCCGCCCGCCGGGCGCTGGCAGTTCAGGGTCTACTACGGCGACTACGCGTCGGGCATCGAGGTGGCGCTGCTCGATTACGCGATCGAGTTCGAGGGCGAGCGCTATCGCGTCTACACCGAGGGCCGCGCCACCGGCATCACCTCGCTTCTGTACTCGGGGCTGCTCACGCAGTCGAGCAGCGGGCGCTTCGGCGCGAACGGGCTCGTTCCCGAGCGCTACACCGAGCGCCGCGGTTCGCGTGCCCCGCGCGAAGTCACGCTCGATTACCGCTCGCGCACGGTGGCGTTCTCCGGCAAGGGGTCGGTGCCGTTGCGCGACGGCGTGCAGGATCGGCTCTCCGCGCTGATCCAGCTCGGCCTGATCGCGCGCGCCGCCCCGGAGGCCCTCGCGCGCGGCGCGTCGGTGGAGATCGCGGAGGCGACGGGCTCGGAACTGGAAACGGTTGCGTATCGCTCGATGGGCGAGACCTCGCTCGCCACCGAGCGGGGGCCGATCAGGGCCGTTCACCTCGAGCGCGTGCGATCGGGCGGCGAGGGCCGCGCGCGCGCCGAACTCTGGCTGGGTTACGATCGAAAGTTGATCCCTGTGCGCATCCGCATCACCGACAAGCGGGGCCACACGCTCGACCAGGTGATCAGCCACTGAGCCGGCGCCTGCGGGCTCCGGCCGGCGTTCACGAAAGGAGGCGACAATGAACAACGCAATGCTCTCGAAGAAGACACGCCGTGCGGTGCTGGTGGCACTGGGCGCGGCGATCGGCGCAGGAATTGCCGGCAACGCCTACGGGCAGAACGTGCTCGAGCACCTGATGCGCACGCTGCGCGAGCGCAGTCGGGAGGGCATCGGCGGCTTCGGCAGGGAAGTGCTGGCCGACCCCGAGTACGTGGCCACCGTGTTGCAGCAGATCGTGGAAAGGAACTACCAGGACGTGGCCGACCCGATGTGGATGCTCACGCCCAACGCACAGCGCGGCCGGGTCGGAACCGTCACGGTCGTGATCGACATCGCGTCGAACGGGCAGCTGATCGGCGCGCGCTACACGGCTTCGACCGGGCAGGGGTACGCGCTGGTAGGCAGGGCGATCAACGTGGTGCGGCGGGCCGCGCCGTTTCCGCCGCCGATCCCGGCCGACCGCAACTTGCGAAGCGGCAACGTGAAGATCGAAGAGACATTCCTGTTTCAGGATGACGGCCGCTGGAATTTGGCTGCTGTGATCGAGTCTGCGCAACAACAAAGAGAGGCCGCTCGTCCGTGACCGCAGCATCCGCGCAACCGACGGTAGCGGCAAGCGCCCTGCGTTGCCCCCGCCGATGAAACTCGCGATCGTCCCGGTCACGCCGTTCGCGCAGAACTGCTCGCTGCTGATCTGCGAGAAGACCAACCGCGCCGCCGTGTTCGACCCCGGCGGCGACCTCGAGCGCATCGACGACGCGCTCGCCAAGAC
>DATCZK010000188.1:0-9273 GCA_036525975.1 Burkholderiaceae bacterium | reverse complement strand
GGCGGGCGGCACTGCGGCGGCGGGCGGCACTGCGGCGGCTGACGGCGCGGTGGCGGCGCCGCGGCTCGGCCCGCGGCTGGCCGACCTGCGCGCGCGCGTCGAGGGCGCGTTCCCGGTCGCGCTGCACGCCACGCTCGCCGCGGCCGTCGTGCGGCTGGCCGAGTACCAGGACCGCGCCTACGCGGCCCAGTATCTCGACCGCCTCGCCCCGCTCGTGTCCGAGCTGCGGTCGGCCACCCCGTTGGCCGGCGACATTCTCGATCAAACGGCGCGCCACCTCGCGCTGTGGATGTCGTACGAGGACGCGGTGCGCGTGGCCGATCTCAAGACCAGGCGGGCGCGCTTCGAGCGCGTGGCCGGCGAGGTTCGCGCGCGCCCCGGCCAGATCGTCCAGATCAGCGAATTCATGCACCCGCGCGTGGAGGAGATCGCCGACGTGCTGCCTGCCGCGCTCGGCCGCTGGCTGCTCGCAACCGGCTGGGCGCGCAAGCTCGTGGCAAGGCTCGCGGGCAAGGGCCGCGTCGTGCGCACGAGCGAGCTCGGCGGCTTCGTGCTGCTGCGCCTGATCGCCTCGCTGCGCCCGTTGCGCCGCCAGTCGCTGCGCTTCCAGGTGGAGCACGCCCGCATCGAGCAGTGGCTCGCGAGCATCGCGCGGCTGGCGGTCTCGCAGCCCGCGCTCGCGCTCGAGGTGGCCCGATCGCAGCGCCTGGTGCGCGGCTACGGCGACACGCACGAGCGCGGGTGGCGCAACTTCCAGCGCCTGATGTCGGCGCTCGCGCAGCTGGACGGGCACCCGGACGGCGCCCAACGCATCCGGGCCCTGGTCGACGCCGCGCTCGCCGACGAGGACGGCGCGGCGCTCGAGCGGATGCTCGCCGCGACGCCCGCAACGGGCGCGGACCCCCTTTTGCAAACGCCGCATTGACCGCCGGGCGTTCGCGCCCGATCATTGACCGCCGAAAACAACGAGGGGGAATCTGCAATGCACAAGACCTTGATGAAGACCGCCGCTGCCGCGGCCTTGACGCTCGGGCTCGCCGCCGGCGCCGCCGCCCAGGAAGTCACGCTGCGCATGGTGAGCGCGTTCGCCGAGAACGGCATCTACGTGCAGCGCCTGCTGCCGTGGATCGAGAAGTTCAACGCCCAGGGCAAGGGGGTCTTGCAGATCAACTTCATCGGCGGCCCGAAGGCGATCCCCACCTTCGAGGTGGGCAACGCGGTCAAGACCGGCGTCGTGGACATGGCGATGAGCACGGGCGCGTTCTACACCAACGTGATGCCCGAGGCCGACTTCCTCAAGCTCACCCAGATCACGGTGGCCGAACAGCGCAAGAACGGCGCTTTCGACGCGATCAACAAGGTCTGGAACGAGAAGGGCAACATGCAGTACCTGGCCCGCATGGTGGAGAACCAGCCGTTCCACATCTACACCACCAAGAAGATCGACAAGCCCGACCTCACCGGCCTGAAGATCCGGATCACCCCGGTCTATCGCGACTTCTTCCTCGCGCTCAACGCCAGCGTGATCACGACGCCCCCCGGCGAGGTGTACACGGCGCTCGAGCGGGGCGTGGTCGACGGCTACGGCTGGCCGGTGGGCGGCATCTTCGACTTCAACTGGCAGGAGAAGACCAAGTTTCGCGTCGACCCCGGCTTCTACGACGCCGAGGTCTCGCTGATCATGAACCTGCCCGCGTACAAGAAGCTCTCCGACGCGCAGCGCGCGTACCTGAACCAGCAGCTGCTCGCGCTCGAGGCCGGAAACGACTTCTGGGTGGGCTACGCGAAGGACGAGATCGCCCGCCAGGAAAAAGCCGGCATCGCTGCGATCAGGTTCGACGCCGCCGCCGCGAAGGCGTTCCGCGACAAGGCCTACGAGGTGGCCTGGGCCAGTTCCGCCAAGCAAAGCCCCGAGGTGGCGGCGCGATTCAAACCGCTCTTCTCGAAGTAACGGGGCGCGCGCGCGTGCCGGTCGTCTCGCCTGGCACGGGCGCGCACGCCCGTTCGAGCACTGCGCGCGCGCACGCGGGATGATCGATCGCATCTCGAACGCATTCGGCCGGCTGCTCGACGCGCTCGCCGCGGCGGGTTTCGCGTTGCTGCTCGCGATGATGCTCGTGATCGTGGGCGACGTGGCGCTGCGCAACATTCCCGTGCCGGGGATGCCGCAGGGGCTCGCGTGGAGCAACGAGGTCTCCGAGCTGATGCTCTACCTGATCACGATGTGCGTTGCGCCGTGGCTGCTGCGCCGCGGCCAGCACATCCGGGTCGACATCGTGCTGCAGGTGGTGCCGCCCAGGCTCGCCTGGGCGATGGAGTGGGTGGCCGACGTCGCGGGCTTCGCGTGCTGCCTCGTGATCTCGTGGTACGCGGCCCGGGCCGCGTGGGCCAGCTACGCCTCGGGCGCGCTCAGCATCAAGACGCTGGTCATGCCCGAGTGGTGGCTGCTCGCGCCGTTGCCGACGGTGTTCGCGCTGCTCTCGGTGGAGATGGTGTTCAGGATGATCAGGCTCGCCCGCTCGCCCCGCGGTCCTCGCAACGACGCGGTGAGCGCCGCGTGAGCGGCTGGGAGTTCGCGGCCTGGCTGATGCTGGGCGGCTCCACGCTGATGCTGCTCATCGGCATGCCGGTGGCGCTCACCTTCATCAGCATCAACATCGTCGGCGCCTGGCTCTACATGGGGGGCGAGCCGGGGCTCGTGCAGCTCGCCCGCAGCAGCGTCAGCTCGGTCACGGCCTTCTCGCTCACGCCCATTCCGCTGTTCGTGCTGATGGGCGAGATCCTGTTTCACACCGGGCTCGCGCTCAAGGTGATCGACGGCGTCGAGCGGCTGATCCGCCAGGTGCCGGGCCGGCTGGCCGTGGTGGCGGTGGTGGCGGGCACGATCTTCTCGGCGATCTCGGGTTCCACCATCGCCACCACCGCGATGCTCGGCTCGCTGATGCTGCCGATCATGCTCGCGCGCGGCTACCACCCCACGATCGCGACCGGCCCGATCATGGCGATCGGCGCCGTGGACATGCTGATCCCGCCCTCGGCGCTCACCGTCCTGCTGGGGTCGCTGTCGGGCATCTCGATCTCGAAGCTGCTGATCGGCGGCGTGGTGCCGGGGCTGATCCTGTCGGTGGCCTTCGTGCTGTGGATCGTCGCCCGCGCGGGCCTCGACCCGCGCCTCGCGCCCCCCGACCCGAACCCGGTCACGCACCGCGGCTGGCAGCGCTGGCGGCTGTTCTTCGCCTACGTGCTGCCCACGATGTCGATCTTCGTGGTCGTGGTGGGCGCGCTCGCGGCCGGATGGGCCACGCCCACCGAGTGCGCGGCGGTGGGCGCGTTCGCCACGATGGTGCTCGCGGCCTGCTACGGCGCCCTGAGCCGCGAGGCGGTGTTCAAGGCGGTCAAGGGCACCGCCGGCATCTCCGGGATGATCCTGTTCATCATTCTCGGCGCCACCACCTTCGCGCAGGTGCTCTCGTTCTCCGGCGCGAGCAACGGGCTGGTGCAGGCGATCACGGGCCAGGGCCTCTCCACGCAGTGGATCGTGGTCGGGATGATGCTGATCCTGATCTTCCTCGGCGTGTTCGTCGACCAGGTGAGCATGATGATGATCACGCTCCCGATCTTCATGCCGCTGGTGCAGACGCTGGGCATCGACCCGATCTGGTTCGGCGTGATGTTCCTCATCTGCATGCAGCTGGGCCTGCTGCTGCCCCCGCACGGGCTGCTGCTGATGACGATGCGCGGCGTGGCCCCGCCGTCGGTGACGATGGCCGACATCTTCGTCGCGGTCGTGCCCTACGTGGCGATGAGCCTCGTGCTGCTCGCCGCGGTGTTCTGGCTGCCCGCGCTGATCGGTTAGGGGGGCGCATCGCGCATTGACAAGCGCGCGCGAATGAACCACCGTTCAGTCTCGGTTCGGGGCTTCTTGGGCGGGGGAGGCAGGCATGAGGATCGACGGAAAGAACGCGGTCGTGACCGGCGCCGCGTCGGGCATCGGCCGGGCCACGGCGCAGGCTTTCGCGCAGGCCGGGGCGCAGGTGTTCCTCGGCGACATCGACGAGGCCGGCGGCGAGTCGGCGGCGGCCGAGATCCGCGACTCGGGCGGGCAGGCCCGGTTCATCCGCCTCGACGTCACCGACCTCGATTCGATCGCGGCCTTTCGCGACGCGTGCCTGGCGAGCGCCGGGCACGTGGACATCGTCGCCAACGTCGCCGGCTGGGGAAAGGCGCAGCCCTTCCTCGAGAACACCCCGGAATTCTGGCGCAAGGTGGTGGACATCAACTTCATGGGGCCGGTCGCGGTCACCCACGCCTTCCTCGGCGCGATGGTGCAACGCGGGGCCGGCGGGAAGATCGTCACGGTGGCCAGCGACGCGGGCCGCGTGGGCAGCCTGGGCGAGACCGTCTACTCGGGCTCCAAGGGCGCCGCGATCGCGTTCACCAAGTCGCTCGCGCGCGAGACGGCGCGCTACAACATCAACGTGAACTGCGTGTGCCCCGGACCGACCGACACGCCGCTGCTCGCCGCCGTGCCGCCGAAGATCCAGGAGGCGTTCATCCGCGCCACGCCGATGCGCCGGCTGGCCAAGCCGTCGGAAGTGGCCGATGCGATACTGTTCTTCGCCAGCGACCGCTCGAGCTTCTGCACCGGCCAGATCCTGAGCGTGAGCGGCGGGCTCGCGCTCGCGGGCTGATCGCGAGCGGGCCCGCCCGCCGCGGGCGCGCGCGCAAACACCAATCGAACCTCGCACGGGGAAGCTCATGTACAGACTGAAAGCCGCCGAATGGCGCCCGCAGCACTTCCGCTGGGAAGTGTCCGATCGCGTTGCCACCGTCACGCTCAACCGGCCCGAGCGCAAGAACCCCCTCACCTTCGAGAGCTACGCCGAGCTGCGCGACACCTTCCACAAGCTGCAGTACGCCGACGACGTGCGCACCGTGGTGATCACCGGCGAGGGCGGCAATTTCTGCTCGGGCGGAGACGTGCACGACATCATCGGCCCGCTCGTGGGCATGGAGATGAACGACCTGCTCGCCTTCACGCGCATGACCGGCAACCTGGTCAAGGAAATGCGCCAGTGCCCGCAGCCGATCATCGCCGCGGTCGACGGCATCAGCGCCGGCGCGGGCGCGATCCTGCCGATGGCCTCCGACCTGCGCTACGGCACGCCGAAGACCAAGACCGCGTTCCTGTTCGTGCGCGTGGGCCTCGCGGGCTGCGACATGGGCGCGTGCGCGATCCTTCCCCGCATCATCGGCCACGGCCGCGCGTCGGAGCTGCTGTACACGGGCCGCGTGATGCGCGCCGAGGAGGGCCTCGCGTGGGGCTACTTCAACGAGCTCGTGGCGCCCGAGGCGCTCCAGGCCAGGGCCAGGGAGATGGCGCTCTCGCTCGCCAACGGGCCGGCCTTCGGGCACTACATGACCAAGAAGTGCCTGCACCAGGAGTGGAACCAGAGCATCGAGCAGGCGCTCGAGACCGAGGCCGAGGCGCAGGCGATCTGCATGCAGACCAAGGACTTCGAGCGCGCGTATCACGCGTTCGTGAACAAGCAGACGCCGGTCTTCGAGGGCGACTAGGCCGGGGCCGGCCGTGCACGGCGCCGACCCGGCAACCGCGATGATCAGCCTCGAGTTCGACGGCGCGGTGGCGTGCGCCACGCTGTGCCGGCCGCCCGTGAACGCGATCAACGACGCGTGGATCGCGCGCCTGGGCGAGGCGCTCGACGAGCTCGAAGCGCGCAGCGAAGTGCGGGTGCTGCGGATCCGCAGCGCCGAGCGCGTGTTCTGCGCCGGCGCCGACCTCGCGCTGATGCGCGAGCGCTTCGACACGCCCGAGGGCCGCGCGCGCATGGTGGAGTTCACGCGCGCGCTGCAGTCGGTCTACGCGCGGCTCGAGCGCAGCCCCAGGGTGTCGATCGCCGAGATCGGGGGCGCCGCGCTCGGCGGCGGCCTCGAGCTCGCCCTCGCCTGCGACCTTCGCCTCGTCGCCGACAGCGCGCGCGTGGGGTTGCCCGAGGCCAGGCTCGGGCTGCTGCCCGGCGCCGGCGGCACCCAGCGCCTCACCCGGATCTGCGGAGACGCGATCGCCCGCAGGCTGATCCTCGGCGCCGAAGTGATCGACGGCGCGCAGGCCGCCGCGCTGGGCCTCGCGCATCACTGCGTGCCGGCGGCCGATCTGCCCGCGCGCGCGCGCGAGCTCGCCGCGCGGCTGGGCGCGATGCCGGGCGCGGCGCTGGCGGCCAGCAAGCGCTGCATCAACGCCGCGCTGGCGCAGGGCGCCGACGGATTCGAGGCCGAGGTGCAGGGCACCGCCCAGCTCCTCGCCGACCCGGAAACCCAGCGCCTGGTGCGCGAATTCCTCTCGGGCTGAACCCAATGCACACCGACAGCAGCTACCTCGAGTGGCCCTTTCTCGAGCCGCGCCACCGGGAGCTCGCGCGCGAGCTCGACGCCTGGGCGCTGGAACACCTCGACGAGGCGCACGACGCCGACGTCGACGCCGCCTGCCGCGCGCTCGTGCGCGCGCTCGGCGACGCGGGCTGGCTGCGCTACGCGGTGGGCGGCACCGCCTGGGGCGGGCGGTTCGATGCGATCGACACGCGCGCGATCTGCCTCGTTCGCGAGACGCTGGCACGCCACTCGGCGCTCGCGGACTTCGCGTTCGCGATGCAGGGCCTCGGATCGGGCGCGATCACGCTGCACGGCACGCCCGCGCACAAGGCGCGCTACCTCGCGCGCGTGGCCCGCGGCGACGCGATCGCGGCGTTCGCCCTCTCGGAGCCCGACTCCGGATCCGACGTGGCGGCGATGAAGTGCGCGGCGCGCGTCGAGGGCGACGAGGTCGTGCTCGACGGCGAGAAGACCTGGATCTCGAACGGGGGCATCGCCGACTTCTACGTCGTGTTCGCGCGCACCGGCGAGGCGCCCGGCGCGCGCGGCCTGAGCGCCTTCATCGTCGACGCCGGCACGCCGGGCCTCGAGATTGCCGAGCGCATCGAAGTGATCGCGCCGCACCCGCTCGCGACGCTGCGCTTTCGCGACTGCCGGGTGCCGGCCTCGCAGCGCGTGGGCGAACCGGGCCAGGGCTTCAAGGTGGCGATGCGCACCCTCGACGTGTTCCGCACCTCGGTGGCGGCGGCCGCGCTGGGGATGGCGCGGCGCGCGCTCGCCGAGACGATCTCGCGCGCGACCTCGCGAAGGATGTTCGGCGGGGTTCTGGCCGACTTCCAGATCACGCAGGCGAAGATCGCGGCCATGGCCACCGGCATCGACGCCGCGGCGCTGCTCACGTATCGCGCGGCGTGGCTGCGCGACCGGGGCGCGAACGTCACGCGCGAAGCCGCGATGGCCAAGATGCACGCCACCGAGACGGCGCAGCAGGTGATCGACGCGGCGGTGCAGGCCTGGGGCGGGTGCGGCGTCGTGAGCGGCCACCCGGTGGAGCGGCTGTACCGGGAGATACGCGCGCTGCGGATCTACGAGGGCGCCACCGAGGTCCAGCAGCTGATCATCGCGCGCGAGACGCTCGCCGCTTTCGGGCCGCCGCGGGCGTAGCGGCGAGCTCGCGCCAGCGCAACGCGCCCGCGCGCGTGACCAGCGGCTCGAGCATCAGCCGCAGGCCGCGGTCCACGTACTCGTCGATGCCCATCAGGTGGCGGAAGCGCCAGGCCTTGAGCGCCCAGGCGTGGCAGAACATCACGATCTGGTAGGTGAGCAGTTCCACGTCCACCGCGGCGAACAGGCGCGCGGCGACGCAGGCGTCGATGCAGTCCGAGATGAGCCTGTTGGTGGCGAGCTCCTTGCCCTTGATCACCTCGCGGCGCTCGCGCCGCAGCCACTTCGTTTCCCGGTACACGAGCACCGTGGCGTCGATGCGCGCGTCGATCACGCGGCCATACGCGCGCACCGCGGCGCAGAACCGGTCCATCGGGTCCGTGCGCCCCGCGAGCGCGGGCGGGATCTCGCGCTGGTAGGAGTCGAGCACCTCGCTCAGCGCGAGGTAGAGCACGTCTTCCTTGTCGTGCACGTACTGGTAGATCAGCCCCACGCTCACGCGGGCGCGCCGCGCCACGTCGCGAACGGTGGTGGCGTGATAGCCGTGCCTGCCGTAGAGCGCGATCGCCGCGCGCACGATCTGGCCTTGCCGCTTCGCGACCAACGCGGGCGCTTCCACCTTGCTCACGACGTTCACGCCCATCGCTGCCCCTCGTGGTTGCTGCTAACCTCTTCCGCGACGTCGTTCGCCCGATCCCGGTCGCGTCGCCCGCTGCGGGCCGCGCGCGGGCGCGACGCGGACGATCGATGCCGGAATTCTACAGGCGGGTGTCCGCGCGAGACCGGTTCCAGGAGCGGAGGTGCCGTGCTGCTGACAGAGGAACATCGCATGATCCAGGGCGCCGCGCGCGAGTTCGCGCGCCGGCGCCTGGCACCGAACGCGGCGCGCTGGGAGCGCGAGCGCGCCTTTCCGCGCGAGCTGGTGGGCGAGCTCGGCGCGATCGGGCTGATGGGGATGACGGTGCCGCCCGAGTGGGGCGGCGCGGGCACCGACTACGTGGCCTACGCGCTCGCCCTCGAGGAGATCGCCGCGGGCGACGGCGCGATCGCCACCGTGATGAGCGGCCACAACTCGGTGGGCTGCATGCCCGTGCTCGCGTACGGCACCGACGCCCAGAAAGAGCGCTTCCTGCGCCCGATGGCGGGCGGCACGGCGCTGGGCGCGTTCTGCCTCACCGAGGCGCAGGGCGGGTCGGACCTCTCGGTGCTGCGCACGCGCGCGCGTCGCGTGGGCGATCGCTACCTGCTCGAGGGCACGAAGCAGTTCGTCACCAGCGGAAGATCGGCCGACCTGGCGGTGGTGATCGCGGTCACCGACCCCGAGGCGGGCACCAGGGGGTTCACCGCGCTGCTGGTGCCGACGAGCTCTGCGGGGTACGTCGTTTCGCGCGTCGAGCGCAAGATGGGCCTCAATGCGTCGGACACCTGCGAGATCCGCTTCGACGGGGTGGAGGTGCCGATCGAGAACCGCCTCGGCGACGAGGGCCAGGGGTACCGGATCGCGCTCGCGAACCTCGAGGGCGGGCGCATCGGCATCGGCGCCACCGCGGTCGGAATGGCGCGCAGCGCCTTCGAACTGGCGCTCGCCTACGCCAAGGAACGAACGGCCTTCGGGCGGCCGATCATCGGGCACCAGGCCGTGGCGTTTCGCCTCGCCGACATGGCCACGCAACTCGAGGCCGCGCGCCAGCTCGTGCTCCACGCGGCGGCGCTGCGCAG
>DATCZK010000187.1:0-30506 GCA_036525975.1 Burkholderiaceae bacterium | reverse complement strand
TGCTTCTCCGCCTTCTTCTCCTTGGGGGACTTGGCGGGTTGCTTCTTCGATTCCTTCGTGCTCCTTTGCTCCTTGCCCATGGCGGCTCTCCCTGGTTGAACCGGCGTTGCCGGATTGCTGCGCACTATAGACCGACGCGGGTGCGACGGCACGGCGGGCGCGGCGAAATGTGGCGCCGACCGCAACCGGGGCGGCGGAAGGGGCGGCGGTAGGGGCGGCGCCGCGCGCCGCTGTCAGGCCACCACCATCCCGCCGTCCACGAGGATCGACTGCCCGGTCATCCCGCTCGACTCGCGCGAGGCGAGGTACACCGCCAGGCCAGCGATCTCGTGCACCTGCATCTCGCGGCGCATCGGCACGCGCGCCGCGATGATCTCGTTGAATGCCGCCTCCGGGTCGGCAACGCCGAGTTCGGCGAAGTCGCGCTTCACGCCCTCGACCATGTCGGTCTGGACGAAACCCGGGCAGATCGCGTTCACGGTGACGCCGCTCGCGGCGCACTCCACCGCCACGCATCGCGTGAGCCCCACCACCGCGTGCTTGCTGATGTTGTAGGCGCTCTGGTTGCGCGACGACCACTTGCCGGCGGTTGAGGCGATGTTCACGACGCGCCCGTAGCCGGCGGCGATCATCGCCGGCAGCGCCGCCTGCGTCATGTGGATGGTTCCGAACAGGTTCACGTCGAGCAGGCGCTGGAAGTCCTCGGCGCTGTAATCGAGAAATGGCCGCGCCTTGTAGATGCCGGCGTTGTTCACCAGCACGTCGAGCGCGCCGAAGCGCTCGGCCGCCTGCGCCACTGCGCGAAAGCAGGCGGCGCGGTCGGTCACGTCGAGCGCGACCGAAAAGGCGTCCGTGCCCGAGGCGCGCAGCTCGGCCTCGAGTTCGGCGAGCCTCGCGGCATCGGTCGCAACGAGGCACAGCCGCGCCCCCTGCGCGGCGAAGGCCTGCGCGATGGCGCGGCCGATGCCCCGGCTGGCCCCGGTGATCAGCGCGGCCGACCCCCGCAGGCGCGTTCCATTCGGCTGCAACGAGGCCGGCTCGCCCATTCCGTCTCCGCTCAACGTGTGTACCCTGCGCGAATGCTAAAGCAACTCGTGCCCGCCGCGGTCGCGGGGTCGTCGCCGCGAAGCGTTTCCCCGCGCGGGGGCGAAGCCCGATGACGCTCGCGCTGGTCGTTGTCACTTTCGTCCTGGCGGGCCTGGTCAAGGGCGTGGTGGGCCTGGGCCTGCCCACGGTGGCGCTGGGCCTGCTCGGCCTGTTCATGCCGCCGGCGAAGGCGGCCGCGCTGATGGTCTTCCCCTCGTTCGTGACCAACGTCTGGCAGATGCTGCGCGGGCCGATGCTGCGGGTGCTGCTCGCGCGCCTGTGGCCGATGCACGTGGGGCTGATCGTGGGCACGATCTGGGGGCCGGTGAGCATTGCCACGCTCGACGTGCGGGTGGCGTCGGCCGCTCTGGGGGGCGCGCTGATCGTCTACGCCGCGCTGGGGCTGGGATCGGTCCGCTTCGCGGTGGCGCCTCGGCACCAGGGCCTCGCCTCGCCGCTGATCGGGCTCGCAACCGGCGTCGCGGCGGCGGCCACCGGCGTGTTCGTGTTTCCGATGGTTCCCTACCTGCAGGGGATGGGTTTGCGGCGCGACGAACTGGTGCAGGCGCTGGGGCTGTCGTTCACCCTGTCCACCGCGGCGCTGGCCTGGCGCCTGGCCGCGGACGGCGCGATCGATCCGGCCACTTTCGGCCTCGGCACCGAGGTTGTCGCGCCGCTCGCCGCGGCGCTCGCCGGCATGGCGGCGGGGCAGCACCTGCGCGGGCGCCTGAGCGAGACGGCGTTTCGCAGGGTGTTCTTCGTCGGCCTGCTGCTGGTCGGGGCCTACCTGGCGCTGAAAGCGCTGGCGCGCTGAGGCCGTGGCCCGGCGAGGGCGCCCCCGCGCGCGGCGTCGTTGCGCGCGCCGGCCGCCGCGGCGCGCGTGCAGGTCTTATACTGCGGCCCGAATCCAAGACAGAGGCCCGACATGTCCGTTCACGCCCTTTCCGAAGCACGCGCCGCCGACCCGGTCTGGCAGGCCAAGGTCCACCTCGCCGCCGCGCACCGGCTCGCGGTGCGCGACGAGCTCGAAGAGGGCATCGACAACCACTTCACCGTCACGGTGCCGGGCTGCGAGGATCGCTACCTGATCCTCCCGTTCGGGCTGCACTGGTCCGAGGCGCGCGCCAGCGACATGATCCAGTTCGACGAGTCGGGCGCGACGCTCGAGGGGCAGGGCGTGGTCGAGCGCTCGGCGCAGTGCATCCACGCGCCGATCCACCGGATCACCGGCGCGCGGGTGGTGCTGCACACGCACCAGCACTGGGCGGTTGCGCTGAACATGCTCGAGGACAACCGGCTGTTGCCGGCGAGCCAGACGGCGGCGTACTACCACGGGCACATCGCCTACGACGATACCTACACCGGGGTCGCCGACACGCTCGAGGAGGGCGAGCGGCTGGCGGCCCTGCTGGGCGACAAGCAGGTCATGTTCATGAAGAACCACGGGGTGCTCGTCGTGGGCGCGACCGTGGCACAGGCCTACCGGCGGCTGTACAAGCTCGAGCGCGTCTGTCGTGCGCAGCTGGTGGCAATGAGCACCGGGCAACCGCTGAAGGTGCTCTCCGACGAGGTGATCGCGCAGGTTCAGTCGCCGCGCCCGGAAGACCCGCACTCGCGCGCCGAGCGCGAGCGCCTGTACTTCGAGGCGATGATGCGGGTGCTCGACCGCGAGATGCCCGGCTACGCCGACTGAGCCCTGCTAGGCCGGCTGAGCCCGGCTGCGTCGACCGACCCCGGCTACGCCGGCGGGATCACTTCACCGGCTCGATTCGCGTCACGGTGAACGCGCCGTCGATCTGGTCGGCGGCGAAGCGGACCTTGTCTCCCACCTTCAGCCGATCGAGCACCGCCGGGTCTTTCGCGCGGAACACCATCGTCATCGGCGGCATCTGCAGGTTGCTGATCTCGCCGTGCTTGAGCGTGACCTTGCCCTGCGCGCGGTCGATTCGCCGGACTTCGCCGTCCGCGAGCGCGGCATCGGTGGCGCCGGCCGCCGTGGCGATCAGAGCCGCGGCCAGCGTCGCGATGCGGATGAAAGGGGTCATTTCTTTCCTGCTCCTTGTTCACGAGGCGTTACGACGAGCTTGCCGATCATTCCCGCTTCGAAGTGACCGGGAATCAGGCACCCGAAGAGGTACTCGCCCGGATTGGTGAATTGCCAGTGGATCTCGCCCGTCTTGCCCGGTTTCACGTGCGCCATGTGGGGCTCCTCGTGCTCCATCGCCGGGAACTTTCGCATCATCTCGGCGTGCTTGTCGAGTTCCTCGCGCGTGCCGAGCACGAGTTCGTGCAGCACTTTACCGGAGTTGCGGATCACCAGGCGCACCTTCTCGCCCTCGCGCACGCGGATCTCCGCCGGAGAGAAGCGCATGTCGTCGCTCATCCCGACGTTGATCGCGCGGTATGCCTTCGACGGCGGCAGCGACCGCCCCACCGCATTCTCGGTCGGCACGAACTCGGTGCTTCGCCCGGCGGAATCCTTCGCGTGCGGATCGCCGTGCGCGTGCGACGCGTCCGGCAGCGCGGCGGCAATCAACGCGCTCGCGCAGAACAGCCCGAACGCGGCGAGCCTGTGAGATCTCAAAGTCATCGGTGTCCCCTCCTCCCGGGTTTTCTTGCTCGATAAAGGGCCTCGCCGCCAGCCGCCTGCGCGAGACCCGCCTGTCCTGCCGCCGCGGGCGGGTCGGCCGATTCGGGCGCCGCTTGCGCGCGCGGCAGCTCGCCGCCCTCGTACTCGTAGGAGACGGTGCCGGGCGGGTGCCGGTACCAGCCCGGGTCGGCGTAGTCGTCGCGCGCCAGGCCTTCGCGCACCTTCACGACCGAGAACATCCCGCCCATCTCGATCGGGCCGAAGGGGCCGGTGCCCGTCATCATCGGGATCGTGTTGTCGGGAAGTTCCATTTCCATCTCTCCCATGTCGGCCATGCCGCGCTCGCCCATCAGCATGTAGCCCGGAATCGACTCTGTGAGGTTGCGAACGAGACCGCGGTGGTCGACGCCGATCATCGTGGGCACGTCGTGCCCCATCGCGTTCATCGTGTGGTGCGCCTTGTGGCAGTGGATCGCCCAGTCGCCCGGATAGGTCGCGTCGAACTCGAAGGCGCGCATCTGGCCCACCGCGACGTCCACGCTCACCTCCGGCCAGCGCGCCGTCTTCGGCACCCAGCCGCCGTCGGTGCAGGTGACCTCGAAGTCGTAGCCGTGCATGTGGATGGGGTGATTGGTCATCGTGAGGTTGCCGAAGCGGATCCGCACGCGGTCGTCCTTGCGCACGACGAAGGGGTCGATCGCCGGGAAGATGCGGCTGTTCCAGCACCACAGGTTGAAGTCGAGCATCGTCATGATCTTCGGCGTGGCCGACCCCGGCTCGATGTCGAATGCGTTGAGCAGGAAGACGAAGTCGCGGTCCACCTTCATGAAGGCCGGGTTCTTCGGGTGCACGACGAGGAAGCCCATCATTCCCATCGCCATCTGCACCATCTCGTCGGCGTGCGGGTGGTACATGAAGGTGCCGGACTTCCTCATCTCGAACTCGTAGACGAAGGTCTTGCCCACCGGGATCTGCGGCTGCGTGAGGCCCCCCACGCCGTCCATTCCGTTGGGCAGCAGCAGCCCGTGCCAGTGGATCGTGGTGTGCTCGGGCAGCTTGTTGGTGACGAAGATGCGCACCTTGTCGCCTTCCACGCACTCGATCGTGGGCCCGGGCGACTGCCCGTTGTAGCCCCACAGGTTGGCCTTCATGCCGGGTGCGAGCTCGCGCACCACCGGCTCGGCCACGAGGTGGAACTCCTTGAAGCCGTCCTTCATGCGCCACGGCAGCGTCCAGCCGTTGATCGTGACCACCGGCTGGTAGGGGCGGCCCCCCTGGGGCGCGAGCGGCGGCGCGGTGTCGGCGCTCTCGCGCGTGGCCGCCTCGGGCAGCGACGCGGCGCCCGCGCGGCCAAGGGCCGCGGCGCCGAGCACGCCGGCGGCCGCGCTCCTGAAGAAAGTTCTGCGATCTGTCATCGATCCAACGGCTCCGTTCCTTCGTGCGGGGCGGGGCAGCTCAATGCCCGCCGCCGCCCCCGCCACTCGCGGGCGCCGGGGGCGCGCCCGCCTGCGCGCCGAGCGCGCCCACCCCGAGCATCGCCGCCTGCATCTGCGCGTCGGCGAGCCAGAAGTCTCGCTGCGCGCCGATCGCGGCAATGGTCGCGTTCACCAGCTCGCGCGCGTCGGACACCAGCTCGAAAACCCCGATCAGCATGCCGTTGTAGCGCTTGAGCTGCTCGTCGCGAATCAACCTGCGCAGCGGCACCAGTTCGTCGCGGAAGTGGCGCGCGATGTCGTGGGCGCTGCGATACGCATGGTAAGACTCGCGCACCTCGGAGCGCGCGTCGACCGCCACCGTCGCGGCCTCGGCGAGGGCCTGCATGTACAGCGACTCGGCTTTCGCGACCCGCGCCGAACCCCAGTCGAACAGAGGCACCTGCAGCTCGATCTCGTAGCCGCGCGCGCGCTCGCCGTTTCCCTCGCGTGCCCGGGTCGGGCCGAACTCGAGCAGGCTCACGAAGCGGGTGGTCTTCGTGAGGCCGAGCGCCTTCGCGGCGCCCTCCACGTTGAAACGCGCGGCCGCCACGTCGAAGCGGCGCGTCATCGCGATCGCCTCGAGCTCCTCGCCCGGCACGGTGGCGTCCGGGATCTCGGCGAGCGCCTGCGGCAACTTCAGCCCGCGCGGGCTGCGCTCGATGCCGAGAATTCGTGCGAGCTGCTCGCGCGCGGCATTCTCCGCCTTCATCGACTCGGCGTAGCGCGCGAGCGTCTCGGCGTGGAACAGCTGGTGGCGAATCGCGTTGATCTTCGGCCAGTTTCCGGCCTGCACCATCCGCTCGGCGAGCTCGCGGCTCACGCGCGCGGAGTCGGTGAACTGCGCCATCAGGCGGGCCTGCTCGCCCGCGCCCACGGCCTGCACGTACGCGACGCGCGCCGCGAGGGCGGTGCGCGCGACTTCGCGCGACACCGAAGCCTGCGCCGCGCTGAAGCGGCGTTGCTCCATCTGCACCGCGAGGGGCATCGTCACGAGGGCGCCGAAGTCGAACAGCAGCGTGCTTTCCCGCGAACGCTCCCCGCCGTCGCTGCGCGCGCGGGTAGCCGACAGCACCGGGTTGGGCAGCCTTCCCGCCTGCACCAGATCGGCCTGTGCGATGCCCAGCCGCGCATAGGTGGCCTGCAGCCCGGGGTTGTTCAGCAGCGCGACGCGCACCACCGAGTCGGCGCTGAGCGGCTGCGAGAGCAGGCGCTGCACTTCGGCCGCGACCGAGGCGCGTTCGGCCTCGGTGCGCACCCACTTCAACTCGGCGTTGAACTGCTCGCGGGCAAGCCGACGCGGGCCGTCGAGCCCGCCGTCCGCGGAAAAGCCGGCGCATCCGGCCAGTGCCGCGGTCGCGACCGCGGCCGCGCCCAGGCGCATCGCGCTCATCGCGTGGGCCCCGGCGCAGCGCGCGGCACCGCGCCAGCGAGCGACTTCATCAGCTCGGGCATTCCGGTCATGGCGGGGGGCGCCGTCTTGCCGACAGCCTCCGGGCCCCGGGGCGCGCGCGGCGACGCGCGCATCTGCCCGACGAAGCCGCCGAGTTCGGCGGCGCTGCGGTTCGCGTCGCGCCAGTCGGTCGCGGCGGGCTCGAGCCCGTGCGAGCGGTAATCCGAAAACACCGATTCGTAGCCTTGCGCCAGGCCGGGCAGCGGCAGCGCGAGCGCGGCAAGCAAGACGAGCGCCCGAGCGGTTCCCGCGAGCGCGACCGGAAACGGGGGGCGCGCGTCGATCGATTCGCTGTGCCCTGGCGCGCTCAATGGATGCCGACCCGGCGCTGTTGCTCGCGAACGTAGGCGGTGATGTGGGCGACGTCGTCCGGCGTGACCCCGGGCACGGGGGCCATGTCGCCGAACTTCCAGTGGTGCGCGCGCGCCCCGTATTTCACGGCCATCTGGAACGAGGGGTCGCCGTGATGCCCCGACATGTAGGCGAAGTGCAGGAAAGGCGGGCCCTTGTCGGTGCCGGCGAGGTTCGCGCCGTGGCACACCGCACAGGTCTTCTCGTACAGTGGCTTGCCGAGCGCCGGGTCGGCCTTGAGGCCGGGGCTGGGTTCCGGCGCCGGGGGGCGCTGCGCGCTCGCCGCGCCGGCGGCCGCGCCGAGCGCGAGCCCCAGGATGGTTGCAATCAGTGCATGGTGTGCCATGGAGCGACGCTATCGTTCGCGTGCCATCACGAGCGTGACCGGCGCATGACAATTTCGTCATTTCGGCCGCCGCTCGCGGCAGGCCTCGTAACGCTAGAATCAACGACTCGCGCGGACGCACCGCCGACTCGAACGCAACCGAACCGGGCACCTCGAACATGCGCTTGCTGCTCGCCGAAGACGAAGGCCACGCGGGGCAGTACCTGGTCAAGGGCCTCACCGAGGGCGGCTGGAACGTCGACTGGGTGCGAACCGGGCCCGACGCGCTGCACCACGCGCTCGAGGGCGAGTACGACGTGATCGTGCTCGACGTCGGGTTGCCCGGGATGGATGGCTGGGAGGTGCTGCGCGCGCTGCGCTTGCAGCGCCACACCCCGGTGCTGTTCCTCACGGCCCGGGATCGCGTCGAAGACCGGGTCAGGGGGCTCGATCTCGGGGCCGACGACTACCTGGTCAAGCCCTTCGCTTTTTCGGAGCTCCTGGCGCGGGTGCGCGCGCTCAGCCGCCGCTCGAAGCACGTGGACGCCGACACGCTGGAGGTCGCGGACCTCAGCGTGAGCCTGCTGCGCCAGCGCGTCGAGCGCGAGGGCCGGCGCGTCGACCTCACCGCCAAGGAGTACGCGCTGCTGGTGCTGTTCATGCGCCGCGCGGGCGAGACGCTCACGCGCACCGTGATCGCCGAGCAGGTGTGGGACGTGAACTTCGACAGCGACACGAACGTCGTCGACGTGGCGGTGCGCCGCCTGCGCGCCAAGATCGACGACCCCTTCGACGAGAAGCTGATCCACACGGTGCGCGGGTTCGGATACGTGCTGGAACGGCGGCCGTGACCGTCTGGTGGAAGCTGGCGCGGGGGTCGCTCGCGCTGCGGCTCGTTGCGATGTTCACGCTCGGCGGACTGGTCGTGTTTGTGATCGTCGGCCTGAGCCTGGCGTTCCTGCTGCGGATGGAGCTGCACGCGCGCGACCGCGCCGAGATCGACAGCAAGACGATCGTAGTGCAGCACCACCTGGTCGAGGTGCGCGTCGTCGAAGACCTCGGTGCGAGGGTGCCGCGCTTCATCGACACCGTGCTCGGGCACGACAAGCTCCAGCTTGGCCTGATGCTCGACGGGCAATGGTTGTTGCGCCCGGAACAAGGCCTGAGGCAGGCGCTCTCGTCGCGAGCGCTCGAAGCGATTCCGGCCGACGAGGCCTTCGCGACCCTGCAAGTCGGAACGCACCTTTGGTGGGTGCGGCGCGTGGCGCGCGACCTGGAGGAGACCCCGGTGCGCACGGTTCAGGCCTTGGTCGCGATCGACGTCTCCGAGACCCAGCGCGTGCTCGATCGCTTCAACGCGGCGCTGGTGCTGATCGGCGCGTTCGGGGCGCTGCTGATCGCGGGCTTGTCGTGGTGGGCGACCCGGCGCGGACTCGCGCCGCTGCAGCGACTGGCCGGCGACGCGCAGCGCGTGACCGCGCAACGCCTGGGCGAGCCGCTGGCGATGTCGGAGGCGCCCGAGGAGGTGCGCGGCGTGGTCGCCGGGATCAACCAGATGATGGCCAGGCTCGCCGACTCGTTCCGCTCGCTCGAGCAGTTCAGCGCCGACATCGCGCACGAGCTGCGCACGCCGCTCAACAGCCTGATGCTTCGGGTCGAGGTGACGCTGTCGCGCGAGCGCAGCGGCGAGGACTACCGCGAGGCGCTGCAGGAAACGATGCAGGAGCTCGGCCAGCTCCAGAAGATGGTGTCGGACATGCTGTTCATTGCGCGCGCCGAACGCGGGATCGCGACGCTCGCCAGCGATCGGGTCGACCTGCGCGCGGAGGTCGACGCCCTCGCCGAGTACTTCGAGCCGCTCGCCACCGAGCGCGACGTGACGATCTCGGTGCACGGGACTGCGCAGATCGCGGCCGACCGGGCGATGACCCGCAGGGTGATCACGAACCTGCTGTCGAACGCCGTGCGCTACTCGCTGCCGCGCTCCAGGGTCGAGATCATGCTCGCCAGCGACGCTGGCGCGTGCCGGCTGCGGGTGCGCAACCGTTGCGACCCGATCACGCAGGCGCAGGCGGACCACCTGTTCGACCGCTTCGCGAGGGGCGAAGCAGCACGCGCCCAGCAACCCGAGGGCGCCGGGTTGGGGCTCGCGATCGTGCGTTCGGTGATGGCGGCGCACCACGGGAGCGCGGCGGCGCGGGCAACCGCCGACGGGCTCGAGGTGGAGCTGGCCTGGCCGGGTCCAGGCCGATCGGCCGACGCGGCCTGAACGTGCCCCAGATTGCAATTTCGTCATGTTCTCGCCATGCTGCAGCGCGGTACGAGGTGCGAGAATCGCGGCGTGACAGAGGAAGGCGAAGACCCGACAGGGCAAGGCGAAAACCATGATGTGGGGTGACGCGGGCATGGGCTGGGGCGCCGGTTGGGGCGTGTTCGGAATGGTTCACATGGTGTTGTGGTGGATCCTGATCATCGTCGCGATCGTCGTCCTGTTGAAGTGGATCGGGCGCCTGCGGGCGAGCCCCGGCGAGCCGCGCGAGGACGGCGCATTGCGCATCGTGCGGGAGCTCTACGCCCGCGGCGAGATCAGCAGGGAAGTTTTCGAACAACGCAAGAAGGACCTGGAGGACTGAAAGAATGAAACGAGTTCAGCAATTCCGGCGGCGGTTGATGGCGGCGGCGGCCGCGCTCGCGGTCGCACCGGTCGCGTCGAAGGCTTTCGCGCAGGCTGTGCCGTTGGTGGAAGTGTGGAAGACGCCCTCGTGCGGGTGCTGCAAGGACTGGATCCGCCACATGGAGGCGAACGGGTTTCGCATCAAGGCGCACGACGTGGACAGCACCTCGCCGGTGCGCAGCCGCATGGGCCTGCCCGACACCTACGCCTCGTGCCACACGGCCACGATCGGCGGCTACGCGATCGAAGGGCACGTGCCGGCGAACGACATCAAGCGCCTGCTGCGCGAGAAGCCCGACGCGGTCGGCCTGGCGGTGCCGGGGATGGTCGTGGGCTCGCCGGGCATGGACACGCCGGCCTACGGCGGGCGCAAGGACCCCTACCAGGTGATGCTGGTCGGGCGCGACGGAAGGGCGCGCGTCTACCAGAGCTATCGCTGACCGGGCGTTGTGGGCGATGATCCGGCTTCGCTGAAGGAGCCGGACAGATGGTCACGACCGACGACGATGTCGAAGCCCTGAGGGCGGCGGTCGCGCGCACCTGCGCGCGGTTCGACGACGCCTACTGGCTCGAGCTCGACCGCAGCGGCGAGTTTCCCGAGGCCTTCTTTCGCGCGATCGCCGACGCCGGGTGGCTGGGCATCTGCATGCCGCCCGAGCTCGGCGGCGCCGGGCTCGGGATGCGCGCCGCCACCGCGATGATGCAGACGGTGGCGCAGTCGGGCGCCGGCATGTCGGGCGCGTCGGCCATCCACATGAACATCTTCGGCCTGATGCCGGTCGTGGAGTTCGGCACCGACGCGCAGCGCCGCCGGATGCTCGAGCCGCTGATCCAGGGCCGCGAGCGGGCGTGTTTCGCGGTGACCGAACCGAGCGTGGGCCTGGACACCACGCGCGTGAAGACCCGCGCCGCGCGCAAGGGCGAGCGCTACCTGGTCGACGGGCAGAAGGTCTGGATCTCCACCGCGCAGGTGGCGCAGAAGATGCTGCTGCTCGCGCGCACGACGCCGATCGAGCAGTGCGCGCGCCCGCAGGACGGGCTGTCGCTCTTTTACACGACGATCGACCGCGCGCGCGTGTCGGTGCGCGAGATCGACAAGATGGGCCGCAGCGCGGTCGACTCGAACGAGGTGTTCTTCGACGGCTTCGAGGTGCCGGCGGACGACCGCATCGGCGACGAGGGCAGGGGCTTCGAGTACCTGCTCCGCGGGCTCAACCCCGAGCGCATGCTGATCGCGGCCGAGGCGATCGGGCTCGGGCGGCTCGCGCTGGGCAAGGCGGCGGCCTACGCGAAGGAGCGCGTGGTCTTCGGTCGCCCGATCGGCCAGAACCAGGCGATCCAGCACCCGCTCGCCGAGCGCTGGATCGAACTCGAGGCGGCCGACCTGATGGTGCGCAAGGCCGCGCAGCTGCACGACAGCGGCGCGCCCTGCGCGGTGGAGGCCAACGCCGCGAAGTACCTGGCCGGCGAGGCCGGGCACGCGGCGTGCCTCACCGCGGTGATGACGCACGGCGGCATGGGCTACGCGAAGGAGTACCACGTGGAGCGCTACCTGCGCGAGTCGCTGATCCCGCGCATCGCCCCGGTGAGCCCGCAGCTGATCCTGTGCTTCATCGCCGAGAAGGTGCTCGGCCTGCCCAAGTCGTACTGAGGAGGCCGCGCCGCAGCCCCGCGCGACCGGGCGGGTCGACGACGACGCGGCGCTTCGGGAGCCGCGCGGGTTGAAATCCGGGGGCTTCGCACTCAAGTGCAGAACTGAGCTGCCTGAACGAAGGACCCCTGCCGATGCACCCGCCGCGCTCGCTGCCGACCACGATCCTCGCTGTCTTTCTGGCCTGCGCCGGGCTTGTCCGCGCCGAGCCCGTGGGCGAGGTGGACACGGTGTTCAAGTTCATCGGCCCCGATCACAAGATCGTGGTCGACGCGCACGACGATCCGAAGGTGGCTGGCGTGAGTTGCTACGTCTCGCGCGCCAAGACCGGCGGCATCAAGGGCGCGCTCGGCCTGGCCGAGGATCGGTCCGAGGCCTCGATCGCGTGCCGTCAGGTCGGGCCGATCACGTTCAGGGAAGCGCTGCCGATGCAGGAGGAGATGTTCAGCGAGCGCATCTCGCTCGTGTTCAAGCGCATCCGCGTCGTGCGCATGGTCGATCGGGCGCGCAACACGCTGGTCTACCTCACCTACTCGGAGCGCGTGATCGAGGGCTCGCCGCAGAACAGCGTGACGGCAGTGGCCGTTCCGCGCGACACGCCGATACCGGTGCGCTAGCCGGGCGAGCCGGCGCGGGCGCGGTCGCCAGCCACCCGTGCTTGCGCTACGCTTCGCGCCGGTGAGACCGCAACGGAAACGTCGATGATCTGGCTACTGGCGATCCTGATGGGGATCGGTTCGTTCATGCTCGCGCGCTACGTGGTCCGGCCCCGCTACGAGGCGCGGCGGCGGCAGCGGATCCTGCCGCCGCGGTTCGTGGCGCTCGAGGTCCACACCAGCGGTCCGGGGCTCGACAAGCACGAGGTGATCGCGGTGGCGGCGATCGGCGTGCGCCCCGGCGTGGAGAACCACCCGTACATCCACGCCCTGATCAAGCCGGCGGCGCAGGTGCCGCGCAAGGCCGCCGAGGCGGCGGGAACCACGGCCGAGGAGATCGCCGCGCAGGGCAAGCCGGCCGCCGACGTGCTCTCGGCGCTGCTCGAGTTCGCGGGCAACGACCGGCTCGTCCTGTACAACGCGTCCGCGCAGATGGCGTTCCTGCAAAAGCTCGCCGGCAAGCACGGCGTTGCGATCGACAACCCGGTCTCGGACGCGCTGTCGATGGCGCGCGCGGCCTGGCCGGGGCGCAGCAGCTTCAAGATCCGGGACCTCGCGCGCTCGCTCAACATCGCGCTGCCGCAGCGCAACCACCCGCTGCACGAGTGCGGGCTGATCGCAGCCGTCTACACCGAGGCCGCGCTCAAGCTCAAGCGCGCGGCCTGAGCGGCACGCGCCGCGACAGTCGCGCGAACGCCGTGCGAACGCCGCGCGAACGCCGCGCGAACGCCGCGCGAAAAGGCGCGCGAAAAGGCGCTCGCGTCACTGGCTCGGGCGCTCGTGGCGTTTGGGGCGCGCCTTGATCTGCAGCTCGAGCAGCTTCTCGCGCGCCTTGGCCTGCTCGCGGTAGGCCTGGTCGGCGCCGCTCAGGTACGGATTGGGCCAGCCCGCGCGCGGCGCGGCGTACCAGGCCGCCGCCTGGTGCGCGAGGTACGGGTTCCACAGGTGCGGGCGGCCCAGCGCCACCAGGTCGGCGCGGCGCGTGTGCAGGATCGTGTTCACCTGCGCCGGCTCGGTGATCGCGCCCACCGCCATCGTCGCCATGCGCGGCACGTTGCGAATCGCCTCGGCGAACTCCACCTGGAACATCCGCCCGTACACCGGTTCCTGGTCGGGCACCGTCTGGCCCGCGGACACGTCGATCAGGTCGCAGCCCGCGTCGCGGAAGGCCTCGGCGATCGCGAAGGTGTCGTCCTCGGTGATGCCGCCTTCCTTCCAGTCGCACGCCGAGATGCGCACCGACATCGGCCGGTCCTGCGGCCAGGCGGCGCGCATCGCGCGAAACACCGCGAGCGGGAACCGCATCCGGTTGGCGATCGGGCCGCCGTAGCCGTCGGTGCGGGTGTTCGTGAGCGGCGAGAGGAACGACGCGAACAGGTAGCCGTGCGCGCAGTGCAGCTCGAGCATGTCGAAGCCCGCGCGCGCGCCGCGCCCCGCGGCCGCGACGAACTCGGCCTCGATCGCCGCCATCTGCGCTTCGTCGAGCTCGGCCGGCACCGGGCTGATGCCCTCGAAGTAGGGAATCGGCGAGGCCGAGACCACCGGCCAGTTGTCGTCGGCGCGCTCGATCGGGTGGTCGGCCTGCTGCCAGCCGAGCTGGGTGGAGCCCTTGCGCCCGGAGTGCCCCAGCTGCAGGCAGAACTTCGCCTGCGAGTGGGCGTGCACGAATTCGACGATCCGCGCCCAGCGCCGCTCGTGCTCGTCGGTCCACATTCCCGTGCACCCGAGGCTGATCCGCGCCTCGGGCGACGGGCAGGTCATCTCGGTGAAGATCAGGCCCATGCCGCCGATCGCGTGCGAGCCGTAGTGCACGAAGTGCCAGTCGGTGGTGTTGCCGTGCTCGTCGGCCGAGTACTGCGCCATCGGCGACATCACGACCCGGTTGGGCACCGTCATCGAGCGCAGCGTGAACGGCGTGAACATCGGGGTGGGGCGGGTGGCGCGAACGTCCACGCCGGTCTCGCGCAGGTAGCGCGCGTACCACTCGTCGTCGGCCGCGCGCACGAAGCGGGGGTCGCGCAGGATCAGGTTGTCGTAGGTCACGGACTTCGCGCGGCACATCACCACCATCGCGAACTGCATCGGGTCCATGTCGAACGAGCGGTTCATCCGCTCGAACCACGCGAGCGACACGTCGGCGTTGTGCTGGATCACCTGGCACGCGGTGCGCCTGGCGTCGTCGTAGGCGCGAAACGCCCGGCCCACGCCGCGCTCGCCGTGCTCGAGCACGGCGTCCGAGAGCGCGATCGCGCACTCCATCGCCAGCTTCGAGCCCGATCCGATCGAGAAGTGCGCCGAGGCCTTCGCGTCGCCCAGGATCACGATCTTGCCGTGGTGCCAGTTCTCGCAGAACACGCGCGGAAACTGCCGCCAGTGCGAGCGGTTGAGCAGCAGCGGGTGGCCCTGCAGTTCGGCGGCGTAGAGCTTCTCGAGCTTTTCCTTCGAGCCCTGCTCGTCGAACTCCGAGAAGCCGTGCCCCTGCCAGCACGCGTCGCTCATCTCGAAGATCCAGGTCGAGGCGTCGGCGGCGTACTGGTAGGTGTGCGCGCAGATCACTCCGTGCACGGTCTCGCGGAAGAAGTAGTTGAACTCGCCCATCGGGCGGGTCGAGCCCATCCAGCAGAAGCGGTTCGACTTGAGCGATTTCCTCGGCTTGAACGCGTCGCGGTAGTGCTCGCGGATCGGCGAGTTGATGCCGTCGGCGGCCAGGATCAGGTCGGAGTCGGCAAAGCGCGACTCGAGCTCTTCGGGCGCGATCCGTTGCTCGAAGTGCAGTCCCACCCCCACCTCGCGGCAGCGCTCCTGCAGGATGCGAAGCAGCGTGAAGCGCGAGGTGCCGCAAAAGCCGTTGCCCGCGCAGCGGATCTCGTTGCCCTTGTAGTGGATCGCGACGTCGTCCCAGTAGGCGAACTCGTCGCGGATGCGCTCGTACGACGCCGGGTCTCGCGAGAGGAACTCGTCGAGCGTGTCGTCGGAGAAGACCACGCCGAAGCCGAAGGTGTCGTCGGCGCGGTTCTGCTCGTAGACGTCGACCTGCCAGCCCGGGCGCGCCTTGCGCGTGAGGAGCGCGAAGTACAGGCCGCCGGGGCCGCCGCCGATCACGGTGATCTTCATGTCGTGCTTTCCACCTCTGATTGGCCGGGTGCGCGAGGCGCTTGGGCACCGCAACGCGCCTCGCGGCTTTGTCGCCGATTCTATGGCATCGCGCGAGCGGGGCCGGGTGGCGGCGGGCGCGCCCGGGCGGCGGCGGGATGCGCGGGTGTCGCCCGGGTGCGCCTTGCTAGACTGCGCGCATGGGAAACGTCATTCAGGCGATCGCGATCTACGCGATTCCGGTGCTGCTCGCGATCACGCTGCACGAAGCGGCGCACGGCTACGTGGCGCGCGTGTTCGGCGACCAGACCGCTTTCGTCGCCGGGCGCATCACGCTCAATCCGCTCAAGCACATCGATCCGGTGGGCACCGTGCTGGTGCCGATCGGGATCCTGCTGCTCTCGTCGCTGGGCGGCGGGGGCTTCCTGTTCGGCTGGGCCAAGCCGGTGCCGGTGGACATCGGCAGCCTGCGGCGCCCCAAGCAGGACATGGTCTGGGTGGCGGCGGCCGGTCCGGGGGCGAACCTGGCGATGGCGGTCGCGTGGGCGCTCGCGCTCAAGCTGCAGATCGCGCTCGGCGTGAGCGAGGCGTACTTCATCGAGATGGCCAAGGCCGGCATCTTCGTGAACATCGGCCTGATGGCGCTCAACCTGTTGCCCGTGCCGCCCCTGGACGGCGGGCGCATCGTGGTGGGGCTGCTCCCGAACAGGATGGCCTACGCGTTCTCGAGGATCGAGCCCTACGGGCTTTTCGTCGTGCTGTTCCTGCTCGCGTCGGGCACCTTGCACTTCTTCCTCAGGCCCTTCTACATGTTCGGGCTCGCGGTGGTGGAACTGTTCGTCTGAGGGCGAGTGCGCGCCAGCGAGTCCGGATGAAGAATCGCAACGCGGCCGAAACGCCCCGCCTGAAGGCGCGCAGGGTGGCGATCGACACCTATCGCGAGAACGTCGCGTACCTCAACCGCGAGTGCGGCGTCGTGCGCGCCGAGGGCTTCCAGGCGCTGTCCAAGCTCGACATCTCGGTCGAGGGCAACGGGCGCGCGATCTCGGCGGTGGTGAACGTGGTCGACGACGCGGCGATCGTGGAGCCCGGCGAGGTGGGTCTGTCGGAGCAGGCGTTCGCGCAGCTCGGCGTGGCCGAGGGCGTGCCGGTGTCGATCGCCCACGCCGAGCCGCCGGCGTCGCTGCGCTCGCTGCGCCGGAGGATGTCGGGCGAGCGGCTCGAGCGCGACGAGTGGCGCGCGATCATGCGCGACATCGCCCAGAGCCGCTACGCGAAGATCGAGCTCGCCGCGTTTCTCGTGGCCACCTCGCAGTTCGAGCTCGACCGCGACGAGGTCTCGCAGCTCACCGAGGCGATGACCGCGGCCGGGCGCTCGCTCGACTGGCGCGAGCGCCCGGTCGTGGACAAGCACTGCATCGGCGGCATCCCCGGCAACCGCACCTCGATGCTGGTCGTGCCGATCGTGGCCGCCCACGGCATCCTGATCCCGAAGACTTCGAGCCGCGCGATCACCTCGCCGGCGGGCACCGCCGACACGATGGAGGTGCTCGCCACGGTGGAACTGGGCTTCGAGCGGATGTCCGAGATCGCGCGCACGCTGCGAGGCTGCCTCGCATGGGGCGGCACCGCCGAGCTCTCGCCGGCCGACGACGTGCTGATCTCGGTGGCGCGGCCCCTGGCGATCGACTCGCCCGGACAGATGGTGGCCTCGATCCTGTCGAAGAAGTGCGCGGCGGGCTCCACCCACATGGTGCTCGACATTCCGGTGGGGCCCTCGGCCAAGGTGCGCTCGATGCCCGAGGCGCAGCGGCTCAAGAAGCTGTTCGAGTACGTTGCGCGGCACGTGGGGCTCGTGCTCGAGGCCGTGATCACCGACGGCCGCCAGCCGATCGGCAACGGCGTGGGGCCGGTGCTCGAGGCGCGCGACGTGATGCAGGTGCTCAACCTCGACCCGGCCGCGCCGATGGACCTGCGCCAGAAGGCGCTCAGGCTCGCCGGGCGGGTGATCGAGTTCGACCCCGACGTGCGCGGCGGAGACGGGTTCACGATCGCCAGGGACATCCTCGACTCGGGGCGCGCGCTCGCGAAGATGAACGAGATCATCGACGCCCAGGGCCGCCGGCGCGAGGCGCCCGCGCTCGGCGCGCTCAGCTTCGAGATCGCGGCCGATCGCGCGGGCGCGGTCACCGCGATCGACAACCTGCAGATCGCGACCATCGCGCGGCTCGCCGGGGCGCCGAAGGTGCCCGGCGCCGGCATCGACCTGTTGCGCAAGCTCGGGGACGAGGTGCGCGCGGGCGAGGCGCTCTATCGCGTCTACGCCAGCTTCCCGGCCGACCTCGCCTTCGCGCGCCGCCTGTGCGAGCGGTCGACCGGATACGCGGTGGGCGACGCTCAGGCCGTGCCGCGCCCGTTCGTGGAGATCTGAACCGATGGCGACCCCGGCTGGCGGCAACGACGCGGTGCTGCTGCACTTCGAGCGCGACGCGCGGGCCGCGCGCGCGCTGGCGGCGCTGCTGGGCGTGGAAGCGGCGGGAATCGCGGCGCACCGCTTTCCCGACGGCGAGACGCGGCTCGCGCTGCCGCTGCCGATGGCGCGCGAGGTCGCGCTGTACGCGACGCTGCACGAACCGAACGAGAAACTCGTGGAGCTGCTGCTCGCCTCGCGCACCGCGCGCGAGAAGGGCGCGCGCAGCGTCGCGCTGGTCGCGCCGTACCTTTGCTACATGCGCCAGGACGTGGAGTTCGAGCCCGGGCAGGCGGTGAGCCAGCGCGTCGTGGGCCGGTTCCTCGCGGACCTGTTCGACGCGGTGATCACGGTCGATCCGCACCTGCACCGGATCGACTCGTTGTCCGACGCGGTGCCGGCAAAGCGCGTGGTCGCGCTGTCGGCCGCGCCGCTGATCGGCGAGTTCGTGCACCAGGCCGATCCCGGCGCGCTGCTGGTGGGCCCCGACGCCGAGTCGCAGCCCTGGGTGGGCGCGGCGGCGCGCCAGGCCGGCCAGGATTTCGCCGTGTGCACCAAGCACCGCCGCGGCGACCGCGACGTGGAGATCACGCTGCCCGATCGCGCGTTCGGCGCGCGTTCGGTGGTGATCGTGGACGACATGGCGAGCACCGGCCGCACCATCGCCGCGGCGGCCGCGGCGCTGCGCGCGGCGGGTGCGTCGAGCGTGGACGTCGCGGTCACGCACGCGCTGTTCTTCGACGACGCGATCGAGACGATGCACGCGGCCGGCGTGCGCGAGATCTGGAGCACCGACGCGATTTCCCACCCCACCAACCGGATCGCGCTCGCGCCGCTGCTCGCGGCGGCGGTGCGCGATGCGGGCAACCGAGCACCCGAGGCTTCATGAACGAGAAATCCCAGGCCCCGAACCGCGGCGATGCCCTCGAGGCCGCCCAGAGGTACTTCGACGACGGCGGCTTCGTCGCCGACCTCGCGCGCCGTGTCGCCTATCCCACCACCAGCCAGGAGGCGGGCAGCGAGCCCGCGCTGCGCGCCTACCTCGCGAGCGAGATCGCACCCTCGCTCGCGGCGCTCGGGTACGTCTGCGCCGTGCACGCCAATCCGCGCGCGCAGTACGGGCCGTTGCTGATCGCGCGCCGCGTCGAGGACCCCGGGCTTCCCACCGTGTTCACCTATGGTCACGGCGACGTCGTTCGCGGCCAGGAGGCCTCGTGGCGCGAGGGGCTCTCGCCGTGGAAGGTGGTGATCGAAGGCGATCGGATCTATGGGCGGGGCACCGCCGACAACAAGGGCCAGCACACGATCAACCTGGCGGCGATCGCCACCGTGCTCGCGGTGCGCGGGTCGCTCGGCTTCAATTCCACGATCCTGATCGAGACGGGCGAGGAAACGGGTTCGCCCGGCCTCGCCGAGTTCTGCGAGGCCCACCGCGACGAGCTCGCGGCCGACGTGCTGATCGGCTCCGACGGCCCCCGCCTGCGCCCCGATCAGCCCACGATCTTCGGCGGCACGCGCGGCGTGATGAACTTCGAGCTGAGCCTCGATCTTCGCGCGGGCGCGCACCACTCGGGCAACTGGGGGGGGCTGATCGCGAACCCGGGAATCGTGCTCGCGCACGCGCTCGCCTCGATCACCGATCGGCGCGGGCAGATTCGCGTGCCGGAGTGGCGGCCCGACACGCTCACCGACGCGGTGCGCCGCGCGATCGCGGGCTGCGAGGTCGACGGCGGCAGCGACGGGCCCGAGATCGATCCGGACTGGGGCGAGGCGTCGCTCACGCCCGCCGAGCGCGTGTTCGGCTGGAACAGTTTCGAGGTGCTGGCGTTTCGCACCGGCAATCCGGACCGTCCGGTGAACGCGATCCCGCCTTCGGCGATCGCCTACTGCCAGCTGCGCTTCGTCGTGGGCACCGACCCGCAGGACATCCTGCCCGCGCTCGAGCGCCACCTCGCGCGCGAGGGCTTCGGCGGCGTTCGCGTCGCGCCATCGCGCGAGACGGCGATGACCGCCACCCGGCTCGACCCCGACGACCCCTGGGCGCGGTGGGCGGTGGCCTCGATCGAGCGCACGCTCGGAAAGCCCCCGGCGCTGCTTCCCAACCTGGGCGGAACGCTGCCCAACGACGTGTTCGCCGGCATCCTGGGCATGCCGACGATCTGGGTGCCGCACTCCTACGCGTCGTGCTCGCAGCACGCGCCCGACGAGCACATGCTCGCGCCGCTCGCGCGCGAGGGGCTGCGGATGATGACGGGGCTCTACTGGGACGCGGGCGCGCCAGGCGTGCCCGCGCGCAACGGCGCCGGCTAGGCGCCGGCCGAGCGCAGGCTCGGCGCGTGCCAGGCGCCGGCCAGGCGCCGCCCAGGCGCCGGCTAGCCGCCCAGGCCCTTCGCGTCGACCTCGGCGAGCACTTTCCTCGCGGTGCGGAAGCTGTCCACCGCCGCCGGGGCGCCGCAGTACACGGCCACCTGCAGCAGGACCTCCTTGATCTCGTCGCGGGTCACGCCGTTTCGGAGCGCGCCGCGCAGGTGCAGCTCGAGCTCGTGGGGGCGGTTGAGCGCGCTGATCATCGCGAGGTTGATCATGCTGCGCGTCCTGAAGTCGAGCCCGCCCTCGCGCGCCCACGACGCGCCCCAGGCGTGCTCGGTGAGGTAGTCCTGCAGGTCGCGCGAGAACGCGTCGGCGCTGCGCAGCGCGTTGTCGACGTACTCCTCGCCCAGCACCTTCTTGCGCGCGGCGAGGCCGCGTTGGTAGGTCTCGGACTTCTCGTTCTGGTTCGCTCGTTTCTTCTGGTTCATTTCCTTGCTCTCCCGGTTGTTCAATCGGCGCGCGAGAACCCCGCCAGCCGGCCGCCGTCGATCACGATCGTCTGGCCGGTGACGAAGCTGCCCGCGGGGGCCGCCAGAAACACCGCCGCTCCGGCGATCTCGTCGGGCTCGCCGATGCGGTGCAGCGGCGTGTGTTGCACGGTCTTTCGCAGGATCTCGGGGTTGTCCCACAGCGCCTTCGCGAAGTCGGTCTTCACCAGCCCGGGAGCGATGCAGTTGGCGCGCACGTTGCGCGCCCCCCACTCCACGGCCAGGTTGCGCGCGAGCTGCATGTCGGCGGCCTTCGAGATCCCGTACACGCCGAGACGATCCGAACCCTGGAACCCCCCGATCGAGGAGATGATGATGATCGAGCCGTCGCCGCGCTCGGCCATCGCGGGTGCGACCATGTTGCACAGCCAGAAGTTGCTGCGCACGTTGCTGTTCATCACGCGGTCGTAGGCCTCGTCGCTCATCTGCGCCGACGGCCCGAAGTACGGGTTCACGGCCGCGTTGCACACGAGGACGTCGATCCGCCCCCAGCGCGCGAGCGTGCCCTCCACGAGCGCGCGCAGGTCTTCCTTGCGCCCGATGTGGCAGGCGGCGGCCGAGGCTTCGCCGCCGCGCTCGCGGATGCCCGCCGCCACCTGCTCGCAGGCCTCGATCCTGCGGCTCGAGATCACGACGCTCGCGCCGTGCTCGGCCATGCGCTCGGCGATCGCGCGGCCGATCCCGCGGCTCGCGCCCGTGATCACGGCAACCTTGCCGCCCAGGTCGAACAGGTGCATTCGCAACGCTCCTTCTCCAGGGCACGATCATAACCACCCCGGCTGCGGTAACCTACGCGCTCCATGCGCGATTCCCGACCCACTGTCTCGAAACGCGACGCGATCACCGACGTTGCGGGGTGCACGGTCGGCCACTACACCGACCCGGCCGGGCCCACAGGGTGCACGGTGGTGCTGGTGCCGCAGGGAGCCGTGGCGGCGGTGGACGTGCGCGGCGCGGCGCCCGGCACGCGCGAGACCGAACTGCTGGCGCCCTCGAGCCTGGTCGAGCAGGTGCACGCGGTGCTGCTCTCCGGGGGAAGCGCGTTCGGGCTCGACGCGGCCGGCGGGGTGGTGCGCTGGCTCGAGGAGCGCGCCGTCGGGTTCGAGGCGGGGCCCGCGCGGGTGCCGATCGTGCCGGCGGCGATCCTGTTCGACCTGGCCTACGGCGATCACCGGATCCGGCCCGGCGCCGACGCCGGCTATGCCGCGTGCGAGGCGGCCGGCGGGGGGCCGCCGGCCGAGGGCTCGGTGGGCGCGGGCACCGGTGCCACGGTGGGCAAGCTGTTCGGCTTCGGGCGCGCGATGAAGGGCGGGATCGCGAGCGCGTCACTGCGCGTGGGCAGCTTCACGGTGGGGGCGATCGTGGCGGTGAACGCGATGGGCGACGTGCTCGAGCCCGCAACCGGCGAGCCGATCGCCGGTGCGCGCGAGGCCGGGGCGATGCGCCTCGCCGGCACGACGCGCGCGATTCTCGCGGGCGAGGTGCCGGCGATGGTCGACCCGGGCACCGCCACCACGATCGGCGTGATCGCGACCGACGCGCGACTCACCAAGGCGCAGGCCCAGCGCGTGGCGCTGATGGGCCACGACGGGCTCGCGCGCGCGATCAGCCCGGTGCACACGATGCTCGACGGCGACACGCTGTTCGCGCTCGCCACCGGGCGCGCGGGCAAGGCCGGCGACCCCACGCTGCTGGGCGTGGCCGCCGCGTCGGTGGTGGCGGCGGCGGTGGTGCGCGCGGTGCGCGCCGCGCGCTCGTTCCCGGCCGTGGCCGGCATCCCGGCGCTGCACGACCTCGAGCGGGGCCGGCGCGCCGGCACGCCCGCGGCCGGGGCTCGCACCGCGAAGAGAAAGGGAGAGGCACGATGACCTCGCTGCACGCGCTCGGCGCGGCCGAGTTGTCGGCCGGATTCGCCGCCGGCGGGCTCTCGCCGGTGGAGGTGGCCACCGCGGCGCTCGACCGGATCGCCGCCTGGGAGCCGTCGATCAACGCGATGTACCTGGTGCACCGCGAGAGCGCGCTGGCCGCGGCGCGCGAGTCGCAGGCGCGCTGGCGCGCGGGCGCGCAGCGCTCGGCGCTCGACGGCGTGCCGATCACGCTCAAGGAGAACATCCACACGCGCGGCGACCCCTCGCCGGTGGGCTGCGTGGTGAACGACCTCACGCCGCAGGCGGACGATGCCCCGGTGGCGGCGCGCGCGCGCGAGGCGGGCTGCGTGATCCTCGGCAAGACCACGATGCCCGATTACGGGATGCTCTCCGCCGGGCTGTCGTCGATCCACGGCATCACGCGCAATCCCTGGCGGCTCGACCGCAACACCTCGGGCTCGTCGTCGGGGGCGGCGGCCGCCGTGGTGGCGGGCTACGGCCCGCTGCACGTGGGCACCGACATCGGCGGGTCGGTGCGCCTGCCGGCCACCCACGGCGGCTTCTTCGGCCTCAAGCCGAGCCTCGGGCGGATTCCGATCGATCCCCCCTACATGGGCCGGGTGGCGGGGCCGATGACGCGCACGGTGCGCGACAGCGCGATGCTGCTCGTGGAGCTGTCGCGTCCCGACGCGCGCGACTTCATGAGCCTGCCGTATCGGGAAATCGACTACCCGGGCGCGCTCGAGGGGCTCGCGGCGAAGGGGCTGCGCGTGGGGTTCCTCCCCGACATGGGGGTGGGCCTGGCGGTGGACCCCGAGGTTGGCCGCGCGGCGCACGCGGCGGCGAGCGCGCTCGAGCGCGCGGGTGCGGTCGTGGAACGCATTCCGAGCTTCATGACCGAGGCGATGCTCGAGGGCATCCAGCTGTTCTTCGAGGCGCGCTCGTACAACGAGGTGCGCGACCTTCCGGAGTCGGCGCTGGCCCGGATCCACCCGTTCATCGTGGAGTGGTGCACCTGGCGCGCGGGCGGCTTCACCGGGGCCGACGTGATGAACGGGTACACGCAGGTCGTGCTGATGCGCGAGGCCGCCGTGCGCGCAACCGCCCCGTTCGACTTCCTGATCTCGCCCACCTCGCCCATACCGCCCTACGAGGTCGAGCTTCCGAGCCCGACCGACGACCCGCACGACGCGCTGCCGCACATCGCGTTCACGGTGGCCTACAACATGAGCGAGCAGCCGGCGGCGTCGCTGAACTGGGACTACACCCCCGACGGCCTCCCGCTCGGAGTGCAGGTGATCGGCAAGCGCTTCGACGACCTGGGGGTGCTGCGCATGTCGCGCCTGCTCGAGCAGCTGCGCCCGGCGCAGAGGCCATGGCCCGAGCCCGGCTGATTCCTGCATTGCTACAGGCCCTGCTCGCGCCGCTCGGGCGGCACGCGCGCTGGGCGCTGCCGCTGGGCGTCTTCACCGGCATCGTCTTTCCGCAGCTCGCCTCGCTCGCGCGCCCGCTGCTCGAGGCCGCCGTGATCGGCACCTTCACCGCGGCGTTGCTGCGGCTCGACTGGGGGGCGCTCGCGCGCGTGGTGCGCGCGCCGGGCCCGGGGCTGTGGCTGGTGTCGTGGCTTCTGGTGGGCTCTCCGCTCGTGGTCTGGGCGCTGGCCGCGGCGGGGGGGCTGGACGAAGGCCTGGGCCGTGCGCTCGTGCTGCAGGCCGCCGCGCCGCCCATCGGTTCGGCGGCCGTGTTCGCGATGATCGTCGGGCTCGCGGGCGCGCTCTCGGTGTTCGGCACCGTGGTGGCGACGCTGGCGCTGCCCGTCACGCTCACGGCGCTGCTCGCGCTGCTGCTCCCGGGGTCGGGGCTGCAGGTGGATCTCGGCGCTTTCTTCCTGCGCGCGAGCGCCTTCGTCGCCGCTCCGTTCGTGATCGCGTGGGCCGCGCGGCGGGCGCTCGGCGTGTCGCGCCTGGCGCGCAACGACGAGCTGCTCGCGGGGCTGAACGTGGTGCTGCTGGTGGTGTTCGCGATCGCGGTGATGGACGGGGTCACCGCGCGCTTCCTGCGCGACCCGGGCCTGATCGCGCAGTTGCTGCTGTTCGCGTGCGTCGCGGCGGTCGTGCTGCACCTGGCGGGCTACGCGCTGCTGCGCGCGCGCGGCGTCGACGCCGGCTACGAGGCCGCGCTGATCTTCGGCAACCGCAACATGGGGCTGATGCTCGCGATCACGGCCGGAACCGCCGGGGAGGTGTTCTCGCTGTACGTGGGGATCGCGCAGATCCCGATGTACTTCGCGCCGCTGGTGGTGACGCCAATCCTCAGGCGCGCGCGTCGTCGATGAACTCCTCGCGCAGCAGACCGAGCGCCTGCTGCACCGGACGGTCGGAGAACGAGAACAGCACGCACTCCTCGGTCGCGTCGAGCGCGAGCGTGAACCAGGGCGGCACCACGAAGTGGTCCTTGGGCCCGAACCGGAAGCCGAACTCGCGCTCGCCGCGCACGATGCGGGCGCGGCCGGTGCCCTCGACCACCGAGTAGACGGCGCCGTCGGTGCTGCGGTGGCCGCGGCCGCGAAAGCCGGCCGGCACGAGCTGCAGGAAGGTGCCGATCGTGGGCATCGCCCATCCGCCGTCGATCGGGTTCACGTAGCGCATCTTCACGCCCACCCAGTCGTCGATCTCGCCGTGTTGCGCGAGCCGGGCGAGCGCCTCGCGCGAGCGCGCGTAGGGGTAGCTGAACACGGGCGAGGTCTTGCCGCGGTGCGCGTGGCGCACCGGCACCAGGTTGTGGGCGTAGCGGGCCGCGCTGTCGCCCTCGGGGCGCGCCACCGGCTGCGCGCGTTCGCCGAAGTTCTCCGCGAAGGCGGCGCCGAACATCCGCACGATCGGGATGTCGAGGCCGTCGAGCCAGACCACCGGTTCGGCGCGCCCGTCCACCCCCTCGTTGCCGTGGTCGTGCCAGGTCCACGAGGGCGTGATGATGAAGTCGCCCGGATGCATCGTCGTGCGCTCGCCGTCCACCGCCGTGTACGCGCCGCGCCCGTCCACGATGAAGCGCAGCGCCGACTGGGTGTGGCGGTGGCTGGGCGCGATCTCGTGCGGCAGGATCAGCTGCAGCCCGGCGTACAGGCTCGGCGTGATCAGCGACTGCCCGCGCATCGCCGGGTTCTCGAGGATCAGCACGCGCCTCACCGCTTCCTCGGCCGTGATCAGCGCGCCGGATTCGAGCAGGAAGGGCTTCACCTCGGGCCAGCGCCAGATCGCCGGGTCGCAAGGCACCGCCGGCTCGGGCGGCACCAGCGCGTGCAGCACTTCCCACAGGGGCGTCATCGCCAGCTCGTCGATCCGCTGGTAGAACTCGGCGCGTTCGCTCATCGTGCAGGGCCCGGTGGTGTTCGCGGGCGCAAACGCGCAGCCGCGTTTCGCGCTTCGCTCTCGCACGCGATGCGAACCGGCCAGCGTGAATCGAGCCCGCGCGATTCGAGGTTAGCACGGCGCGCCGCGGCGTTTGGCGCGAATGCGGCGGCACGATCCCCGATGGCCCCGGCGCGCGTGCGGTGCTAGACTCGCACGCGCCCCGCGACGCCACACCCGAACACCGCAGGGGTTTTTCCTTGCGCAACTGAATTCGAGGTCTCACGCCTTCGTTCGAGGCGCATGAGCTCGAGAAGAGGCCATGAACGTCGATGGTTCAGACTGGCGCCTTTCGTCGTTGCGGCGCTCGGGTGTTCGGCGCGGCGCAGCCGCGCGGCAGGCGAGCGCGCCGAACGCGAGTTGCGCCATGAGCACTGAGCGCGAGGCGCGCGAGCGCGACGTCGAGCTGTTCAACGACAGCCTCGAGCGGTGCGCCGCGCACGCGGGCTTTCTGCACCGCTTCTACGCTCTGTTCCTCGCTTCCTCGGGCGAAGTGGCGGGGAAATTCGAGCACACCGACTTTCGCAGGCAGACCCGGCTGCTGAGGACCTCGCTCTACATCATGATGCTCTCGGGCGACGACCCCGAGCAGCGAGTCCACCTCGAGCGGCTGGCCGAGCGTCACGGCAGGAACGGCCTGGACATCAGGCCGGAGCTCTACGATCTGTGGCTCGACTGCCTGATTCGGGCGGCCGCCGAGGCCGACCCGAAGTTCGACGCCCGGTGCGCGGGCGCCTGGCGGCGCCTGCTGCGACCGGGAATCGAGTTCATGAAGTCGCGGTACTGACGCGCGCCGCGCCCGGCTCGCCGCGCCGGCTCGCGGCGTTGCTCAGAGCCCGACGAGTTGCGCGTGCAGGCCTCGCGCCGCCGGCACCTCGAGCAGCTGCTTGGAGCTGACCTCGTCCGGGTCGTAGAGCACGAGGATCAGGTGCGGCTTGTCGTCGTGGTAATCGGCCGCCATCACCCCGTCGCGCGCGAGCAGCTCCGATCGCAGCGCTTCGCGGTCGGCGTGCGAGGTGCTCTCGTCGACGTGGATCATCACGTCGGCCATCTGCGTAGTTGTCGTGTTCATCATGTCCTCCGCCGCCGGGAACCCACGCTCCCGTGACGGGTCGAGTAACGCACGGTCCTCGCCGGCGATCAATGGCAATCGTCATTGACGCCCGCGGGCGCGCGGGCAGCGCGCGCAGTGCCTAGGCGGCGGGCGGCTCGCTGCGGAGCAACCGCCATCCGGCCCACAGCCCGATCATCGAGGCGAGCGCGCACGCGACGAACACCGGCGTGTAGCTTCCCCACTGGTCGAAGGCGGCGCCCGCGGCAACGGGCCCCGCGAGGTTGCCCACCGCCGCGGCCGAGTACAGCACGCCGATGGCAGACGACACCGCGCGCCCGCCGAACAGGTCCATGCAGATCGGCGGCAGCAGCGAGACGATGCCGCCGTAGAACACGCCGAAGCTCACCGCGAACACCGCGAGCAGCGCGTATCCGGGCGCCGCCCACCACAGCAGATAGGTGGCGATCAGGAGCCCCTGCAGCAGCACGAGCGAGAGCAATCGACCGAGCCGGTCGGCGAGCGCGCCGATGCCGAAGCGCCCGGTGAGGCTGCCCACGCCGATCAGCCCCACCAGCGCCACGGCCTGCGCTTCGGCCACCCCGAGGTCGCGCGCGTGCACCGCAACGTGGGCGAACGGGGTGAACATCGTGGGCGCGGTCATGAAGGTGGCGAGGTAGAGCCACCAGAACTGCTTCGTTCGCAGCACCTCGCGCAACGTGAGGCCGGAGAGCGCGGAGTGCCCCGCGCTGCGCGAGGGGTCGATCACCGGGCCGCCGTCGGGGCCCAGCCCCCGCCGGGCCGGGTTCTTCTCCATCAGCCACGCCGCGCCCACCCCGAGCGTGGCGATCGCGAGCGCCATCACCCTCAGCCCGACGCGCCAGTCGAAGGCCGCGATCAGCGCGGCCGCGGCCAGCGGCACCACCAGCGTGCCGGCGCCGATGCCCGAGCTCGCGATGCCCGAGGCGAAGCCGCGCCGGCGCACGAACCAGGGCAGCACCGCGCCCATCGCCGGCGTGTAGACGAGGCCCACCCCGAGCCCCACCCCCACGCCGAAGGCCAGGTACACGACCGCGAGCGTGTTCGCGAAGCTCGCCGCGAACAGGCCCAGCGCGAGCACCGCCATCCCGGCCGTGCAGGTGGTGCGCGGCCCCAGCCGGTCGGCGAGCGCGCCCGCGGGCGCGCCGAGGATGAAGTACAGCAGACCCGAGAGCCCGAACACGAGCGCGACGTCGGCGCGGTCGGCGTTGAACTCGGAGGCGAAGGACTCGAAGAAGGCCGCGAACGAGTACGCGGTGCCGAAGATCGCCAACATGCAGACGAACGCCGCGGCCACGACGATCCAGCCGTAGAAGATCGGGGGGCGCGGCGATTCGTCCATCGGTGGCGAAGTTGATCATCCCCGCCGGCACGCGTCAACGCGCGCCGCGAGCGGGCCTCGTCGCGACCGCCCGGGATATTGCCGGCAGCGGCACGGCGGCGCACGATAGACGCTGATGCCACAACGGAGCGAAGGCGTGATCCAGAAAGCGATGGCCGGTGCGGTTCGCGGCGCGGCGCTGGCGCTGCTGCTGGCCGCGGGTGCGCTGCACGACGCGCACGCGCAATCGGTGCGCTACTTTCCGGTGCCGCCCGGGTCGCGTCCGCACGACGTGGCCCCGGCGCCCGACGGCGGCGTGTGGTACACGGCGCAGGGCAGCGGGGAGCTGGGCTACCTCGACCCGCGCACCGGGCGCACCGAGCACGTCGCGCTGGGCAGCGGCTCGTCGCCGCACGGCGTGATCGTCGGGCCCGACGGCGCGCCCTGGGTCACCGACAGCGGGCTCAACGCGATCGTCAGGGTGGACCCGAAAACGCGCGAAGTGCGGCGATACCCGTTGCCCGAAGGCACGCCCTACACGAACCTGAACACCGCCGCGTTCGACCGGCGCGGCGTGCTGTGGTTCACCGGGCAGGCCGGCTACTACGGCAGCGTGAACCCGGGCACCGCGCAGGTGCGGGTCTGGAGCGCGCCGCGCGGGCGCGGGCCGTACGGCATCGCCGCCACGCCCGAGGGCGAGATCTACTACGCCTCGCTCGCCGGCAGCCACATCGCCAGGATCGATACCGCGAGCGGCGAGGCGCGCGTGATCGAGCCGCCCACGCCGCGCCAGGGCGCGCGCCGGGTGTGGTCCGACTCGAAGGGGAGGATCTGGGTGAGCGAGTGGAACTCGGGGAACCTGAGCGTGTTCGACCCGGCCACGGGCGCGTGGAAGAAGTGGATGCCGCCGGGGGAGTCGCCGCGCACCTACTCGGTGTACGTGGACGAGCGCGACAAGGTCTGGATCACCGACTTCAACGCCAACGCGATCCTGCGCTTCGACCCGCTCGCCGAGCGCTTCGAGCGCTTTGCCAGCGACCGGCCCGGCGCCGCCGTGCGTCAGATGCTCGGCCGCCCCGGCGAGGCCTGGGGCGCCGAGTCGGGAACCGACCGGCTGGTGGTGGTCACGACGCGCTAGCGTCGGCGTCGTGCGAGGGGAACTCGGTCGAGCAGATGCGCTCCACCGTCCAGCCCAGCACGCGCTCGCTGCAGGCTTCGTCGCTCGCCGGCGGGTAGTCGTCGGCGATGCCCGGGTCGTAGTAGCCGTGGGCGTTGCATTCGGCTTCGAGCAGTTCGACCGGATCGGCAATCGCGTACTTGGCTTCGAGCAGATCGATCGCTTCGGCAATGGCGTTCATGGCGTCGCTCCTTTCGAAGCCGATCGTCGGCCGTGCACGCCGCGTTCGCTTTCGCGGGGCGATCGAATGCCGCTGGCGCCCGACGAACGGCGTGCGCGGGTCTTGACTCTGTTGCCCGGCACGCGAACGCCGGACGTTGCTATTCTCTGCGCAGCACGACGCGCGCGCCGTGCCGCGATCCCTGCCACGCACGGCGCGCGCGCCGTGCCCGGATTCACCAAGCCGAATGCGAAGGACTTGCGATGCGCGTATTCCAGATCCAGGACGACTGGGGTTTCGACAACCTGAAGATGGCCACCCGCGCCGAGCCGCGACCCGGACCGGGGCAGGTGCTGCTGCGGATGAAGGCGGCGTCGCTCAACTACCGCGACCTGTTCGTGCTCGACCGCGGCTATGGCAGCTTCACCGGAACGCTGCCGCTGATCCCGCTCTCGGACGGCGTGGGCGAGGTGGTGGAGGTGGGCGAGGGCGTGACGCGCGTGGCCGTGGGCGATCGCGCCTGCCCGATGTTCTTCCAGAACTGGATCGGCGGCGAGCCCGACCTCGAGCGGCTGACCAGTTCGCTGGGCGGTCCGGTCGACGGCGCGATGGCGGAGTTCATGTGCGTATCCGAGCAGGGGCTGGCGAAGGTGCCGGCCTACCTCAGCGACGAGCAGGCCGCCACGCTGCCGTGCGCGGCGCTCACGGCCTGGACCGCGCTCGCCGTGTGCAGCACGACGCGGCCCGGCGATCGCGTGCTGGTGCAGGGCTCGGGCGGGGTGGCGCTCTTTGCGCTGCGCTTCG
>DATCZK010000186.1:0-4539 GCA_036525975.1 Burkholderiaceae bacterium | reverse complement strand
GAGAGCGTTGCGCAACGCGCGCCCGATTCCCCTCTCGGGGCCACCTGGGTGGCGTTGACCTTCTGGTTCGACCTGACGCGGGGCTGGGGAGGCGACCCGGTGCTCGCCCGCGAGCTCGCCGGCGAATGGGCCGAGCGGGCGGCTGCGATGCCCGACGCCGACGGCCAGGCGCACACCGTGCTCGGCAACGTGCGCCTGCTGCAACGCCGCTTCGACGAAGCGCTGGCGATCGCGCGACAGGCGCTGGACATCCGGCCGGGCTGCAGCAATGCCAACGTGTTCCTGGCCAACGTGCTGCTGCATTGCGGGGAACCGGCCGCCGCCGTCGTCCACGCCAAGCGCGCGATCCGGTACATGCCCGTCTACCCGGCCTGGTTCGCGGAAATCCTCGCCACGGCCTACCGGGACGCCGGCCTCGTCGACCTTGCGGTGATCGCCGGGCGCGAGGCGTTGCGCGTCGCGCCGGCGGCGGTGCACGGCCGCCTGATCCTGGCGAGCGCGCTGGTGCGCAGCGGGTGGGTGGCGGACGCCAGGCGGGTGGCCGGCGAAGTCACCAGGCTCGCGCCGGCGCTCACGCCCACCGGCTACGCGCAAGCCCAGCCGTATCGCGACGAACGGATGGTCTCGCGGATCGTCTCCGACCTGCGGGCGGCCGGGCTGCCCGACGCGCCCGGCGCCTAGAGCCGGTGCGACGGCCGCCCCGGGGCCGACGAGAGCGGACGGATCCGCCGGCGTCGGCTGCCGGGGGCGGTCAACCGGTCACTGCGGGGGGTTGAAGATGTCGACGGCGACGAATATCGCGGGTTCGGTGCCTTCGTTTCGCCACCAGTGCGTGGTGTTCCTGTCGGCGAGCACGGAGTCGCCCTCCACGTAGGTCTTGCTCGCGTCGCCCTTGTACTCCTTGGCGCTGCCCTTGAGGACGTATTCCACGGTGGGCCGGTCCTTGTGGCTGTGAACGGCGAAGACCCCTCCGGGCGCGAGCGTGACCACGCGCATCCTCAGCTGCCGAGCGCCGACGCCGTCCAGTTCCGGGGCCAGGGGCAGGGCGCCGATCATCTTCGCCGCGACACCCTTGCTCTCGGTGGGCGGCGCCATGTCTGCGAGAACCGCCGGAACGACCGTGATCGCGAGGGTGACGACCGAGGCCAGCGTTCCGCCCCATACCAAAGTGCTGCGTTTCATGGCTCTCTCCTTGAGGTAGACGTGACCCATTGTGTGCAGCGCGTGGGGGGGGCGTCTTGGGCTGGCGCGAAATCCCGCCATGCCCTGGGCGAACTGCGCGAGCGGCCGACGGGCCGCGCCCGCGTGTGGACAATCGGGCGCGCGCGGGCCAGAATCGCTGAACGAGCGCGACGGCCCATCCGGGAGATGACGCCAAGATGATGAACACGGGGGGGCCGGACAGCGCCGCCGTTGCGGCAGGCGGTGTCGTTCGTTTCTGCACGCGCGAGCTGCCGCCCGCGCAGCGCCTGCCTGCGCTGCGAGACCTCTTCGACCGTTCCGTCCAGCTCGAGATCGACGCGGAGCCCGGCCACGCGGTGGAGATGACCCTGGCCATGGCGCCCGGCTTGCGGCGGGCGCGGATGCTCTCCCCGTTGACCGCGCGCATGAACCGGCCCACGCCGATGCTCGCCGATGGCGAGGACACGGTCTGCCTGATGATCAAGACCGGCGGCCACATGGCCGTGACGCAGGGCCGGCGGGAGGGCGTGCCGCAGGTGGGCGACGGCGTTCTGCTCGTCTACCGCGAGCCGGCCGCGCTGCAGTTCGTGCAGGCCTCGTATCTGTCGGTGCGCGTGCCGTTCGGTGCGCTGGCCCTGGCGAACAACGTGAGCGCCGCGGCGGCGCGCTGCATTGCGCGCGACACCGAGGCGCTGTCGCTGTTGAGGACTTACGTGGCGAACATGCCCGACAGGCTCGCCGACCCGCAGGTTGCCCGGGTCTTTGCCACGCACGTCTACGACCTGATCTCGCTGGCGATCGGCGTGACCGGGGAGGGCCGGCAGATCGCGAGCGAGCGCGGCGCCCGCGCGGCGCGCCGCGAGGCGGTCAAGGCCGAACTGACCCGCGACCCGGGGCTCCGCCTCGAGCGGTTGGCCGCGCAGCAGGGCGTTTCGCCGCGCTACGTGCAGATGCTGTTCGAGGAGGCCGGCACCACCTTCAGCGAGTTTGCGCTCGAGCGACGGCTCGAGCTGGCTCGCGGCATGCTCACGAGCCCGCGCTACGCGACCTGGTCGGTGACGGCGATCGCGCTCGAGGCGGGCTTCGGCGACATCTCCTACTTCAACCGAAGCTTCAAGCGGCGTTTCCTGGCCACGCCGAGCGACGTTCGCGCGGGCTTTGCTTGGGGATCGGTGCACCTGCGGATCTCCGAACCCGGACTGAACTGATTCCCCGGGCGCCGGGTTCGGGTTGCCGACGATGAAGGGCGTGGTCGAGACCCGACACGACCCGCTGCTCCCGACGGAGCCGGGGCTCACTCCACCTTCAGTGGCCGAAGCTCGAGCCGAAACGCGCCCGCCTGCCGGTCCGAGATCAACGCGCCGATCGCGCGCACCGCGCCGAACGCGAGCGCGGGCGCGGGCACCGGCCGGCCGCGAAAGCTCGCGGCGAAGTCGGCCGGAGCGAAGCGCACCGTCGTCCAGCGATCCGGCGCGGTGAAGGGCGCCTGATACTGCGGCGCCGCGTCGGTGTCGTCCGTCTTCAGCGTGAGCTTGTAGCGCTTGCCGTCGCCGCGCACCGTCAACAGCAGCGCCGTGGCGTTGGCCGGGATGTGGACGGGCCCTCGGAACGACGCGAAGCCGCCGTTGTTCTCGAGGGACACCTCGCCCTCGAAGCGCAGCGCATCGCCGGCGAGCGCCAGTCGGGACGTCGACACGCCGCCCATCACGCCGTCGTTGATCACGCGAAAGCGTGGCGCAACCGCGGGGTGGGCGAAGTCGAGGACGAGCGTGGGGGCGGCGGGCGGTATCATCGCGGCCATGGGACTGGCGCAGGGTATCAGAGTCGGCGCGCTCGTCGCGATCCGCAACGCGCTGGCGGCGGCGCTGGCGCTATTGTGCGTCACGGCGCCCGCCCGGTCGGCCGCGGGGCAGATCGACTGGGTCGATCTCGGCAGCTTCTCGATCGCGCGCACCGAGACCACCGTGGCCCAGTTCCGCCGCTTCGTGCAGGCCACCGGCACGGTGACGCGCGCCGAGCGCGAGGGCGGCGGCTCGGTCTACGAAGCCGGCTGGGTGAGCAAGCCCGGGTGGAACTGGTCGACGCCTTTCGGGCGCGAGGTGCCCGCGGCGGACGACGAGCCCGCGGCGCACCTGACCTGGTTCGAGGCCGACGCGTTCTGCCGCTGGGCGGGCGCGCGGCTGCCGACCGACGACGAGTGGGTGGCGGCGGCGTACACCGAGCGGCGCGCCGCGCCGCCCGCGCCGCTCGTCAGGGGCCGCACCTACGCGTTCCCGAGCGGCGACTCGCCGGCCGGCGCGCAGTGCCTCGACGACTGCGGCCCGGACGCGAAGCGTCGCGCGGTCGCGCATCGCGCCGGTCTCTCCAGAGGCCACGGCCACGCGCGCACTTCGGCGACGCCGCCGGGCGTCAACGGACTGCACGACATGGGGGCGAACCTCTGGGAGTGGGTCGACGAGCCGCGCGGCGCGACCGGCAACTCCGAGCGGCGCACGCGCGGAGGCTCGTGGTGGTACGGCGCGGCGCAGATGCGCGCCGGGCACCTCCAGTCCAAGCCCGCCGACACCGCGGTCGTCTACATCGGATTCCGTTGCGCGCTCAGTCGATGAACAGCGTGGCGGGGTGCTCGAGCAACTGGCGAACGCTCTGGATGTAGGCCGCGGCCACCGCACCGTCGACCACGCGGTGGTCGAACGACGACGAGAGGTTCATCATCTGGCGCACCTGCACCGCGCCGTCGCGCACGACCGGGCGTGCGACGATGCGGTTGATGCCCACGATCGCGACCTCGGGGTGGTTGATCACCGGTGTGGAGACGATGCCGCCGAGCTTGCCGAGGCTCGTGACGGTGATGGTGGAGCCCGAGAGGTCGTCGCGCGAGGCCTTGCCCGCCCGGGCGACCGCGGCGAGCTGCGCGATCGCGGCCGAACAGGCCCACAGGTCGAGCGTCTGCGCCTGGCGCAGCACCGGCACCATCAGGCCCGAGTCGGTCTGCGTGGCCACGCCCAGGTGCACCGCGTCGTACAGGGTCAGAACGCCGGCCTCGTCGTCGAAGCGCGCGTTGACGTTCGGAAATCCGGCAACGGCGCGCACGATGGCGCGGATCACGAACGCCAGCGGCGACAGCTCCCCGCGAGTGGCGCCGTGCTGGCGGTTCAGCTCGTCGCGCAGCGCCACCATCTCGGTCACGTCCACTTCCTCCACGTAGGTGAAGTGCGGGATGTGGCGCTTGGACTCCTGCATCTTCTGCGCGATCATCCGGCGCAGCCCGATGATCTTCTGGCTGCGCGTGGAGTCGGTTGCCGCGCCGGTGCGGCTCGCGGGCTGGCGCAGCGCGTCGAGGTCGGCGTGCACGAC
>DATCZK010000185.1:0-30772 GCA_036525975.1 Burkholderiaceae bacterium | reverse complement strand
GACGCGTTCATCATGCGCGTGGCCGACGTGCAGCTGTCGTTCCCCGCGATCCTGATCGCGCTGCTGATCGACGGCGTTGCGCGCGCGGTGCTGCCCCGCGACGCGCACACCGACTGGATGGCGATCGCGGTGCTGGTGGGCTCGATCGGGCTGGCGAACTGGGTGCAGTACGCGCGCACGGTGCGCGGCTCCACGCTCGTGGAAAAGAGCAAGGAGTACGTGCAGGCGGCGCGCGTGATCGGCGTGCCGCCGTGGAAGATCATGTTGCGCCACGTGCTGCCCAACGTGCTCGGCCCGGTGCTGGTGATCGCAACAATCAACGTGGCCACCGCGATCATCACCGAGGCCACGCTCTCGTTCCTGGGCGTGGGCGTGCCGCCCACCTCGCCCTCGCTGGGCACGATGATCAACACCGGCAACAACTTCCTGTACTCGGGCGAGTGGTGGCTGGTGGTGCTGCCGGGCCTCGCGCTGGTGCTGCTGTGCATGTCGGTGAACCTGCTCGGCGACTGGCTGCGCGACGCGCTCAACCCGAAACTGCAATGACCGCCACGCCGCTCCTGGAAGTGCGCGACCTCAGGGTGGAGTTTCCCACCCGGCGCGGCGTGCTCACCGCGATCGACGGCGTGTCGTTCGAGATCGCCCCCGGGGAGGTGCTGGGCGTGGTGGGCGAATCGGGCGCGGGCAAGTCGATCACGGGCGCGGCGATCATCGGGCTGCTCGAGCCGCCGGGGCGAATCGCGGGCGGCGAGGTGAAACTCAACGGGCTGCGCATCGACACGCTGCCGCCCGAGGAGATGCGCAAGATCCGGGGCCGCGAGATCGGCGCGATCTTCCAGGACCCGCTCACCTCGCTCAACCCCCTGTACACGGTCGGCAGGCAGCTGATCGAGACGATCCAGGCGCACCTGAACATGAGCGAGGCGAAGGCCCGCGCGCGCGCGGTCGAGCTGCTCGAGGCCACAGGCATTCCGGCCGCGGCGGCGCGCATCGATCACTACCCGCACCAGTTCTCGGGCGGAATGCGCCAGCGCGTGGTGATCGCGCTGGCGCTCGCCGCCGAACCGAAGCTGATCATCGCCGACGAGCCCACCACGGCGCTCGACGTCTCGATCCAGGCGCAGATCATCGAGCTGCTCAAGTCGCTGTGCCGCGAGAAACGCACCGCCGTGATGCTCGTCACGCACGACATGGGCGTGATCGCCGAGACCGCCGATCGCGTTGCCGTGATGTACGCGGGCCGCATCGCCGAGATCGGCCCGGTGGCCGACGTGATCCACCGCCCGCAGCACCCCTACACGGTCGGCCTGATGGGGTCGATTCCCTCGGTGGCCCACGACCGCCACCGGCTCGAGCAGATCGACGGCGCGATGCCGCGCCTGAACGCGATTCCCCGAGGATGCGCGTTCAACCCGCGTTGCCCGCGCGCGTTGGCGGTGTGCCACGAGCGCCGCCCCGAGCCGATGCCGGCGGGCGCGTCGATGGCCGCGTGCTGGCTGCACGACGCGAGCGCGGCGCGAACGCCCGCGGCCGGAGCGCGCGCATGACCCACCGCGCCGATCCGCCCGCCGCTCGTGCCGCCGGGGACGGCGGCGCGGAGCTTGCCTCGAGCGCAGCACGCGCACCGCTGGTGAGCGCGAGCGACATCACCAAGCTGTTCGACGTCTCGGCGCCGTGGCTCAACCGCGTGCTCGAGGGCAAGCCGCGGCAGCTGCTGCACGCGGTCGACGGCGTGTCGTTCCGGATCGACGCGGGCGAGACGCTCGCGCTCGTGGGGGAGTCCGGTTGCGGCAAGTCGACCATCGCGCGGATGCTGGTCGGGCTGTACACGCCAACCCGCGGGCGGATCCTGTTCGACGGGCAGGACCTCACCGCGCTGTCGCGGGCCGAAGCGCAACGCCAGCGCCGGCGCATGCAGATGATCTTCCAGGACCCGTACGCGAGCCTCAACCCGCGCTGGAAGGTGATCGACATCATCGCCGAGCCGATCAGGGTGCACCGGCTGATCAGCGGCGAAGACGCGGTGCGCGAGCGCGTGGCCGAGCTGCTGCGCCACGTGGGGCTCGCTGCGGTCGACGCCGAGAAGTTCCCGCACCAGTTCTCGGGCGGGCAGCGCCAGCGCATCTCGATCGCGCGCGCGCTCGCCTCCGAGCCCGAATTCCTGGTCTGCGACGAACCCACCTCCGCGCTCGACGTGTCGGTGCAGGCGCAGGTGCTCAACCTGATGCGCGAGCTGCAGCGCGCCGACAAGCTCACGTACCTGTTCATCTCGCACAACCTGGCCGTGGTGCACCACGTGAGCGACCGCGTTGGCGTGATGTACCTCGGGCGCATCGTCGAGCTCGCGCCCAAGCGCACGCTGTTCTCCACGCCCCGCCACCCCTACACGCGGATGCTGCTCGACGCGATTCCCGACATCGCCATGACGGGCAAGGCGCGCACCCCCGTGGGCGGCGAGGTGCCGAACCCCCTCAACCCGCCCAGCGGGTGCGCGTTTCACCCCAGGTGCCCGCACGCGAACGAGCGCTGCAAGCGCGAGCGCCCGGAGCTGCTCGGCTTCGCCGAGGGCGCAACGGCGGCCTGCCACGCGCTCGAGGAAGGCCGGATCTAGACGGCGCGAGCCTCAGCGACGCGAAGCTTCGCCGCGCGCGGGCTCGGCGATCTCGATCTCGAGGCGCTCGACGATCTCCTCCATCACGATGTAGCTGCGCGACTCGCGCGCGCCGGGCAGCGCGAGCAGCATGTCGCCCAGCAGCTTGCGATACGCGTTCATCTCCGGAATGCGCGCCTTGATCAGGTAGTCGTAGTCGCCCGAGACGAGGTGGCACTCGAGGATGCCGGGCAGCTTGCGCACCGCGCGCTTGAACTCGTCGAAGATCGCGCCCGACTTGGCCGTGAGCTTGAGCTCCACGAACACCAGCAGCGACTGCCCGAGCAGGTGCGGGTCGAGCCGCGCGTGATACCCGGTGATGTAGCGCTCGCGCTCGAGCCGGCGCACGCGCTCCGTGCACGGGCTCACCGACAGGCCCACGCGCTCGGCCAGTTCGGTCATCGCGATCCGGCCGTCGGCCTGCAGCGTGCGCAGGATGTTGCGGTCGATCCGGTCCAGCGCCCTGGTAGCCCGCTTCGGAGAGGTCATAAGTATTCGCTCTGATCGCAGATTGGTCGATTATTCACCATTTTATCAATTTAAAACGGTGATTTTCACTGCATCGGCTGCCCGAGAATTCTCGCTGGCTGGAATGCGGCCCCTCAGGAGGAAGCGATGCGAGTGACGATTCTCGGAAGCGGCGTGATCGGCGTGACAACCGCCTGGTACCTGGCGCGACAGGGCGCCGAGGTCACGGTGATCGACCGCCAGCGCGCGCCCGCAATGGAGACCAGCTACGGCAACGCCGGGCAGATCTCGCCCGGATACTCCACGCCGTGGGCCGCGCCGGGCATTCCGCTCAAGGCCGTGAAGTGGCTGTTCCAGCGCCACGCGCCGCTGTCGATCCGGCCCGACGGGTCGCTGTTCCAGCTGCGCTGGATGGCGCAGATGCTGGCGAACTGCACCGCGTCGCGATACGCGGTGAATAAGGAGCGCATGCTGCGCCTGGCCGAGTACAGCCGCGACTGCATGCGCGCGCTGCGCGACGAGACCGGAATCCGCTACGAGGGCCGCGAGCGCGGCACGCTGCAGGTGTTCCGCACCCAGCAGCAGCTCGACGCGATCGCGAAGGACACCGCCGTGCTCGCGCAGGCCGGGGTGGCCTACCGCGTGCTCTCGCGCGAACAGCTGGTCGACGTGGAGCCCGGCCTCGCGCATTCGCGCCAGCCGCTCGCGGGCGCGCTGCACCTCCCGGGCGACGAGACCGGCGACTGCAGGCTCTTCACCGACCGCCTGGCCGCGCTCGCCGCGCGCTCCGGCGTGCGCTTTCGCCTGGGCACGACGATCGAGCGCATCGAGCGGGAAGGCGACCGCGTGGGCGGCGTCGTGGTGGACGGAGAACTGGAACACGCCGACGCCTACGTGCTCGCGTTGGGCAGCTACTCGCGCCGGCTCGCGCGCGACCTCGGGCTCGACCTCCCGGTCTACCCGCTCAAGGGCTACTCGCTCACGATTCCGGTCGCCGACGCCGAACGCGCCCCGCAATCGACCGTGATGGACGAAACCTACAAGGTGGCCGTCACCCGCTTCGACGACCGCATCCGCGTCGGCGGCATGGCCGAGCTCGGCGGGTTCGACCTGCGGCTCAACCCGCGCCGGCGCGAGACGCTCGAGATGGTGGTCGACAGCCTGTTCCCCGATGCGGGCGAGCTCGCGCAGGCCGAGTTCTGGACCGGGCTGCGCCCGATGACCCCCGACGGCACCCCGATCGTCGGCGCCACGCACCTGTCGAACCTGTGGCTCAACACCGGCCACGGCACGCTCGGCTGGACGATGGCGGCCGGTTCCGGGCAACTGCTCGCCGACCAGATCACGCGCCGGCGCACCGGGATCTCGACCGAAGGCCTGGGCGTGGCGCGCTACGGCAAGCGCTCGGCCGGCCGGGCGCTGTGGCTCGGCGCTCCGAGCGGGGCGCACTGATCGGGCGCACTGATCGGGCGCACTGGCCCGGCACTCTGGTCAGGCGTACTGCGTTCGGCCCCGCTGATCGGGACGCGCGCGCCAGCCGCTAGCGCTCGAGCAGCTCGATGTCGCCGTACGCCGCCGACACGCTGGCGCCGGTGTTGTCGGTGTCGGTGAGCACCGCCACGCCGATCAGGCGCCCCGGTTCGGCGCCGAACGCGCGCCGGTAGTCCTCGACGATGTTGCGCCGGTGAAGCCGCCAGCGCTTCAGCTCGCCGGGGCCGCTGTCCACGACCACTTTCCTGATCCGCCCGCTGTGCGGGTTCTTGAGCACCGTTCCCACCGGGCGCCGGTTCTCCCAGATGTACATCAGCGTCGCGTACGGAAGGTCGTTGCCCGAGAGAATCTTCACGCGCTCGAAGAACATCCGGTCGGCGATCGGCAGCGCGCTCTTGTCGCCGTCGAAGGCGAGCACGACGCGCACCGGCGAGTCCTCGCGAGCGCCGTCGCCGTTGTCCGCGTCCGGCACCAGCGCATCGACGCGCCACCGCCAGCGCAGCATCGGCTTCAGCTTCGGATCGACCGCCACCCGCGCCATCAACCCGGAGGCCGAACCCGAAGCGCTCGCACTGAGCACCGGAACGCCGGCTTCGCGCACGATCCGGTAGCTGGTCTTGCGCTTGCGCGGATGGATGATCCACGGCTGCCAACCGTTCGGAGGCGAGGCCTCGTCGACCGATGCCGAGAAGCGCGGGAGCGCGGGCTCGGCAGCCCTTGGCGAAGCCTGCGCCGCCGCCCGTGCGCCGCCGGCCGGCGGCGCGTCGGCGCGCTGCGGCGCGCGATCGGCTTCGCTGCGCGGCGCGATGGCGGCGCAACCGGACAGCGCCAGGGCGCCGGCGAGGGCGATCGCGGCGACGCGGCCGGGGATAGCGGGCTTCGAATGCATCGGCGGAATATAGCCGACGTACCGGCCGGCGTCGGCGGCAGCCGCCGCGGTCGTGTTCAGGGCGCAACAGCGCCGCAATCGCGGCGGTGCGGGCGCCGGCCGTTCACCCAGGTTTCGGCGATCGCGCGCTCGCGCAACAGGCCGAAGCGGTCGTAGAGGTCGGGGTCGCCTCGGCGCGGGGCAATCAGCTCTTCGGCAACTGGCTCGCGACACCCTCGACGTAGTAGTTCATCTTGCCGAGGTCGGCGTCGCTCATCGTCGCGCCCGCCGCCGCCACCACCTTGCCCGACTGGTCCTTCACCGGCCCGGTGAAGGGATGGAAACTCCCCGCCTTGAGCGCGGCCTCGATCTTGGCGACCTCGGCGCGCACCGGTTCGGGCACCACCGGGTTGATCGCCGCGAGGCTCACGAAACCGTCGCGCATCCCGCCCCAGACGCTGCCGCTCTTCCAGCTGCCGGCGAGCGCCGCGTTCGCGGCCTTGGTGTAGTAGCTGCCCCAGCTGTGGGTGGAGGCCGTGAGGTGCGCTTTCGGGCCGAACTTGCTCATGTCGGAGTGGTAACCGATCGCGTACGCGCCGCGGGCCTCGGCCGCCTGCACCACCGCGGTGGAGTCGGTGTGGTGCGTGACGATGTCGGCCTGCTGCGAGAGCAGCGTGTTGGCCGCCTCGCGCTCCTTGCCCGGGTCGTACCACGAGTTCACCCACACGACGCGCACCTCGGCCTTGGGGTTCACGCTGCGCGCGCCGCGGATGAACGCGTTGATCCCCTGGAGCACCTCCGGGATCGGGAACGCCGCGACATAGCCGAGCACGTTGCTCTTGGTCATGCGCCCCGCGACCACGCCGCACAGGTAGCGCCCCTCGTAGAAGCGCGCGTTGTACACGCCGAGGTTCTTGCCCGTCTTGTAGCCGGTGGCGTGCTCGAAGTGCACCTTGGGAAACTGCTTGGCCACCTTCTCCATGTAGTTCATGTAGCCGAAGCTGGTGCCGAAGATCAGCTGGTGGCCGCTGGTGGCGAGCTCGCGGAACACGCGCTCCGCGTCGGGGCCTTCCTGCACGCTCTCCACGAACTTCGTCTGCACCTTGCCCGCGAGCGCGGCTTCCATTTCCTTGCGCCCGAGGTCGTGCTGGTAGGTCCAGCCGGCCTCGCCGATCGGGCTCACGTAGACGAATCCCACCTTCAGCGGCGCGCCGCCCTTGGCTTGCGCGAGCGCCGCCAGGGGTTTCGCGGCCAGCACGCCGGCGGTGCCCGCGCCGGCGGCGGCGATCAGTTTTCTGCGTGTAAGCATTGCCCGATTCTCCTCGATTGAGTTGGCGATTGTGGATTCACAGGTCCGGCCGATAGGGCCGTCCCAAAGACACCGGCGAGTGCAGACGGATCGTGTTCGGATTGCGCGAGATGATCACCAGCACGATGATGGTCGCCCAGTATGGAAGCGAGGACAGGAACTGCGCCGGCACGTCCACCTGCGCCCCCGACCCCTGAACGAAAAGTTGCATGATCATAACTCCACCGAACAGATAGGCCCCAACCAGCACGCGCGCCGGGCGCCAGGTGGCGAACACCACCAGCGCGAGCGCGATCCAGCCCCGCCCGGCGACCATGCCCTCCACCCACAGCGGCGTGTAGTACACCGAGATGAAGGCCCCCGCGATGCCCGTGACCGCGCCGCCGTAGAGCGTGGCGAGGTAGCGGATCCGGATCACCGGGTGCCCGATCGCGTGCGCCGACGAGGGCGATTCGCCCACCGCGCGCAGCACCAGGCCCCAGCGGCTGCGATAGAGAAACCACGCGGTGGCTGCGAACAGCGCCCACGAGAAATAGACCAGCGCCTTCTGCCCGAACAGCAGCGGCCCGACGAAGGGCAGGTCGGAGAGCCAGGGCAGGTGCAGCGGCGCGATCTCGGGCAGCGCCTGGGCCTCGTAGGGCTTGCCCACGAAGGCCGACAGGCCCACGCCGAAGATCGTGAGCGCGAGCCCGGACGCAACCTGGTTCGCCTGCAGCGTGAGCGTGAGCACGGCGAAGATCAGCGACATCGCGGCGCCCGCCGCCATGCCGGCCACGACGCCGACGAGCGCGCTGCCGCTGTGCAGCGCGGCCGCGAAGGCCGCGACCGCGCCGATCGCCATCGTGCCCTCGGCACCGAGGTTCAGAACGCCGGATCGCTCCACGACGAGCTCTCCGAGCGCCGCGATCACCAGCGGCGTGCCGGCGATCACGGTGGCCATCGCGATCGCGGTGAGGATGCCCTGCTCCACGCCGCCCCCTAGGCCGCGCGCGCGCCCGGGCGCGCCGGCTTCGCCACCGCGCGCCGGCGCAGCCGGTAGTTTATGAACACGTCCGCGCCGAGCAGGAAGAACAGCAGCATGCCCTGGAACACGTTCGAGATCGACGCGGGCAGGTTCAGGTACTGCTGCGACTGCTCCCCGCCGAGGTACAGGAGCGACATCAGCAGGCTGGCCAGCAGGATGCCCACCGGGTTGAGCCGGCCGACGAAGGCGACGATGATCGCGGCGAAGCCGTAGTTGGCCGACACGTTCGGCGTGAGCTGCCCCATCGGGCCCGCCACCTCGGTCATGCCCGCGACGCCGGCGGCCGCGCCCCCGGCGAGCAGGCCCACCCAGACCGCGCGCCGGGCCGAAAAGCCCGCGTAGCGCGCCGCTTCGGGCGCCTCGCCGGCGACGATGAGCTGAAAGCCGTAGAAGCTGCGGTGCATGAACAGGTAGCCCGCCGCGAGCGCGCCCAGCGCGATCGGGAACGCGAGGTTCACCCGCAAGCCCTCGGCGAGCGCCGGCAGCAGCGCGCCGTCGGAGAACATCTTCGTCTGCGGGAAGTTGAAGCCGTCGGGGTCCTTCCACGGCCCGAACACGAGCCAGGACACGAACAGCTTGGCGATGTACACCAGCATCAGCGAGACGAGGATCTCGTTGGCGTTGAAGCGCGTGCGCAGCAGCGCCGGGATCGCCGCCCAGAGCGCTCCGCCGGCCGCGCCGGCAACGAGCATGGCGGGCAGCACCACCCAGCTGTTCTCCACGCCGTGCAGGTACAGCGCGACGCCGCTCGCGCCCACGGCGCCGAGCATGTACTGCCCCTCGGCGCCGATGTTCCAGACGTTGGCGCGAAAGCCGACGGCGAGCCCGATCGCGATCAGGGCCAGCGGCGTGGCCTTGAGCAGAAGCTCCGAAATGCCGTAGAGGTCGTCGAGCGGCTTGAGAAAGAACACCGCGAAGCCCTGCAACGGGTCGCGGCCCAGCGCGAGGAACACCACCAGCCCGCCGAGCAGCGTGAGCGCCACCGCGATCAGCGGCGAGGCGTAGCGCATCGCCGCGGAGGGCTCGGGCCGCGCCTCGAGCTCAAACCACATCGGGTGTCTCCGCGTGCCCGGCGCGCGAAGGCGCGGGCGCGCCCGGCCAGATCCCGCTCATCCACACGCCGACCTCGTCGGGGTTGGTCTGCGCCGCCGGCCGCACCGGCGAGAGCCTGCCCTTGGCGAGCACCGCGATCCGGTCGCAGATCTCGAACAGCTCGTCGAGCTCTTCCGAGACCACCAGCACCGCCGACCCGGCGTTGCGCAGGTCGATCAGCGACTGGCGTATGAACGCCGCCGCGCCCACGTCCACGCCCCAGGTGGGCTGGGACACGACCAGGAGCTTGGGCCGTTGCATGATCTCGCGACCGACGATGAACTTCTGCAGGTTGCCCCCCGAGAGCGAGTTCGCGAGCGCTTGCGGGCCGCCGCAGCGCACGTCGAAGGCTTCGATCGTCTCGGCGGCGAAGCCCCGCATCGCGGCGAAGTCGAGCAGCCCGTGGCGCAGCATGCCCCGCGCGTGCGCGGTGAGCAGCGCGTTGTACGCGAGCGAAAGACCCGGCACCGCGCCCCGGCCCAGACGCTCCTCGGGCACGAAGGCCACTCCCAGGCGCCGCCTGCGCGCGGGCGACATCCGGCCGGCTTCGGCGCCGCAGATCTGCACCGGGTGCTTTTCGGCGAGCGGCTCCTCCCCGGAGATCGCGCGCAGCAGTTCCTGCTGGCCGTTGCCGGAGATGCCGGCGATGCCGACGATCTCGCCGGCGCGAACCTCGAGGTGGATGTCCTGCAGGTCGGTGCCGAAGGGGTTCTCGCTGGCGTGAGAGAGCCCGGCGAGCCGCAGGCGCACCTCGCCGCCCGGCTTCGCGTCGCCGTGCTCGCACACCGGCAGATCCTTGCCGATCATCATCCTGGCCATCGACTCGGGCGTCTCCTGGGAGGGCCTGCAGGTGCCGGTGACCCTGCCGGCGCGCAGCACGGTCGCGGTGTGGCACAAGGCCTTGATCTCGTCGAGCTTGTGGCTGATGTAGAGAATCGAGCACCCCTCCCCGGCGAGCTGGCGCAGCGTCTCGAACAGGGTTTGCACCGCCTGCGGCGTGAGCACCGAGGTGGGCTCGTCCATGATCAGCAGGCGCGGCGACTGCAGCAGGCAGCGCACGATCTCCACCCGCTGGCGCTCGCCCACCGACAGGGTGTGCACGAGCCTGCGCGGGTCCACCGCGAGGCCGTACTTGCCCGACACCGATTCGATTTGCCGCGAGAGTTCCGCCATCGCCGGCGCGTGCTCGAGGCCGAGCGCGACGTTTTCCGCCACCGTGAGCGTCTCGAACAGCGAGAAGTGCTGGAACACCATGCCGATGCCCAGCGCGCGCGCCTGCGCGGGGCTCGCGATCTCCACGCGCTCGCCTTCCCAGAAGATCTCGCCCGCGGTGGGGCGCGTCACGCCGTAGATGATCTTCATCAGCGTGGACTTGCCGGCGCCGTTCTCGCCGAGCACGGCGTGGATCTCGCCCGGCATCACCGCCAGGTCGACGCCGTCGTTGGCCACGACCGCCGGGTACACCTTGCGGATGCCGCGCAACTGCAATCGGGTTCCGGGCGTTCCCAGCGAGTTCAATGCGTTCTCCCGTCGTCTGCCGCACCGCCACGCGCCGCGAGGCGCGCGGGCACTATCATGTGCCCCTTCCCTGCTCGCCCCCGAATTTACTATCTTGGGCAAACCACGCGATGATGCCCCGATGACGATCACCCTGCAGGAACTCAACCGCGCGTCGCGGGCGCAGTTCGCGCAGCTGCTCGCGAGCGCCTACGACGCGGCGCCGTGGGTGGCCGAGCGCGCCTGGGCCGCGCGCCCGTTCGTCTCGCTCGCCGCGCTCAAGGCGGCGCTCGCCGAAGCCGTGCGCGGCGCGTCGGACGCCGAGCAGCTGGCGCTGATCCGCGCCTGCGCCGGGCTCGACGGCCCCGGGCTCGACGCCCCCGAACCCGACCGCCTCGGGCCGCTCGTCGCGCAATACGGCGCGCGCTTCGGCTTGCCCTTCGTGCTCGCGGTGCGCGGCCCGCGCGGCGAGGGACTCACGCGGGTGCAGATCGCCGCCGCGATCGAGCGCCGGCTGGGCCACCACCCGCAATTCGAGCGAGCCGAGAGCCTGCGCAACGTGCATCGCATCGCCGAGCTTCGGCTCGACGCCCTTTTCGGGCACGCGCCCGTGCTGGGCAACCAGGTCTGGGACTGGGCCGAGGAGCTCTCGCGCCACAGCGACCCGGGCTACCGGGAGCGCGGCCAGCTCACCGTCACCTACCTCAGCGACGCGCACCGCGCCTGCGCCGAGCAGATCGCGAACTGGATGCGCGAGGCGTGCGGCTTCGACCGCGTGGAGATCGACGCGGTGGGCAACGTCGTGGGCGTGTACGAAGGCGCCCGAGACGAGGCGCAACGCCTGCTCACCGGCTCGCACTACGACACGGTGCGCAACGCCGGCAAGTACGACGGGCGGCTGGGGATCCTCGTGCCGATGGCCTGCGTGCGCGAGCTGCACCGCAACGCGCGCAGGCTCCCGTTCGCGATCGAGGTGGTGGCCTTCGCCGAGGAGGAGGGACAGCGCTACAAGGCGACCTTCCTCGGCTCGGGCGCGCTCACCGGTTCCTTCGACCCGCGCTGGCTCGACCAGGTCGACCGCGACGGCGTCACGATGCGCGCGGCGATGCGCGAAGCAGGCCTCGATCCGAAAGGCATCCCGGCAATCGCGCGCGACCCCGCGCGCTATCTCGGCTTCGTGGAAGTGCACATCGAACAGGGGCCGGTGCTCAACGCGCTCGACCTTCCGCTGGGCGTGGTCACGTCGATCAACGGCGGCGTGCGATACCTGGGCGAGATCGTCGGGCAGGCCAGCCACGCCGGCACGACCCCGATGGGCCAGCGGCGCGACGCCGCCGCGGCCGCCGCCGAACTGGTGCTCTACATGGAAACGCGCGGCGCGAGCGCGCCCGATCTCGTTGCCACGGTGGGCATGCTCGAGGTGCCCGGCGGGTCGATCAACGTGGTGCCGGGGCGGTGCCGCTTCAGCCTCGACATCCGCTCGACCAGCGACGCGGTGCGCGACGCGGCGGTGTCGGACGTGCTCGACGAGCTCGCGCGCATCTGCGCGCGCCGCGAACTGGCGTTCGAGATCGAGGAGACGATGCGCCAGCCCGCCGCGCCCAGCGCCGCCGACTGGCAGCGGCGATGGGAGCGCGCGGTCGCCTCGCTCGGCGTGCCGGTGCACCGGATGCCCAGCGGCGCCGGCCACGACGCGATGAAGCTGCACGAGATCATGCCGCAGGCGATGCTGTTCGTTCGCGGCGAGAACGCGGGGATCAGCCACAACCCGCTCGAGAGCAGCACGAGCAGCGACTTCGACCTCGCGGTGCGCGCGACGATGGCGCTGATCGACGAGCTCGCCCGGGAGCCGTCGCGATGAGCGGCCGCATCGGCCTTGCGACGGCAGGCCCGCGATGAGCGGCCGCATCGACCTCGCGACGGCAGGCCCGCGATGACGCGCCACGACGCGCTCGACGCCTGGGTGGACGCGCACTTCGACGAGGAGGTGGAGTTCCTGCGCGAGCTCGTGCGCGTGCCCACCGACACGCCCCCGGGCGACAACGCGCCGCACGCCGAGCGCACCGCCGGGCTGCTCGCGGGCTTCGGCCTGCAGGCTGAGCGGCACCCGGTGCCGGCGCAGCAGGTCCGCGATAAGGGCCTGCAATCGATCACGAACCTGATCGTTCGCCGCCGCTTCGGCGAGGGGCCCACCGTGGCGCTGAACGCGCACGGCGACGTCGTGCCGCCCGGCGAGGGCTGGACGCGCGACCCGTACGGCGGCCAGGTCGAGGGCGGCGCGATCTACGGCCGCGCCGCGGCGGTGAGCAAGTCCGATTTCGCCACCTACACCTTCGCGCTGCGCGCACTCGAGTCGCTCGGCGCGCCGCTCAACGGCGCGGTCGAGCTGCACTTCACCTACGACGAGGAATTCGGCGGCGAGCTCGGCCCGGGCTGGCTGCTCGCGCAGGGCCTCACCCGGCCCGACTTCCTGATCGCGGCGGGCTTCAGCTACCAGGTGGTCACCGCGCACAACGGCTGCCTGCAGATCGAGGTCACGGTGCACGGGGTGATGGCGCACGCCGCGATCCCCGACACCGGAGTGGACGCGCTGCAGGCCGCGGTGCGCATCCTCGGCGCGCTCTACCGGCAGAACGAGAAGTACCGTGCGATCCGCTCGCAGGTGCGCGGCATCACCCACCCCTACCTCAACGTGGGGCGGATCGAGGGCGGCACGAACACGAACGTGGTGCCCGGGAAGGTGGTCTTCAGGCTCGATCGGCGGATGATCCCCGAGGAGGACCCGGCGCAGGTGGAAGCCGAGATCCGGCGCGTGATCGCCGATGCGAGTTCAACGCTACCGGGAATCACGGTCGAGATCAGGCGCCTGCTGCTGGCGCACGCGTTGCGACCGGACCCCGCCAACGCCCGGCTCGTGCAGTCGCTGCGCGCGCACGCCGAGCGGGTGTTCGGCCAGCCGGTCGAGGAGTCGGGCACGCCGCTGTACACCGACGTGCGGCTCTATGGCGCCTACGGCGTGCCGGCCGCGATCTACGGCGCGGGCCCGCGCACGGTGCGCGAGAGCAACGCCAAGCGCGCCGACGAGCACCTGATGCTCGACGACCTGCGCGGCGCCACCAAGGTGGTGGCGCGAACGCTGCTCGACCTGCTGGGCTGAGCCTCGGACCGCAGTTGCGCGAACCCTGCCGGCGGACCGCCGGTGGACCTGCGGGCAAGCAGGGCTTTACATCGGGCCGTCTTATGTACACAGTATCCACTCGCGCCGCGCGGCCCTGCCGTCGAGCGCGGCGGAGTCTTTGCGATGACGCAGGCATTCGAACCCCTCGATCGTCCGGCTGGCCTGGGTGAACAGGTCTACCTGAGCCTGCGCACGCACCTGCGCAACGGGTCGATCGCCCCGGGTCAGCCTCTGCAGGAAGTGGCGCTCGCGGCCAGCCTGGGCGTGTCGCGCACTCCGGTGCGCGAGGCGCTGGCGCGCCTGGCGAGCGAGGGTCTGCTGGTCTCGGGCGGGCGCAGCTTCACCGTGCCCTCGCTCACGCTGTCCGACGTCAACGAGATCTACGAGGTGCGGTTGCTGATCGAACCGGCGGCGATACGGCGCGTTGCGCGACGCACCGCCGACCGGCAGGCGCGCGCCGCGATCGAGGAGGCGCTGGCGGCGGCGGCGAGATCGCATCGCGCGGGCGACGCGGCGGCGTTCACCGACAGCAACGTGCGGTACCGCGACGCGTGGCTGGCGCTCGTGGGCAATCCGCACCTCGTCAGGGTGATCGAGCGCTACGCCGACCACGTGCAACAGATCCGCACGCTCACGCTGGGCGACCGCGTCACCCGCACCGCCGTTCTGGGGGGGCTCGAGGCGATCACGGCGGCGCTGCGCGAGGGCGACGCAGACCGCGCGGCGTCGGCCATGCTCGAGCACCTGAAACGCGCCAGGCAGGCTTTCATCGCCGCGATCGGGCTCGACCGGGCGCTCGAACCCGAGGGCAGCGCAGCCGTCGGCGCGAAGCGATGAGGCGCCGCACCGTGCTCTCGATGGAGCAGGCGCTGTCGCTGCCGCACGCCACGATGCGCTTCGCGCAGCTCGGCTGGCGCGTGATCCGGATCGAAGCCACGCCCACCGGCACGGGCCTGCCCGGCGACCCGAACCGATACATCGGATCGCGGGTCGCCGACGACGACAGGCGCAGCTACTTCATCGCGCAGAACGTCGGCAAGGAGGCGATCGCGCTCAACCTCAAGCACCCGCGCGGCCGCGAAGTGCTCGCCCGACTGATCGGCGCGCTCGACGTCGACGTGTTCTGCTGCAACACGGTGCCCGCGCGCTACCGTGCGCTGGGCATCGACCCGGAGACGCTCTGCGCGATCAAGCCCGACCTGATCTGGGCCGGGATCTCGGCGATGGGCCCCGACTACCCCGAAGCACCCGGCTACGACCCGGTGATCCAGGCGATGGCAGGCTACATGGAAGTCACCGGCGACCCGAAGGGGCCTCCGATGCTCACCGGCATTCCGGTCATCGACCTGAAAGCCGGCGACGAGGTCTACGCCAACGTCCTGCGCGCATTGCTCGAGCGGCACGAAACCGGTCGCGGCAGCCAGATCCACGTTTCGATGCTGCAGGCCGCCGCGTCGTGGCTCACCACCGTCCTGCCGCTGGTCGACCTCGGCGGCAAGGACAGCGAGATCACGCGCGCCGGCAACGAGCACCGCAAGTTCATCCCGACCAACGTCTATCCGACCCGAGACGGCTACGTATTCCTTGCGATCGGCAGTGACGTGCAGTGGCGGCGGCTGGTCTCGATCGCGAAGTTCGCGGGCCTGGGCAACCAAGCGCGCGCAACCAACGAGGGCCGGCACGACGAGCGCGCGGCGATCCACCGCGACATGGCCGAGGTGACGTCGCGCCACAGTTGCGACCAGATTCTCGCCGACCTGCGCGCGGCCGTGATCCCGGCGACGAGGATCCTGGACATCCGCCAGGTCCGCCAGCTCGCGCAGCTTCGCGACAAGCTCACGCGAACCACCTTGCCCGATGGCAAGGTCGTGCACATGCAGCCGATGGCCGTGGACGTGGAGGGCGCGCGCCGCGAACTGCCGTTTGCGCCCAAGTACGGCGGCGACACGGCCGAGCTGCTGGCCGAGGCCGGTTACACCGACGACGAGGTGCGCACGCTGATGAACACGGGAGTCGCGGCCTGAGGAACACCGCAGCCGCGGCCTGAGGAACACCGCGGCCCGGGCCGCGGCGCAGGACACGAACGATCAGGTGCCGCCGGCGAGCGGCACGGCGAGGAGAGCGAATGCGGGTTGCGGTACTGGGAGGCGGGCACGGCAGCCACGCGGCCGCGGCGGACCTGTCCGAGCGCGGCCACGAAGTGCGGATGTGGAGGCGCGACGCGGCCGCGTTCGCGCCGGTGCTGGAGTCGCGCCGCATCACGCTGCGCGACCACCGCGGCCGGCGCGAGGTTCCGCTCGCGATCGCCACCGCGCAGATCGGCCAAGCGCTGCGCGGCGCCGAGCTGGTGGTCGTGCCCACGCCCGCGTTCTCGCAGCTCGACATCGCGCGCGCGATCGCCGCGCACCTGGTCGACGGCCAGGTGGTGTTGCTCCCGCCGGGATCGTTCGGCAGCTACGTGATGGCGAGAGCCGTTCGCGACGCGGGCAATCGCGCCCGAGTCGCCTTTGCCGAGTCCGGAACCCTTCCGTACCTCGCGCGCAAGCACGGCCCCGCGGAGGTTGCGATCACGACCCGAGCCACGCGGCTGCCCACCGGCGTGTTCCCGGCGGCCGACAGTGCGCGCGCGCTGGCGCTGGTGGCGCAGGCCTACCCGTCGGTGGAACCGGTGGAAGACGCGCTCTCGGGCGCGCTGATGAACGCGGGCCCGATCATCCATCCGCCGCTGATCGTGATGAACGCCGGGCCGCTCGAACACAGCGAGCGGTTCGACATCCACAACGAGGGCACTCAACCGAGCGTGCGCAGGGTCACCGACACCCTGGACGCCGAGCGGATCGCCGTGCGCGAAGCGCTGGGCTACGCGGCGCCGCACTTCCCGCTCGCCGATCACTACAACAGCGACCGCTGGATGTACGGCAACACGCACGACAAGCTCGTCGACAGCGGCGACTGGCGAGAGCGCATCGACCTGCGCCGCCATCGCTACATGAGCGAGGACGTCGCCTACGGGCTGTCTTTTCTCGTCTCGGTGGCCGACTGGGCCGGCGTGCCGTGCCCGGTGGCGCGCGCGCTGCTCTCGATCTGTTCGGCGATCACGGGCGACGACCTCGCGCGCGGGCCGCGCACCCTGCACGCGCTGGGGCTCGACGCGCTCGACCGGGCGGCGTTGCGCGCGGCGATGCAGCGGGGTTTCGACCAATGAGCGCCCGGCGCGACGCGCGCGAGACCGTGGCCGCGCTCGGCGCGGGGCGAATGGGCCGCGGAATCGCGACCGCGTTCGCGTACGCCGGTCACGAGGTCCTGCTGATCGACGTGAAGGAGCGCCCCGCAGCGCAGGCCGCCGAGCTCGAGCGCGCCGCGCTCGCCGAGATCGACACGGCGCTCGGCGCGATGTCGCGCTGGGGCGCGTTCGACGACGCGCTGCGCCCGGCGATCCTCCAGCGCGTGCGCTTCGCCGCGCGCGACCAGGCCCCTGCGGCGCTGGCCCGCGCCGACGTCGTGTTCGAGGGCGTGCCCGAAGTCATCGACGCCAAGCGCGACGCGTTCGCGTTCGCTTCGCCGCACCTGCGCGCCGGCACGCTGCTCGCGTCCACCACCTCGACCTTCCTCGTCACGCAGCTCGCCGCCTTCGCGCCCGATCCGGAGCGCTTCCTCAACGCGCACTGGCTCAACCCGGCGCACCTGATTCCTCTGGTCGAGCTCAGCGCGCACCCGGGCACCGCGAAGGAGGCGAGCCGCGCGATGACCTCGCTGCTCGAGCGCATCGGGAAGGTGCCGGTGATGTGCGCGCCCGCGCCCGGCTACATCGTTCCGCGCCTGCAGTCGCTGATCATGAACGAGGCGGCGCGAATGATCGAACAGGGCGTGGCGAGCGCCGAGGACATCGACCGCGCCACGCGCTACGGCCTGGGCTTTCGCTTCGCCAACATGGGCGTGGTCGAGTTCATCGACTTCGGAGGCAACGACATCCTCTACTACGCGAGCCGCTATCTCGCGAGCGCGCTCGGCGACGAGCGCTACGCCTCGCCCGCGATCGTCGATCGCCACATGCGCGAGGCGCGCAACGGGCTGCGCGACGGCAGGGGCTTCTACGACTTCGCCGGAGTCGACGTCGCGACCTACCGCAACGAGTTGCTGGGCCGCATGCTCGGCATGCTCGAGCACCTGGGAATGGCGCGCCCGCCGGACCCGGGCTGATCTTGCCGGGCGCATCCCGTCCGAAGCAGAATCGCCTTTCGGACCGGCAACGCACGATCAACGCAACAGGCAGCACACGACCCACCAAGGAGAAGACATGAAACGCAAACTGCTCGCCGCTCTGGTCGCCACCGGAGCACTGCTCAGCACGCAGGCCGCCGCCGAGATCACGATCGGCGTGTCGCTCGGCACCACCGGACCGGGTTCATCGCTCGGCATACCGTACAAGAACGCCTTCCAGCTGCTTCCCAACACGCTGGGCGGCGAGCCGGTGAAGTACATCATCCTCGACGACGAATCCAAGCCCGACAACGCGGCCAAGAACGCGCGCAAGTACGTGAGCGAGGACAAGGTCGACGCGCTCATGGGCTCGAACGGCGTGCCCTCGGCGGTGGCGATGACCGCGGTCGCGGCCGAGTCGCAAACGCCGCTGATCGCGCTCACCCCCGTTCCGCCGCTGGCGCCCGATCGCCTGAAGTGGACCTTCATCGTGCCGCAGACCACCGAGCTGATGATGAGCGCGGTGGCCGACCAGCTGAAGGCGCGCGGCGCCAAGAACGTCGCGTTCATCGGCTTTTCCGACACCTGGGGAGACCTCGTCTACAAGGCGATCACGTCGTTCGAGGGTTCGCACGGCTTCAAGATCGTGACCAACGAGCGTTATGCGCGCGCCGACACCAGCGTCACCGGGCAGGTCCTCAAGGTTCTGGCGGCCAAACCCGACGCGGTGGTGGTGGGCGGCTCCGGGTCACCGGCTGCGACACCGCAGATCGCGTTGAGGGAGCGCGGCTACAAAGGTCCGATCTATCACAACCACGGCACGGTCAACCTGCCCTTCATCACCACGGCCAAGAAGGACGCCGAGGGTGCGATCGCGCCGACTGGCGCGCTGATCGTGGCCGAGGAGCTGCCCGACAACTTCGCCACCAAGGCGGTCTCGCTCGATTTCGTCAAGCGCTACGAGGCCATGTTCGGCGCCGGCAGCCGCAATGCCTTCGCCGGCTACAGCTACGATGGCGTCGCGCTGTTGAACGCCGCAGTGCCCGAGGCGCTGAAAAAGGCCAAGCCCGGCACGCCGGAGTTTCGTGCCGCGCTGCGCGATGCGCTCGAGAAGGTGAAGAACGTGATCGGCACGCACGGTGTCTACAACACGACTGCGGAAAACCACAATGGCCTCGACGAACGAGCCCGCGTGCTGGTAAAGGTGGAAAACGGCGCCTGGCGTCTGATGAAGTAGACGCCGCATAGAGATCGACGCGATGACCACGGACATCTTCATCTGGCTGGTGCAGGACGGCGTCACCAACGGCGCCATCTACGCGCTGCTCGCGCTGGCGTTGCTGCTGGTGTTCGCGGTCACTCGCGTGATCTTCGTGCCTCAAGGGGAGTTCATCGGCTACGCGGCGCTGTCGATGGGCTTCCTGCAAAACGGACAGGTTCCTGGAACGGTGTACGTCCTGGTCGGAGGCGGGCTGCTCGCCGCCTCGTTCGACCTCGCGATTGCGTTGCGTCACAAGGCGCTGCACCGGATTCCGCGCATCCTGCTGGTCTACGTCGTGATCCCGATCGCGATTGCCGCGATCGCCTGGTGGGCGGCACCGCGCAAGCTCGACATGTGGGCGCAGGTCCTGATCGTGCTCGGGCTGGTCGTGCCGCTGGGCCCGATCCTCTACCGCGTCGCCTATCAACCGCTCGCCGGCGCTTCGGTGCTGGTGTTGTTCATCATCTCGATGGCAGCGCACTACATGCTGATGGGCTTCGGCCTGGTGATCTTCGGCGGCGAAGGCCTGAGATCGGCCGCCTTTTCCGACGCGCACTTCAAGATCGGCGTGCTCGACATCACGGCGCAGAGCATCTGGGTCGTCTCGGCCAGCGTGCTGGGAATGATCGCGCTGTGGCTGTTCTTCGAACGCACGCTCTACGGCAAGGCCTTGCGCGCCACCGCGATCAACCGCGTGGGCGCGAGGCTGGTGGGCATCCCCACCGAACTCGCGGGCAGCCTCAGTTTCACGGTGGCTGCGTTCATCGGCGCGGGGTCGGGCATCCTGATCGCGCCGATCGCCACGATCTACTTCGATACCGGCCTGATGATCGGCCTGAAGGGTTTCGTCGGCGCGATTCTCGGCGGCATGGCCGGCTATCCGCTGGCGGCCGCGGGCGCGCTCGCGCTCGGGTTGCTCGAGTCCTTCGCGTCGTTCTGGGCAAGCGCCTACAAGGAAACGATCGTGTTCACGATCATCATTCCGGTGCTGTTGTGGCGATCGCTCACCTCGCACCACCAGGTCGAGGACGAGGAAGAGTGATGCGCAAGAATCTTGCGGTGATCGCGTTCCTCGTGTTCGTCGCGGTGGCGCCCATGGTGCTGCCGCCGTTCTACGTGACGCTGCTCAACTACATCGGACTGGCGACGCTGGTCTCGCTTGGCCTGGTCGTGCTCACCGGCATCGCCGGTATCGTTTCGTTCGGCCAGCAGGCCTTCGTGGGGTTGGCGGCCTACACGACCGCAGTGCTCACCGTGATGTTCGGCCTCTCGCCGTGGCTGTCGCTGTTCGCGTGCCTGGCCGTGTCGGCCGCGGCCGGGCTCTTGCTGGGCGCGATCACGCTCAGGCTCTCGGGGCATTACCTGTCGATCAGCACGATCGCGTGGGGGATCGCGATCTACTACCTGTTCGGCAACCTGCCGATGCTGGGTCAGTACAGCGGCATCGACAACGTGCCGGCGGTTTCCGTGTTCGGCTGGACGCTCGACACCGATCGCGAATCGTACGGCCTGATCTGGGTGGTCGTGGTCGCAGCACTGATCGCGGCGAAGAACCTGCTCGACTCGCGCTCGGGGCGTGCGATCCGCGCGCTGCGTTTCCGCAGCGTGATGGCCGAAAGTTTCGGCGTGGACACCGCTTCGCTCAAGGTCATCGTGTTCCTGTACGCGGCGCTGCTCGCCGGGCTGTCGGGCTGGCTTTACGCGCACTTCCTGCGGTTCGTCAGCCCGCACGCGTTCGGCATCAACGCCGGCATCGACTACCTGTTCATGGCCGTGATCGGCGGCGCGAGCCAGGTCTGGGGCGCACTGCTCGGCGCGTCGGTGCTCACCGTGCTCAAGGAGTGGCTGAAGGACCTCCTGCCCGAGATGTTCCAGCGCACCGGCAACTACGAAATCGTCGTGTTCGGCGTGCTGATGATGTTCCTGCTGCACCGCACGCGCGACGGACTCGCCCCCGCGCTGGCGCGAATTCTTCCGGCTGGCCCGCCCAGGCCGCGCCCGCCCGATGCCGCGGCACTGTCGCAACGCGCGCGGCCCGCGAGCGGCGGCGCATTGCTCGAGGTGAGCGGCGTCACCAAGCGTTTCGGCGGCCTCGTGGCCGTGAACGACATCTCGTTCCAAATGCAAAGCGGCGAGATCCTCGGGCTGATCGGTCCGAACGGCGCGGGCAAGAGCACGCTGTTCAACCTGATCACCGGTGTGCTCGCGAGCGACGCGGGCCAGATCGTCTTTCGCGGCGAACGCGTCGAGCGCGCCTCGCAGCGCGAGATCGCGCGCCGCGGCGTGAGCCGCACCTTCCAGCACGTGAACCTGGTGAGCACGATGTCGGTGATCGAGAACGTGGCGATTGGCGCACACCTGCGCGGCAGCCGCGGCACGGTCGCAGCGATGCTGCACGCCGAGCGCGGCGAAGAGGCGCGGCTGCTGGCCGAGGCGACGCGCCAGCTCGAGCGGGTGGGTCTGGGAGAGCACCTGTTCGAAGCCGCCGGCAACCTTCCGCTGGGCCAGCAGCGCATCGTCGAGATCGCGCGCGCGCTGTGCGCCGATCCGGTGCTGCTGCTGATGGACGAGCCAGCGGCCGGCTTGCGTTATGCCGAGAAGCAGGCGCTCGCCGAGCTGGTGCGCAGGCTGCGCGACGAGGGCATGAGCATCCTGCTCGTGGAGCACGACATGGAGTTCGTGATGGATCTGGTCGACCGGCTCGTGGTGATGGATTTCGGCGAGAAACTCGCGCAGGGGGTTCCGGCGGAGATCCAGGCCAACCCGCAGGTGCGCGAAGCCTACCTGGGAGGCGTCGAGTGAGCGCGGTACTCGAGGTCGAAGACCTGCGCGTGGGCTACGGCAAGGTCGAAGCCGTGCATCGCGCGTCGCTGCGCGTGGAGCAGGGCTCGATCGTGACCGTGATCGGCCCCAACGGCGCGGGCAAGACGACGCTGCTGGGCGCGATCATGGGGCTGCTGCCTTCGGCCGGCACCGTGCGTTACCTGGGCGCCGAGCTGGGCGCGCGGCGCGTCGAGACGCGGGTGGCGCTGGGCATGAGCCTCGTGCCCGAGCGGCGCGAGCTGTTCGGTGGCCTGACCGTGGAAGACAACCTGCGGCTGGGCGCGTTCCAGCGCGTGCGCCAGGGAGAGCGCGGCGCGGACTCCGATTTCGCCGACGTCTACCGCCGGTTTCCGCGGCTGCAGGAGCGGCGCGCGCAGCTCGCCGCCACGCTCTCGGGCGGCGAACGCCAGATGCTCGCGCTCGCGCGCGCGCTGATGGGCAAGCCCAAGCTGCTGATGCTCGACGAGCCGAGCCTGGGCCTGGCGCCGCTGGTCGTGCGAGAGATCCTGCGCGCGATCGCGGACCTCAAGAAGACGGGCGTGTCGATCCTGCTCGTGGAACAGAACGCGCGCGCGGCGCTGCAGATCGCCGACTACGGCTACGTGCTCGAAACGGGCGAGATCGCGCTCGAGGGCCCGGCGCGCTCGCTGGCCGAGAACCCGCGCGTGCTCGAGTCGTACCTCGGGTTGTCCGGCAGGCGGTGAGCCGAGCGCGCGCGGCCGGCCCCGAAACGCCGTCGCCGCGTCGCCTCGCCGAACCGCCCTCGCCGAACCGCCCTCACCGGCGCGAAGCTCGAACGGGGTTCGGTGCGCGCTCCCACGTCGTCGCCGTCACGCCGCGCTCGCGCAGCTTGTACTTCTGGACCTTGCCGTTCTCGGTGCGCGGAAGTTCGTCCATCAGCTCGATGTAACGCGGCACCGCGAAATAGGGCAGCCGCTGTTCGCAAAAGCGCACGATCTGGGCGAAGTCCACCGCCTCGCCCTCGCGCGCGACCAGCGCCGCCATGACCTCGTCCTCGGCGAGTTCCGAGCGAACCGGGTAGACCGCGGCGTTGGCCACCGCAGGGTGCGCGAGCAGGATCTGCTCCACCTCGAATGACGAGACGTTCTCGCCGCGGCGGCGAATCGCGTCCTTGATGCGGTCGATGAAGCGAAACGCGCCGTTCGCTTCGCGCATGACCCGGTCGCCGGTGTGGAACCACAGGTTGCGCCAGGCGCGCACCGTCTCTTCCGGCATGCCGAAATAGCCGGTCGCGAACGCGAAGGGCTCGTCGGCGCGCAGCACCAGCTCGCCGGCCTCGCCGTCGGGCAGTTGCACGTCGTGCTCGTCGACCACGCGCGCGTCGAAGCCGGGCTGCAGCCAGCCCATCGCGCCGGTGCGCGGCGAGTCGGCTGCGGTGGCGATCACGAAGTTGGTCTCGGTGGAACCGTAGCCGTCGATCAGCTGCACGCCGGTGCGGCTGGTGAACTCCGTGCCGGCCGCCGCCGGCACGCCCGGCCCAAGCGCCACCCGCACGCGGTGCGAGCGCTCGGAATCGGAAGGGGGCTGCGCAAGCAGGATCGGCACCATCGCGCCGAGCAGGTAGATCACGGTGGCTTGCGCGGCGCGCATCGAGTCCCAGAAGCCCGAGGCCGAGAATCGCCCGGGGTAGACCACGCGCGCACCCGCGATCACCGCCTGCGCGAAGGTGTTCAGCGCATTGACGTGAAACAGCGGCAAGGTCGTGCACAGCACGTCGCCCGCGCCCACGCCCAGCAGCCGAGCGCTGTTCTCGCCCCACCAGTAGTACTGCGCGTGCGGGCAGATCACGCCCTTGGCCGGGCCGGTCGTGCCCGAGGTGTAGAGAATCGCCAGCGCGTCGCCCGGGCTCACCGGCGCGGGCGCCACCGCCTCGCCGGGCGGCGGGTAGCCAAGCCAGTCGACGCCGGCAGCCAGTTGCGCTCGATCGTGCGCCCCCTCGTCTTCCACGACCCAAACCGCCCGCAAGCCGGTGCGCGAGAGCTCGGCCGTGGCCAGGCGCGCGAGGAACTGCGCCTCGATCACCAGCAGGCGCGCGCCGCTGTTGCCCAGGCAATACGCGATCTGCGGGCCCATCGACGCGGTGTTGATCGGAACCGACACCGCCCCGAGCCAACCGCAACCGAGGAAGGTCTCGAGCAGTTCGACGCGGTTCGTGCACATCAGCGCAACGCGATCCCCCTGGCCGATTCCGGCGCGCCGCAGCGCGTCGGCGCGGCGCGCCGCGGCCACCTCCGCGTCGCGGTGCGACCAGAGCGCGCCGCCGATCTCGAGCAGCGGCGCGGCGCCGAATCGCGCACCCTGGCGCCGCAGCATCGCCGCAACGGTGCGCTCGGGCGGCGGCAGCGTCGCGGCGGCTGCGCTCGAGCGGCTCGCCCGGTCAGTCGCCATGCGCGACCAGCGCGAGAACGCGCAACGGGCTGCCGCTGCCCTGCTGGATCTTCAGCGGCGGACAGATCAGCACCGCCCCGGTCGGCGGCAGCAGGTCGAGGTTGCACAGGCACTGCAGGCCGTAGCGCCCGGCGCCGTGCATGTAGTAGTGGCAGGGATAGGGCGGACGCAGGTGATACCCCTGCCCCGCGTCGGTGCCGATCGCCTCCGAGCCGAAGCCGAGCACGTCGCGCTCGTCGACGAGGAACCGCACCGCCTCGGTGCCGGGGCCCGGGGTGTGCTGACCGGTTTCGTCGAAGTTCTGGTACGCCTCGGGGTCGGCGCGCTTGGACCAGTCGGTGCGCATCAGCACCCACGCACCCCCGGGGATTCGGCCGTGCGCGCGCTCGTGGCGCTCGATGTCGGCCACCGTGAGCAGGTAGTCGGGGTCGGCCTTCGCCTGCGCCGAACAGTCGATCACGACGGCCGGCGCGACGAAGTGCCGCACCGGAATCGTGTCGACCGCGTTGTTCGGCAGGTCGCGCCCCGAGATCCAGTGGATCGGCGCGTCGAAGTGCGTGCCGGTGTGCTCGCCGCAGGAGAAATTGTTCCAGTACCAGCCCGGGCCGCGCTCGTCGTAGCGCGACGCCTCCTCGATGCGAAACGGCCAGCACTGCCCCATCTCGGGCGGCAGCACGATCTGCGGAAAATCGGGCGTGAGCGTTTGCGTGAGATCCACGACGCGCATTCGCCCGGAAGCGAGCGCGCTGACCAGGCCCGCGAGCAGATCGGCGGTCGATGTCATGGTCAACCCCCTCCTGTCGCGAGCTCGCGCTCGAGCACCTGCGGATTGTCGCGCCAGCGCTCGCGCCACTCCTGCGCGACTTCGCCGGGGTAGATGTCCTCCACGCCGTCGCGCAACGCCCGGACGATCGCCGTCGCGAGCGTCGAGGGCGCGAGCTTGGGCGGCGGGACGTTCTGGTTCCACTCGTCGTCGATCGGCCCGGGAAACACGTTCAGCACGCGGATGCCGGCGGGCCTCATCTCGGCACGCAGGCACTGCGCGAGCGAGTAAGCGGCCGCCTTGGACGCCGAGAAGGTTCCGTGCGGCGGGTAGTTGCACATCGCGTACACCGACAGCAGGTTCACCCAGGCCACCGCGTGGGTCGGGCCGTCGGCGGCGCGCGCCTTCAGTGCCGGCCCGAACTGCTGGGCCAGGCGCAACAGCCCGAAGTAGTTGATGTCCATCTCGGCCCGCGCCGCATCGGTGCCGGAGCGCGCGCCGATGCCGAAGGTGCGATGCACCTCGGCGTTGTTGATCACGATGTCCACCTTGCCGCCGATCTCGCCCGCGAGCTCGCTCACCGAGCGCTCGTTGCTCAGGTCGAGCGGCACCAGCGTCACCTGTTCGAGCTTCCTGATGTCGTCGATGCCGGGCAGCTTCTTCCACGGTTCGGCGTGTCCGACCCAGACGACGTCGGCTCCCGCGTTCGCGAGCGCGCGCACGATCGCCTGCCCGAGCGCGGTCTTGCCGTCGGTAACCAGCACCTTGCGGAACTTCGGATCGCTCGTCATCTCGCGCAACATCTCGTCGTCGGCCATGTGTTCGCCACCCTCTGTTGGAAATCCGATCAACACCGCGCGCCCGGCCCGGTCGAGCCGCGCGCCCACCCGCACCGCGGCGGGCGCCTCGCCCACCTCCCCGTGCAGGTGCACGATCAGCGTCGGCCCCGCCGCCAGTTGCACCAGCCCGAGCCGCCACGGCAAGCGCTCGCGAAAGAACAGGTCGTTGCTGTGATGCAGCGTGGTCGCCGCAAGCAACGTCGCTTGGCCGGTCTGCGCACGCCAACGCAGCCGCGCCGACAGGCACCTGTGGCACGCCTCGCGCGGCGGATACTGCACCGCCGCGCAATCCCGGCATTCCTGGAGTTCGAAGCGTCCCTCGGCCGCCGCCGCGGTGAGCCCCAGCGCGACCCGCCCGCGCGCCCACGGCGGCAGGTTCATCCGCCGCGTGCGCAGCGCCGGATTCTTGCGCGGCGGCCGCTCGAGCGGGGCTGTCATCCCGACCTCCCGAGCAGCGCCGCGCCGGTGCAAAGGCACCGATCGTAGGTGACCATGCCGAATCCGGTGACCAGGCCGAGCTCGGCGCCGGGCACCGCGCGCGCGCCGGCGGCGTCGGTGAGCTGGCGGATCGCCTCGGTCATGCCCAGGAAACCGCCGGCCGCACCGGCCTGCCCGCACGAGAGCTGGCCCCCGCTGGTGTTGCCCGGGAAGCTGCCGTCGTGCGTCGTCGTGTGCGCGCGCACGAACTCGGGGCCGCCGCCCTTGTCGCAGAAGCCCAGGTCCTCGAACTGCATCATCACGATCACCGGGTAGTCGTCGTAGGTCTGCACGAAGTCGACGTCGGCGCAGCGCGCGCCGGCCTGCGCGTAGAGCTCGTCGCGGTCCACGCGCCATCCCCCGCGCACCATCACGGGGTCGTCCGAGTAGGCGTTGTGGCGCTCGATCGCGCCGCGCAGCAACGCGTGCCGCAGGCCGAGGTCGCGCGCGCGCTCCTCGCGCATCACGAGGAACGCCTCGGCCCCCGCGCAGGGCATCACGCAGTCGAACAGGTGGATCGGTTCGGCGATCGGTCGTGCCGAGAGGTACTCGCTCATCGTCAGCGGCTTGTTGAACAGCGCGTTCGGGTTGAGCAACGCGTTGGCGCGCTGCGCGACCGCGATCCGGCCGAAATCCTCGCGCGTGGCGCCGAAGCGGCGCATGTAGTTGGCGGTGATGAAGGCGAAGATCGAGTTCGGCCCGCCCGAGCCGTAGGGATAGCTCGCGTCGCGCGCGAAGTGGCTGAAGCTGCCCAGCGTGAGACGGAACGAATCGACGTGGTTGGTGTCGGCGGCCACGCACGCCACGACGTCCGCGTCGCCCGCCTGCACCGCGCGCGCCGCGCGACGCAGCGACATCACGCCGCACGCGCCGCCCGTGGGGATGTGATCGAGCCACCGCGGCGACATCCCCATGTACTGCGTGACGCCGACCGCCGTGTCGGGCGCGAGCGAGAAACTGCTCACGGTGAGGCCGTCGATCGCCTCCTTCGCGACCCCCGATTCCAGCACCAGCGCCCGCAACGCCTGGCCGATGAACCAGTGCGCCTCGTGCGTGCTGTGGCGCACGTAGGGCACGGTAACCGGAACGGCGACCGCGATGCCTTCGTACGAAGCGCGTGCGCTCATCCCGATTCTCGCGTGCCGGGGCTCATTTCACTCCTGCCGCTTCTTCAGGGCACGGGTGTCGATGCAGTGCGGCTGGCCCGGCAGCGTTGCCGCCAGCGCGCGCAACTCGCCGCGTTGCACTTTCTGCGAAGCGGTGAGCGGGAGCGCGTCGATGAAGGCAACGTAGCCCGGCGCCTTGTAGTAGGCGAGCCGCTCGAGGCACCTCCGGACGATCGCGTGCGCGGCGGCGCGCCGCGCCTCGTCGTCGGCCGCCACGGTGTCGCTCACGACGCAGGCCAGCACCTCGTCGCCGCGCACCGGGTCGGGCACCCCCGCCACCGCCACCGCCCGCACCAGCGGATGGTGCAGCAGTTCGCTCTCGACCTCGAGCGCCGAGATGTTCTCTCCGCTGCGGCGGATCACGTTCTTGCGCCGGTCGATGAAGTGCAGCATGCCCTCGGCGCCGCGCCTGACGATGTCGCCGGTGTGGAACCATCCGTCGGCCCACGCCTGTTCGGTGGCGGGGTCGTCCTTCAGGTAGCCCGCGAAGAATCCATCGCGGGGGTCGGCGCCGGCGTGGCGCACCCACAGCTCGCCCGGTTCGTCCACGCCGGCCGGCGCGCCGCTGTCGGCCACCACCCTCAGTTCGACGTCGTCGCGTTCGCGGCCGAAGCAGCTCGTGCCCACCAGGCGGGGCTCGTGGTTCGCGATCACGACCGCGCCCGCCCCCGTTTCGGTCATCGCCCACGCCTCGAGCAGCGGAAACCCGAATCGCCGCTCGAACCCGGCGTGCAGGCTGCGGTCCACCCCGGCACCGAAGCCGAAGCGCACGCTGTGGCGCGTGTCGTCCTCGCGCGGCGGCGCTTTCATCAGCATCGCCGGCATCACGCCCAGGTAGTGCACGACCGTGGCGCGCGCCTCGCGCACGCTTTGCCACCAGGTCGCCGGATGGAAGCGATCGAGCATGATCAGGCAGCCGCCGGTCATCACCATTGCCATCGTCGAGTAGGCCATCGCGTTCATGTGCACGAGCGGCAAGGGCGTGAGCATGCGCTCGCGACCCGTGCCCAGGCTCGCCAGCCCGCCGATGTTCGCGTACCAGCGGCCGGCGCGCAGGAAGTATCGATTCTGCAGCACGCAGCCCTTCGGTCGGCCGGTCGTCCCCGAGGTGTAGAGCAGCGCGCACTCGCTGCGCTCGTCGATTGCCTGCGCGCGCCTTGGCGCGGCGAGCGCCGCTGGCGCAGGTGCGAATGCGGTGCCGGCCTCGGGTTCGTCCGCGGCGAGCAACGTCGCGCTGCCGCTCGCCGCGGCCGCCGCGCGCAGTGCCGCGTGCCGGCTCGGCGGCGCCACGGCGAGCGCGATCTCGGAGTGCCCAACCAGGTATTCGAGCTCCCCGGCGCGCAAGTCGGCGTTGATCGGCACGACCGAGACGCCCAGGGCGTTGAGCGCGAACCAGTGCAGGAGGAACGCGGGCCGGTTCTCGAGCATCAGGCCCACGCGATGCCCGTGGCCGTAGCCCGCGGCCCGATAGGCGGCGCGCAGGGCGCGCACGCGCGCGCGCGCCTCGTCGTAGCGCAACTCGCCCTGCGGCACCCGATAGATCTCGGCGGTCTCGGGGAGCGTGCACAGGAACGGGTTTGCGCCCAAGCGCGAGGCGCTTCGCTCGAAAGCGTCGGCAACGCTGTGGATCGGGTGCGAGTTCACGCGCCGGGGTCATCGAGGAATTCGAGCACCGCCCGCGCGAAGGCCTCGGGCATCTGGTCGGGCAGCGGGACCATGCCGTCCTCGATCACGACCAGCCGCGCATCGGGCAAGGCGGCGCAAAGCGGCGAGGCGTGATCGCGCGCGAAGGGGTCGGCGCCGGCGCGAATCACGAGCACCGGCTGCCTCACCGTGCCGACCCGCTCCTCCATGCGGTAGGCGCCGACCGCGCGATGCCCTTCCTCCACCCGGTCGATCACCTTCAAAGCGTCGATCACGAAGGCCTCGAGCAGGTCGGGACGGCCCGCGGGGTAATAGGGCTCGCGCTGACGCCACAACGCCAGGAGGTGGGCGCCGTCCGCAGACTGCACGACCTCGTCGATCGGCGCGCGCCCGGCGCGTGCGCGGCGAAACGCCTCGTCGGTGAATGGCGTGGACGACAGGACGACGCGGCCGACTCGCTCCGGGAACGCCGCCGCCATCTCGAGCGCGATCACGCCGCCCGTGTGGTGCCCGACCACGTGCGCACGCCCGATGCCCAGCACGTGCAGGAACTCGTTGGCCACCGCCGCCCAGCGCTCGATCGAGGCGGGCCACTGCGGGCGGACCGAATCGCCGAAGCCGATCGTGTCCATTGCGATCGCGCGGTAGCGCGCACCGAGGATCGGGAGCACCGAGCGGTACTCCGCCCAGCTTCGCGGGGTCTGGTGCAGCAGCAGGACGGCGGGCGCGCCGGCCGGGCCGCACTGCGCGAAGTGGATCTGCCCAACGCCCAGGTCGGCAAATCCCCGGTGGATCATTCCCGCCGCCATCGCGGTCTTCCTCGTCTCGCCCCGCCCGGGTCGATCGCCGGGCGGCCTCGACGCGATCTTCTCACGCACCAAAAACAAAAGGCCAGCTTGCGCTGGCCTTTTGCACTACAGACTTGCCTGACGATGTCCTACTTTCACAAGCGCATTGCTCACTATCATCGGCGCAGAGGCGTTTCACGGTCCTGTTCGGGATGGGAAGGGGTGGTGCCACCTCGCTATGGTCATCAGGCATAACTTTTTGCCCGCCTGCCCATGGGGCAGACAAGCCAATCAGGAAGAAGAATCGAATCGGTCTGTTGACAGCCGATCGGTCGCGGGTAACGACCATCGGCGTTTCGTGCAGTGCGTGACGCACCGCGCGTGGGTTGTGAGGTTGCACATACAACATTGCGACAGCGCTAGCTATCAGGCAGTCGACCAAGACTGCCGAGCAAAGTTATAGGGTCAAGCCTCACGGGCAATTAGTATCGGTTAGCTTAACGTATTACTACGCTTCCACACCCGACCTATCAACGTCCTGGTCTCGGACGACCCTTCAGGGGGATCGAGTCCCCAGGGAGATCTCATCTTCAGACGAGTTTCCCGCTTAGATGCTTTCAGCGGTTATCTCTTCCGCACATAGCTACCCTGCAATGCCACTGGCGTGACAACAGGTACACCAGAGGTGCGTCCACTCCGGTCCTCTCGTACTAGGAGCAGCCCCTCTCAAACTTCCAGCGCCCACGGCAGATAGGGACCAAACTGTCTCACGACGTTTTAAACCCAGCTCACGTACCACTTTAAATGGCGAACAGCCATACCCTT
>DATCZK010000184.1:0-63792 GCA_036525975.1 Burkholderiaceae bacterium | reverse complement strand
GCACGCCCACGCGCAGGAAATCGTAGCTGCGCTCCGGCACGGGCGCCGCGGTGCCCTCCTCGGCATCGGACCTGCGCGAGGCCTCGACGAGCACCGGTTTGCTGCCCACCCTGCGCAGGTTGCGCGCGAGCTGGAGGATGCGCGCCCCGCCGATCGGGGCCGGCAACTCGAACTCGACGATGCAGTCGCAAAGCGGGTCGAGCACGGCGGGCGCGCGCGCGCCCGCCGGCGCCGCTTCGGCCGGCCAGGCGTGCTCGCCCGCCTGCGGATCGCCGCCCTGCGGCGCGCCCTCCTCGCCCACGACCTCGGTCGCGGCCTCGGCGAGCAGGTCGAGCGAAGGCTCGGTGCGCGCGCCGGCAGCCTCGACCGCGCTTCGCTGGCGCGAGGGTTTCGGGCGCTTGAGCCGCGTGCGCGCAGTCCAGAGGTTGTAGCCCAGCACCAGCGCGGCCGCGAGGCCGGCGAGCAGCGCGAGGCTGAGCTCGAGCGAAGTCATCACGCGACCTCGGCGATTCTCGCGGCCGATTCGAGGTCGACCGCGACGATGCGCGAGACGCCGCGCTCCTGCATCGTGACCCCGACCAGCTGCTCGGCGAGCTCCATCGCGATCTTGTTGTGGGTGATGAAGACGAACTGCGTCTGCTCGGACATGCGCCGCACCATGTCGCAGTAGCGCTCGGTGTTCGCGTCGTCGAGCGGGGCGTCCACCTCGTCGAGCAGGCAGAACGGCGCGGGATTGAGCTGGAACATCGCGAACACGAGCGCGATCGCGGTCAGCGCCTTCTCGCCGCCCGAGAGCAGGTGGATCGAGGTGTTGCGCTTGCCCGGCGGCTGCGCGGTCACCTGCACCCCGGCGTCGAGGATCTCGTCGCCGGTGAGCACGAGCCGCGCCTCTCCGCCGCCGAACAGTTCCGGGAACAGCCGTCCGAACTCGGCGTTCACCGAATCGAAGGTGGCGCGAAGCAGATCGCGCGTTTCCCGGTCGATGCGCCTGATCGCGTCTTCGAGGGTGGCGATCGCCTCGTTCAGGTCCGCCGTCTGGGCGTCGAGGAAGCCCTTGCGCTCGCGCGAGGACTCGAGCTCGTCGAGAGCCGCGAGGTTGACTGCGCCGAGCGCGGCGATGGCGTTGCCCAGCCGCGTGACCTCGCCCTGCAGCCACGACGCCTTCGGGGGATCCGGGAAGGCCTCGCGGAGCCGGGCCTCGTCGGCGCCGGCCTGGGCGAGCTGCTCGTCGTACTGCGCCGCGTTCAGCTGCGCCGCCTGCTCCTTGAGCTGCAGCTCGGTGAGCTGCTCGCGCAGCGGCTCCTGCTCGCGCTCGGTGCTCTGGCGCTTCTCGTCGAGCGCGCGCAACGACTGCGTCATCTCGTCCAGGCGCTGGCGCGCCGCGCCGAGGGCCTGCTCGGCCGCCACCCGCGCCTGCAGCGCGACCTCGAGCGCGGCTCGCGCCGTGGCGTCGGACAGCTCGGCCAGGCGCAGCTCGCACTGCTCGCGTTCGGCCCGGCACTGCTGCTCCACGCGCCGCGCCTGCTCGGCCTGCGCCTCGTGCCGCTCGATCCGGCCCTGCACCTCGCGCACCCCGAACGACGCCTCCTGCGCCACCCGCTCCGCGGCACGCAGCGCGTCGCGCCGCTGCGCCAGCGTGCGTTCGGCCTGCTCGAACGCGAGCGCGAGCTCCTCGGCGTGCTGCTGGCGCTCGGCCAGCTCGGCGTCGAGGCGCTCGAACTCGCTGCTCTCGCGCTCGATCGTGGTCTGCGCCTGGCCCATCGTCTGCGACACCTCGTCGAGCTCGCCGCCGATGCGCCCGCGCGCGTGCTGCGCGCGTTCGAGCTGCTGCTCCATGCGCTGCGCCTCGAGCCGCCTCGCCGCGAGGTCGCGCACCGCGCGATTGTGCTCCTCGCGCGCCGCGGCCAGCGCCTGCGTTGCCTGCGCCGCGGCGGCTTCGGCGCGAGACGCCTGCGCCCTCGCCTGCTCGCTCGCCAGCTGCTGCGCGCGCAACTCGTGCGAGAGCTGATCGAGCTCGTGCTGGCGCACGAGCAGGCCCTCCTGCTCGGAGTCGGCGGCGTAGAGGCGAATCCAGCGCCTTCCCACCAGGTGCCCCTGGGGCGTGACGAGGGCGCCGCCAACCGGCAGGGCCTCGCGCGCGGCCATCGCCTCGTCGAGATCGCCGGCGGCGAACAGGCCGTGCAGCCAGTCCGCGAGCAAGGCCTGCACGCCGGCGTCGTTGTCGCGAACGAGCGCCGCGAGCGGCCTGAGCGACGGCGGCGCAGAGACCGGGGCGGCCTCGCCCGCCCCCTGCGTGGTGTGGAAAGAGACCTTGGCCGGGGGCGCGTCGGTGGCAAGGGCCGCCACGTGCTCGAGGCGGCCGACTTCGCGCGACTCGACCCGTTCGCGCAGCACCGACTCCACCGCGGTCTCCCATCCGTCCTCGATGTGCAGCCGCTGCCAGAGCCGCGCGAGCGAGGACAGCCCGTGGCGCTCGAGCCAGGGGACGATCCGCGCCTGGCTCTCGGCGCGCTCCTGGATCTGGCGCAGCGCGAGGATGCGCGCGTCGATCTGCGCGAGCCGCCCCTCGGCCTCGCGCAGCTCGCGCTGCGCGGGCGAACGCGCGAGGTCGGCCTCCTTCCACTGCGCGTCGCAACGCTCGAGAGCGACGGCGGTGCCCTGTTCGGCTTCCTCGGCCCGCGCGCTCGCCGCGCGCACCGCGGCGATCTCGTCGTCGCCGGGCACCTGCAGCTGCCCGCTCTCGGCCTCCAGCTTTTCGCGCCGCCGCTCGGCGGCGCCCAGCGTCTGCTCGGCGCTCTGCCTTCGGGTGGCGGACAGTTCGATCGCCTGGCGCGTGGCGAGCGCGGCCCCGCGCGCCTCGTGCAGGGCGGCCTGCGCCGCGCGCACGCGGGCCTCCACTTCGGGAAAGGCCTCGCCCAGCGCGACCGCCTGCTCGGCGAGTCGCTCCGCCTCGCGCTGGCCCGCCTCGAGCTGCACGCGCGCCTGCTCGGCCCCGGCCCTCGCGCGCGCCGCGTCCTCGCGGGCATCGCGCGCCTGCACGTCGAGCGTGGCGATCCGCTCGCCCATCTGTCCTTGCGATTCGAGCACGTAGCGAATCTGCGACTCGATCCGCCCGACCTCCGCGTTCGCGTCGTAGTAGCCGCCCTGCGAGGCGTGCAGCTCGTCGCCGGCCTGGTAGTGCGCGGCGCGCAGCGTCTCGAGCTCGGACTCGAGCGCGCGCAGGTCCGCCACGCGCGCCTCGAGCGCGTTGGCGGCGGCCGCGCGCCGCGCCGCGACCCGCTCCTTCTCGGCGAGCGCCTCGTCGCGGCGCACCAGCCACAGCATGCGCTGCTTCGCGTCGCGGTCGGCCTCGAAACTGCGGTACTGGGTCGCCACCTCGGCCTGGCGCTCGAGTCGCTCGATCTGCCCGCCCAGCTCGCGGGCGATGTCGTTCACCCGCACCAGGTTCTCGCGGGTGTCGGCGAGGCGGTTCTCGGTCTCCCGGCGGCGCTCCTTGTAGCGCGACACCCCGGCCGCCTCTTCCAGGAACACCCGCAGGTCTTCCGGGCGCGCCTCGATGATGCGCGAGATCATGCCCTGGCCGATGATCGCGTAGGCGCGCGGCCCGAGGCCGGTGCCCAGGAAGATGTCGTGTACGTCCTTGCGCCTGACCGTCTGGTTGTTGATGAAGTAGGTCGACTGGCCGTCGCGGGTGAGCACGCGCTTGACCGACAACTCGCCGAAGCTGCCCCAGGCGCCGCCGATGCGCCCGGAGCTGTTGTCGAAGACGAGCTCCACCGACGCGCGGCCCGAGGCCTTGCGTTCCGAGGAGCCGCTGAAGATCACGTCCTGCATCGATTCGCCGCGCAGCTCGGAGGCCCTCGACTCGCCGAGCACCCAGCGCACCGCGTCCATGATGTTGGACTTCCCGCAGCCGTTCGGACCGACCACGCCCACGAGCTGCCCGGGCATCTCGAAAGAGGTCGGGTCCACGAAGGACTTGAAACCGGCGAGTCTGATCTGTTTGAGACGCACGCGAGCTACCCCACGACCCTGGCCTGCGCGCAGGCAAAAATGCGAAAAGCCGTGACCGCGTACCAGACCGTGCGTCGCGCTCAGGGCTTCGTCGTCCCTATAATAGCGCACCCTTCGCGCCCCGCCTCCGCCGGATCCGGGTGCGCGATCGCCCCCCGCGCCCAGAGCGGGGGGCGCCCGAGCAAACAACTTCGCCGCCCATGCCCTCCAAGCCCGCCAGCGCCCCCGAGACCTTCAGCAACCCGCACCCGGGGCGGGACTACCGCGTGCACCTCGACATTCCCGAGTTCACCTGCCTTTGCCCGCTCACCGGCCAGCCCGACTTCGCGCGCTTTCGGATCGACTACATCCCGGACAAGCGCAACGTGGAGCTCAAGAGCCTCAAGCAGTACATGTGGTCTTACCGCGACAAGGGCGCATTCCACGAAGACGTGACGAACCGGATCCTGGACGATCTCGTGGCCGCGCTCGCACCGCGATTCATCCGCGTGAGCGCGCAGTGGTACGTGCGCGGAGGGATCTTCACGACGGTGGTGGCGGAGCACCGCAAGCGCGGCTGGAAGCCCGCGGCGCCGGTGGAGCTCGAGCAACTGCCCGCGGGCAGCAGCTACACGGACTGACTTATACATTATTAATCAATACATTACATCGTTATCTTGAACCTACTTCTTAACAAGCTCCAACCCTTCTCGTTCGCCCGGCTGCGCACGCTGCTGGCCGGCGTGGCCCCCAATCCGGCGTTCGCCGCGATCAACCTGTCGATCGGCGAGCCCAAGCACCCGACGCCGGCGCTGGTGACCGACGCGCTGGTGGGCGCGCTCGCGGGGCTCTCGGTCTACCCCCCGGTGCTGGGCGGCGAGGCGCTGCGCGCCGCGATCTCGCGCTGGCTCGAGAAGCGCTACGGGCTGCCGGGGGTCGACCCGGCCACGCAGATCATCCCGGTGAACGGCACCAAGGAGGCGCTGTTCTCGTTCGCGCAGGTTGCGATCGACCCGCGCGCCGATGCCGTCGCGGTCTTCCCCAACCCCTGCTACCAGGTCTACGAAGGCGCCGCCATCCTCGCCGGCGCCACCCCGCACTACCTCGAGCAGTCGCGCGCCAACCGGTTCCGCAGCCAATGGCGCGAGGTGCCCGAGGCGGTCTGGAAGCGCACCCAGCTGGTGTTCACCTGTTCTCCGGGCAACCCCGCCGGATCGGTGATGGACCTCGACGAGTGGCGCGAGCTGTTCGCGCTGTCGGACCGCTACGGCTTCGCGATCGCCTCGGACGAGTGCTACTCGGAGATCTACCCCGACGAGTCGGCGCCCCCGCTGGGCGCGCTGCAGGCAGCCCGCGCCCTGGGGCGCGACGGATTCCCCCGCCTGCTGATGTTCTCCAGCCTCTCGAAGCGCTCCAACGCCCCGGGGCTGCGCTCGGGCTTCGTGGCGGGCGACGCCGGGCTGCTCCGGCCCTTCGTGCACTACCGCACCTATCACGGCTGCGCGATGAGCGAGACGGTGCAGGCCGCCTCGCTCGCGGCCTGGAGCGACGAGGAGCACGTGAGGGCGAACCGCGCCATGTATCGCGCGAAGTTCGACGCGCTCGAGCCGATCCTCGCCGACGTGCTCGAGATCGCGCGCCCGCAGGGGGGGTTCTACTTCTGGGCGCGCGTGCCGGGGGGCGACGACGAATCATTCGTGAAGGGGCTGTACGCTCAATATAATGTGCTCGCGCTGCCCGGCTCCTACCTCGCGCGCGAGGCGGGGGGAACGAACCCCGGGCGTGGTTACGTCCGGCTCGCGCTGGTCGACACCGAGGCGCAATGCATCGACGCCGCCCGGCGCATCCGGGATTTCTGCCAATCAACCCCCCAGAGAACATGACAAGCTTGCAGCAGACCATAGAACGGGCCTGGGAAGGCCGCGCCGAACTCGGCCCACGCAACGCGCCGGCGCAGGTGCGCGAGGCCGTTGCCCACGTGCTCGGCGAGCTCGACGCCGGGCGGCTGCGGGTGGCCGACAAGTCGGGCGGCAGCTGGCAGGTGCACCAGTGGATCAAGAAGGCGGTGCTGCTCTCGTTCCGGCTCGACGACAACCTGCCGATCGAGGCCGGCGGCCTGCAGTTCTACGACAAGGTGCCAACCAAGTTCGGCGACTACAGCGCCGAGGACTTCGCGCGCGGGGGTTACCGCGTCGTGCCGCCGGCCGTGGCCCGCCGCGGCGCGTTCATCGGCCGCAACGTCGTGCTGATGCCCTCCTATGTGAACATCGGGGCGTACGTCGACGAGGGCACGATGGTGGACACCTGGGCCACGGTGGGTTCGTGCGCGCAGATCGGCAAGAACGTCCACCTCTCGGGCGGCGTGGGGATCGGTGGCGTGCTCGAGCCGTTGCAGGCGAACCCGACCATCATCGAGGACAACTGCTTCATCGGCGCGCGATCGGAGGTGGTGGAAGGCGTGATCGTGGAGCGCAATTCGGTGCTGTCGATGGGCGTGTTCATCGGGCAGAGCACGAAGATCTACGATCGCACGACCGGCGAAACGCTGTACGGCCGGGTGCCCGAAGGTTCGGTCGTGGTGGCCGGTTCGCTGCCCTCGTCCGACGGCAAGGTCAATCTCTACTGCGCCGTGATCGTCAAGCGCGTCGACGAGAAGACGCGCGCGAAGACCGGCATCAACGAGTTGCTGCGCGGCGACTGAGCGCGCGGCGCGAGCAAGGGGAGCCCGAAGATGGCGATGGATCGACTGTTCAGCCTGATGGCCGAGAAGAAGGCGTCGGACGTCTACCTCGCGCCGGGTTCACCGGTGCACATCCGCATCAACGGCGTGTCGATCCCGGTGAACCAGCAGACCCTCGACGGGGCCGCGGTCGAAACGCTGCTGCGCGAAGTGCTCACCGAGCGGCAGTGGCAGACCTTTCTCGACCGCCGCGAACTGAACATCGGCTACGGCGTGCGCGGGGTGGGCAGCTACAGGATCAACGTGTTCCAGCAGCGCGGCACCCCGGCGGCCGTGGTTCGCTACATTCCGGGCGAGATCCCCTCGCTCGACACGCTCAAGCTGCCCACGGTGCTGGCCGAGCTCGTGGTCGAGCGCCGCGGCCTGATCCTGGTCGTCGGTTCCACCGGTTCCGGCAAGTCGACCACGATCGCCTCGATGATCGACCACCGCAACGCCCAGCGCTCCGGGCACATCCTCACCTTCGAGGATCCGATCGAGTTCGTCTTTCGCAACAAGCGCTCGATCGTGAACCAGCGCCAGATCGGGAGCGACACCGATTCGCTCGCGATCGGGCTCAAGAACGCGATGCGCCAGGCGCCCGACTGCATCCTGATCGGCGAGATCCGCGACGTGGAAACGATGAGCGCCGCGATCGCCTACGCGCAATCGGGGCACCTCGTGCTCGCAACGCTGCACGCCAACAACGCCCACAACGCGCTCAATCGCATCGTCAGCTTCTACCCCCCCGAGAACCGCCGCGTGATGCTCGCCGATCTCGCCGCCACGATGCGCGCCATCGTCTCGCAGCGCCTGGTGCGCGCGAAGGACGGCAACCGCCAGCCCGTGGTCGAGCTGCTGCTCAACACGCGCCACGTGGCCGAGCTCGTCGAGCAGGGCCAGCTCACCGAGGTGAAGGAGGCAATGGAGAAGAGCCTCGCACCCGGCTCGCAGACCTTCGAGCAGGCGCTCGTTTCGCTGCTCAAGGCGCAGGTGATCTCGCGCGAAGACGCGCTCGCGCACGCCGACTCGCCCACCAACCTGCTGTGGCTGCTCGAGAACGCCGGCCTGAGCGAATCGTGGCCGTCGGAGGCCCCGCCCGTCTCGCGCGGGGCGGGGGCGCGGCCCCCCGGGTCGCCAGCCGACAAGGACGCCGACGCCTCCTTTTCCGAGTTCCTGCTCAACATCTGATGGCAGCCGCGGTCGTCTACGGCATCGAGCGCTGCGACCAGGTGCGAAAGGCGCGGCGCTGGCTCAGCGAGCACGCCGTCGAACACCGCTTTCACGATTTCCGCCGCAACGGACTCGACGCGGCCACCCTCGAGCGCTGGTTCGCGCACCTGCCGTGGGACTCGCTCGTGAACCGGCGCAGCGCAACCTGGCGGCGGCTCGACCCGAAGCGGCGCGCAGCGGTGGTCGACCTCGCGAGCGCGCGCGAGGAACTGCTCTCCGACCCGACGCTCGTTCGCCGCCCGGTGCTCGAATCCGGGCAACTGCTGATCGTCGGCTTTTCCGACGCCCTTTACAGCTCGCACTTCCAAGACCGATGACCACGCACGGCGCAGTTCGCTCGCTCGTCGAGGCCTTGATTCGCTGCCGCTCCGTCACGCCCGACGACGACGGCTGCCAGGCCATGATCAGGGCGAGGCTCGAGCCGCAAGGTTTCCGGTGCGAAACGCTGCGCTCGGGCGAAGTTACCAACCTGTGGGCGCTGCGGCCCGGGCGCGAGAACCGCCCGCTGCTGGTGTTCGCCGGGCACACCGACGTGGTGCCCCCGGGTCCGCTCGAGCAGTGGTCGAGCGACCCGTTCCTGCCGAGCGAGCGCGAGGGCAAGCTCTACGGGCGCGGCGCCGCCGACATGAAGACCTCGATCGCCGCGTTCGTGGTTGCGGTGGAGGAACTGCTCGCCGACGCCGAACCCGATGGCGGCATCGCGCTGCTGATCACCTCCGACGAGGAAGGCCCGGCCGTGGACGGCACCGTGAAGGTGGTGCAGATGCTGCGCGAGCGCGGCGCGAGGCTCGACTACTGCATCGTCGGCGAGCCGACGTCGGTGGAAACGCTCGGCGACACGATGAAGAACGGCCGCCGCGGCTCGATGTCGGGCCGCCTCACGGTGCGCGGCGTGCAGGGGCACGTCGCGTATCCGCACCTCGCGCGCAATCCGGTGCACCAGTTCGCGCCGGCGCTGGCCGAGCTCGCCGCCACCGAGTGGGACCAGGGCAACGAGTACTTCCCGCCCACCACCTGGCAGGTGTCGAACATCCATGCGGGCACCGGCGCGAGCAACGTGATCCCGGGCGCGCTGGTGGTCGACTTCAACTTCCGCTTCTCCACCGCGAGCACCGTGGAGGGCCTGCAGCGACGGGTCGCCGAGCTCCTCGATCGGCACGGGCTGGACTGCGAGCTCGAGTGGTCGGTCTCGGGCATGCCGTTTCTCACGCCGCGCGGCGCGCTCTCCGACGCGCTCGGCGACGCGATCAGGGCCGAGGTCGGCGTCGAGGCCGCGCTGTCGACCACGGGCGGAACTTCCGACGGACGATTCATCGCGTCGATCTGCCCGCAGGTGGTGGAATTCGGGCCGGTGAACGCGAGCATCCACAAGATCGACGAGCACGTTGCGCTCGACGCGCCCGAAGCGCTCAAGAACATCTACCGGCGCACGATCGCCACGCTGCTCGGCACGCGCTGATGGCCGCGCCGACGGACGAACTCCAGACGCTGCGAGACTGGTTGCGCTACGCCTGCACGCGCTTCGCCCGCGCGGGCGTGGCCTTCGGTCAGGGCACCGACAACGCCTGGGACGAGGCTGCCTGGCTCGGCCTGTGGTCGCTCGGTCTCGCTCCCGACCGCCTCGAGCCCTTCCTCGACGCGCGCCTGCTCGCGGCCGAGCGCGATGCGCTCGCCGCGCTGATCGAGAAGCGCTGCACGCACAAGGTGCCCAGCGCCTACCTCACCGGGGAGGCCTGGTTGCGCGGCGTGCGCTTCGCCTGCGACGCGCGCGCGCTGGTGCCGCGTTCGCTGATCGCCGAGGCGCTCGACACGGTCGTGCCCGCGTTTCTGGGGGAGAGCGAGCCGCGCGCGGTGCTCGACCTGTGCACCGGCGGCGGCAGCCTCGCGATCCTCGCAGCGCTGCGCTTCGGCGGCGCCCGCGTCGACGCCGCCGACCTGAGCCCCGACGCGCTCGCGCTCGCGGCCCAGAACGTCGACCTGCACCAGCTCGGCGAGCGCGTCTCGCTGCGCCAGGGCGACCTGTTCGAAGCGGTGGGTTCGGCGCGCTATGACCTGATCCTGTGCAACCCGCCCTACGTGTGCGGCGCGTCGATGCGCGCGCTGCCGAGCGAGTTCAGGCACGAACCCCGCGCGGCCCTCGCCGGCGGCGAGGACGGCATGGACCTGATCCGCCGGATCGTCGCCGACGCGCGCGCGCACCTCAACCGCGGCGGCCTGCTCGTGATCGAGATCGGCCACGAGGCGGCCCACTTCGAGGCGGCCTTTCCCAGCCTCGAGTTCACCTACCTGCCGGTGTCGGCCGGCGAGAACCTGCTCGTGCTGCTCACGCGCGAGCAGCTCCCGGGCCCCGCGCGCCGCGCACGATGATCCGGATTCGCCAGCTCACGCTCGCGCGCGGCGGCCGAGTCCTGCTCAACGCGGCGAACGCGTCGATCGCCACCGCGGAGAAGATCGCCCTGATCGGGCCGAACGGCAGCGGCAAGTCCACGCTGCTCGACGCGATCTGCGGCGCGGCGCTGATCGAGTCGGGCGAGATCGACCTCGCGCCGATGCGCATCGTGCGCCTCTCGCAGCACGCCCCCTCGGGCGGGGCCTGCGCCTGGCAGTGGGTGCAGGCGGGCGACGACGAACTGACGGCCGCGCGCGCCGAGGAGGCGGCCGCGCGCGAGAGCGGCGACGCGGCGCGCATCGCCGAAGCCCACGAACGGCTGGCCGACCTCAACGCCGCGAGCGCCGAGGCGCGGGCGATGGAACTGCTCGCGGGGCTCGGTTTCTCGCACGCGCAGGCGCGGGGCCCGATCGACTCGCTCTCGGGGGGATGGCGCGTGCGCCTCAACCTCGCCCGGGCGCTGTTCGTCGCGAGCGAGCTGCTGCTGCTCGACGAGCCCACCAACCACCTCGACCTGGACGCGATCGTCTGGTTCGAGCGCTGGCTCACCCGCTATCCGGGCACCGCGATCGTCGTCTCGCACGATCGCGACTTCCTCGACCGCGTGGCGCAGGCGACGCTGTCGATCGAGGACGCCGCGCTGGTGCGCTACGCCGGCGGGTACAGCGCGTTCGAGTCGCAGCGCGCGCAGCGCATCGAGCACGCTGCCCGGGCGCAGGCGGCGCAGCGCGAGCGCGTGGCGCACCTCACGGCGTTCATCGAGCGCTTTCGCGCCAAGGCCACGAAGGCCAGGCAGGTTCAGAGCCGGATCAAGGCGCTCGAGCGCATGGTCGCGATCGCGCCGGCGAGGCTGCAACGCGGCGTGGACTTCACGCTCGCCGACATCGGCGACTCGCCCGACCCGCTGGTCGTCGCCGAGGGCCTCGCCGCCGGTTACGAAGAGCGGACGGTGTTGAGCGGCGTCGAGCTCACCGTTTCGCGCGGCGCGCGCATCGGCGTGCTCGGTCGCAACGGCGCCGGCAAGAGCACGCTGATCCGCACGCTGGTGGGAGACCTCGCGCCCCTTGCCGGCGAATGCAGGCGCGCACGCTCGATCCGGGTCGGGTACTTCGCCCAGCACGGGGTCGACGACCTCGACCCGCGCGATTCGCCGCTCGCCTTCCTCCAGCGGCTCGACCCGCAGGCGAAGGAGTCGGCGCTGCGCGACGAGCTCGGGCGATACGGATTCTCCGGCGAGGACGCGCTGCGCGCGCTGGGGCCCATGTCGGGCGGCGAGAAGGCGCGCCTCGTGTTGGCCGCGATCCTGCGCACGCGCCCGCACCTGCTCGTGCTCGACGAGCCCACCAACCACCTCGACGCGCTCACCCGCGACGCGCTCGCCGACGCGCTCTCCGACTACGACGGTGCGCTGCTGCTGGTCTCGCACGACCGCTATCTCCTGCGCTCGAGCGTCGACAGCTTCCTGATCGTGCGCGACGGGCAGGCGGGCGAGTTCGACGGCGACCTCGACGACTACCTGGCGTGGTTGCAGCGCGGCGACGCGCCCGAGGCGCGCGCGCGCGCCGCGGGCGGCGACGAGGGCCCCGCGCGAAACGATCGCCGCCAGGAGCGTCGCGACGCCGCCGCGCGCCGCCTGGCGATCGCGAGCCTGGTCGGCCCGATCGACCACGAGCTCGCGCGCGTGGAGTTGCAGCTCGCCGCCGCCGAACGGCGGCTCGCCCGGATCGAGCGCGAGCTGGCCGACCCCGAGCTCTATCGCGACGCGACGCGTCCGGTCGAGCTGGCGCGCGAGCGCGGCATCCTGGTTCGGGAGCGCGACGAAATGGAGTCGCGCTGGCTCGAGCTCAGCGAGGCGCGCGAGGCCAGGGTGCTCGCGTTCGAGCGCGAGGCCTCCGGCTGACGCGCCCCTGGCCTGCGGCCGAGGCGACGCGAGCCTGCGGCCGAGCGCGCCGAGCGCGCCGAGCTGACAAGAGCCTGCCGCCGAGACGGCCGGGGCTGCGCGCGGGGCTCGGGCGTGCGAGCCGCGCCGCGCCGGCGCTTCGCGCTCCATTACAATCGGGCTCGATGGCCGTCAGTCGATCGCCGTCGAGTTCTCGAGGTGAATCGAACATGGAACGCAGCTTCTCGCGCGTGGGCGTGATCGGCGCCGGGGCAATGGGCCGGGGGATCGTGCAGCTGTTCGCCCAGTCGGGCTTCGAGGTCCGCCTGCACGACGCCGAGCCCGAGGCGGTGGAGGCCGCGTACGGCTATCTGCGACAGACCTTCGACCGGCTGGTGGAAAAGCAGCGCCTCGGGGCCTCCGAGCGGGAGGCGGCGCTCGCGCGCGTGACGCGCGTCGATTCGCTCGAGGGCTTCGCGGGGTGCGACCTCGTGATCGAGGCGATCGTGGAGCGCCTCGACATCAAGCGCGCGGTGTTCCGCGCGCTCGAGGACATCGTCGACGGCAACGCCGTCCTGGCGAGCAACACCTCGTCCCTGTCGATCACCGCGATCGCAGCCGCGTGCGAGCGCCCGGCGCGCGTGGCCGGCTTTCACTTCTTCAACCCCGTGCCCCTGATGAAGGTCGTCGAGGTCGTGCGCGGCCTTCGCACCGACGAGGCCGTGGTCGAGCGGCTCGTGGCGGCGGCGCGCGCCGCCGGGCACACCCCGGTGGTCTGCCAGGACACGCCGGGATTCATCGTCAACCACGCCGGCCGCGGCTTCGGCACCGAGGCGCTCAAGGCGCTGGGCGAAGGCGTGGCCGACACCGTGACGATCGACCGGATCCTTCGCGAGCAGGTGAACTTCGCCGGACAGGGCTTCAAGCTCGGACCCTTCGAACTGCTCGACCTCACCGGACTCGACGTCTCGCACCCGGTGATGGAGTCGATCTATCACCAGTACTTCGAGGAGCCGCGCTTCCGGCCCTCGGTGATCGGCGCGCAACGGGTCGCCGCCGGCCTGCTGGGGCGCAAGACCAAGGCCGGTTTCTATCGCTACGACGGCGAGCAGTCCGCGCCGCCCGAGGAACCGGCGCCGGCGCTCGGCGGGGCCGTGCGCGCCTGGGTCGGGCCGGGCCCGACCCGGCGCGAGGTGCGCGAGCTGGTGTCGTCGCTCGGGGCGGCCCTGGACGAGGCGGACTCGCCGGGGCCCGACTCGATCCTCGTCGTCACGCCGCTCGGCTCCGACGCCACCACCGCCGCGAGGGGCCTGGATGCGACGCGCGTGGTGGCGCTCGACACGCTGTTTCCGTTCGCCTACCGCGGCTGCAAGCGCCGCGTGGTGATGACCACGCCGGCCACCGACGCGGCGGTGCGCGAGCGCGCCCACGCGCTGTTCGCCGCCGACGGTGCGCGCGTGAGCGTGTTGCGCGACAGCGCGGGCTTCGTCGCCCAGCGCGTCGTGGCGATGATCGTCTCGATCGGCACCGAGATCGCGCAGCAGCGCATCGCGTCGCCCGCGGACATCGACGCGGCCGTCAAACTCGGGCTGGGGTACCCGCTGGGGCCCCTGGCCATGGGAGACGCGCTGGGCCCCGCGCGCGTGTTCGAGGTGCTCCACGCGATGCACGCCGCAACCGACGATCCGCGATACCGCGTCGGGCCCTGGCTTCGCCGGCGCGCCGCGCTGGGCCTGTCGCTTCTTCACGAGGATTGAACCGTGCCCGCGCAACTGCTGCTCGAGCGCCGCGGTCCGGTGGCGATCCTGCGCATATCGAACCCCGGCGCGCACAACGCGCTGCACCCGGACATCTACGAGGCCGGCATCGCGCAGTTCGAGACCATTCGCCGCGACCCCGGGGTTCGCGCCGTCGTGCTCGCCGGCGAGGGCGAGAACTTCTGCGCGGGGGGCAACCTCAACCGCCTGCTGGAGAACCGCGGCAAGGACCCGTCGGTGCAGATGGCGTCGATCGACACGCTGCACGCCTGGGTCCGGGCGATCCGCGGCTGCGATTGCCCGGTGATCGCCGCGGTGGAGGGCGCGGCCGCGGGCGCCGGCTTCTCGCTCGCGCTGGCTTGCGACATGCTGGTCGCGGCGCAGGACGCCCGCTTCGTGATGGCTTACGTGCGCGTGGGCCTGAGCCCCGACGGCGGCGCCACGCACTGGCTGGGCACCCGCGTGCCCTACCCGGCCGCGTTCGAGATGCTCGCAACCGGCGAGGCGGTGGGCGCCGAGCGGCTGCACGCGCTCGGGGTGGTGAACCGCGTGGTCGCCAGCGGCTCGGCGATCGAGCAGGCGGTGGCGATCGCCGAGAGGCTCTCGCGCGGCCCGGCCGGCGCGCTGGCGCGGATCAAGCGCCTGCTCGACGCCGCCGCCGCGGCGCCGCCTGCGCGCCAGCTCGAGCGCGAGCGCGACGCCATCGTGCAGTGCCTGTTCCACGCCGACGGCGAGGAGGGCATCCGCGCCTTCCTCGAAAAGCGCAAGCCGCGGTTCGCGGCCGAACGCGAGATCGATCCCGAGGGCGAGCGCTGATGCCCGTTTCGAAACCGCACGTTCGACGCACGGGAGGCGCCGGGCCGGCATGAGCGAGATGACCAGGCAATTCTCCGGCACGATGCCGGTGCCCGAACGCCATCGCATCGACGTGGCGGCGCTCGAGTCGTACCTTCGCGCGCACATGCCGCAGTTCCGCGGGCCCGTTGCGCTCGAGCTGTTCAAGGGCGGGCAGTCCAATCCCACCTACAAGCTCGTCACGCCCGAGCGCACCTACGCGATGCGCGCCAAGCCCGGCCCGGCCGAGAAGCTCCTTCCCTCGGCGCACGCGATCGAGCGCGAGTACCGGGTGCTCGCCGCGCTCGCGCGCACCGAGGTGCCGGTTGCCGAGGTGTACTGCCTGTGCGAGGACGAGTCGGTGATCGGGCGCGCCTTCTACCTGATGGAGTTCGTCGACGGGCGCGTGCTCTGGGAGCAGGGCCTGCCGGGGATGAGCGCGAGCGAGCGAGCGCAGATCTACGACGAGATGAATCGCGTGATCGCGGCGCTGCACTCGGTGGACTACGCAGCGATCGGCCTCGCCGACTACGGCAAGCCGGGCAACTACTTCGCGCGCCAGATCGCGCGCTGGAGCAGGCAATACCAGGCTTCGGAAACCGAGACCATCGACGAGATGGACCGGCTCATCGAGTGGCTGCCGCACCACATTCCCGCGGGCGACGAGACGTCGATCGTCCACGGCGACTTCAGGCTCGACAACCTCGTGTTCGCCCGCGACGAGCCGCGCATCCTGGCGACCCTGGACTGGGAGCTCTCGACGCTGGGGCACCCGCTCGCGGATTTCTCGTATCACTGCATGAGCTGGCACATTCCGCCGGGGCAGTTTCGCGGCATCGCCGGGCTCGACCTCCACGCGCTCGGCATACCCGACGAGGCCGCCTACGTGCGCGCGTACTGCCGGCGCACCGGGCGCGACGCGGCCGAGGTCACCGCGCACTGGGATTTCTACATGGCGTACAACATGTTCAGGCTCGCGGCGATCCTGCAGGGGATCGTCCGCCGCGTCGTCGACGGCACGGCCGCGAACGCAACGGCGCCCGAGACCGCCGAGCGCGTCCGCCCGCTCGCGGCCGGCGGGTGGCGCTTCGCGCAACGCCGCGCCTGAGGGGCGCGCAACCGATCACCGGACACTGCAAGGAGAACCGGCAATGGATTTCGAATACTCACCCCGCGTGCAGGAGATGCGCGCGCGCCTGCTCGCTTTCATGGACGAGCACGTCTACCCGAACGAGCGCCGCTTTCACGACGAGGTGGACGCCAACCGTCGCGCCGGCAACGCCTGGATTCCCACCCGCATCGTGGAGGATCTCAAGCCGCTGGCCCGCAAGGCGGGGCTGTGGAACCTGTTCCTGCCGCGCTCCAAGCGCGTGCCCGAGGGGCTGTCCAACCTCGAGTACGCGCCGCTTTGCGAGATCATGGGCCGGGTCTCGTGGGCGCCCGAGGTGTTCAACTGCTCGGCGCCGGACACCGGCAACATGGAAACGCTGGAGCGCTACGCGAGCGAGGAGATCAAGCGCGCCTGGCTCGACCCGCTGCTCGCGGGCGAGGTGCGCTCGGCCTTCGCGATGACCGAGCCCGACGTCGCGTCGTCCGACGCGACGAACATCCAGTCGCGCATCGAGCGCGACGGCGAGCACTACCTGATCAACGGGCGCAAGTGGTGGACCTCGGGCGCGGGCGACCCGCGCTGCAAGGTCTACATCTTCATGGGCAAGACCAACCCCGACGCGCCGCGCCATTCGCAGCAGTCGATGATCGTGGTGCCCGCCGACACGCCGGGAATCAGCGTCGTGCGGGCGCTCAGCGTGTTCGGCTACGACGATGCGCCGCACGGGCACTGCGAGGTTCTGTTTCGCGACGTGCGCGTGCCGGCAGGGAACATCCTGCTCGGCGAGGGCCGCGGATTCGAGATCGCGCAGGGGCGCCTGGGCCCCGGGCGCATCCACCACTGCATGCGCTCGATCGGCGCGGCCGAGCGCGCGCTCGAGCACATGTGCCGCAGGCTCTCGGTGCGGGTGGCGTTCGGCAAGCCGATCTCCACGCAGGGCGTGTGGCGCGAGCGGATCGCGGAGTCGCGCTGCATGATCGACCAGGCGCGCCTGCTCACGCTCAAGGCGGCGTACATGATGGACACGGTCGGCAACAAGGTCGCGAAGTCCGAGATCGCGATGATCAAGGTGGTCGCTCCCAACATGAGCACGAAGATCATCGACTGGGCGATCCAGGCGCACGGCGGCGGCGGCGTGAGCGACGACTTCCCGCTCGCGGCGATGTACGCGCACCAGCGCACGCTGCGCCTGGCCGACGGCCCCGACGAGGTCCACCGCAACGCCATCGCCAAGCTCGAGCTCGCCCGCCACCTCGACCTGCCCGGCGGCGGCGAGCGGCTCGAGACCCCGATCAGCCGGGGTGCCTGAATGCGCTTCGCAGCTCTCTACCGGGGAAGGCCTTGATCGACCTCTACACCTGGCCCACCCCGAACGGCCACAAGATCCACATCATGCTCGAGGAGTGCCGGCTGGCCTATGCGGTGCACCCGATCGACATCGGCGCGGGAGACCAGTTCAGCCCCGAGTTCCTGGCGATCAGCCCGAACAACAAGATGCCGGCGATGCGGGATTCCGACGGCCCCGACGGCAAGCCGATCGCGCTGTTCGAGTCCGGCGCGATCCTCGTCTACCTCGCCGGCAAGACCGGGCGGTTCATGCCGGCGAGCGACCGGGGGAAATACGTCGTGCTGCAGTGGCTGATGTGGCAGATGGCGAGCTTCGGCCCGATGCTCGGGCAGACGCACCACTTTCGCGTCTACGCGCCCGAGCGGATCGACTACGCGATCAACCGCTACACCAACGAGGCTCGCAGGCTCTACCGGGTGCTCGACACCCGGCTGGCCAACACGGGCGCCTACGTCGCGGGGCGCAGCTACACGATCGCCGACATGGCGATCTTCCCGTGGTGCCGCTCGCACGCCAACCAGGGCGTCGATCTCGGCGAGTTCGGGCACGTGCGGCGCTGGTTCGACCGCATCGCCGCGCGCCCGGCGGTCAGGCGCGGGGTCGCCGTGCTGGCCGAGCGCCGTCGCCCGCTCACCGACGATCGCGCGCGCGCCGTGCTCTACGGCGCCGAGCAGTATCGCAAGCGCTAGAACCGATTGACCCCGCTCGACACGCGCCACGCCCGGCTCGACGGCTCCGCGGTCGCGCTGATCGTGGCTTGCTGCGCGCTGTGGGGCCTGAACCAGGTGGTCGTGAAAGCCACGATCCCGTACGTTGCGCCGCTCGCGCAGGGCGCGCTGCGTTCGGCGTTCGCGGCGCTGCTCGTGTGGCTGTTCATGCGCCGGCGGGCCATCGCGGCATTCGAGCGCCGTGACGAGGCGCTCGCCGGTCTCGCCGCGGGGCTGCTGTTCGGGCTGGAGTTCTGCTTCATCAACTACGGCCTGCACTTCACCAGCGCCTCGCGGATGGTGGTGTTCGTCTACCTCGCGCCGTTCGTCGTCGCGCTCGGGATGCCGTTCATCTCGCGCTCCGAGCGCCTGGAGCGAGGCCAGGTGCTGGGCCTGGTGCTCGCCTTCGGCTCGGTCGCCTACGCGTTCCAGGAGGGGTTCGGCGCATCGTCGTCCACGCAGTGGGTGGGCGACGCGCTCGCGATCGCCGCCGGCGTCGCGTGGGGCGCGACCACGCTGCTGATCCGCGCCACCGCGCTCTCGGCCGCCGCCCCCGAGCGCACGCTGTTCTACCAGCTCGCCGTGTCGGCCCCGCTGATGTGGCTGGCGGCCTTCGTGGCCGGCGAGTCGGTGCCGCAGTTCGCAGCGGCGGCCGCCGCGTCGATCGCGTTCCAGGCGGTGCTCGTCGCGTTCGCCAGCTACCTCGCGTGGTTCTGGCTGCTGCGCCACTACCCGGCCACCCGCGTCTCGGCGTTCACCTTTCTCACGCCCGTCTCGGGCCTGGTCTTCGGCGCGCTGATCCTCGGCGAGCCGATCACCCCGCGCATCGTGATCGCCGTTGCCGGCATCGCGGTTGGAATCCGCCTGGTGAACCGGCCGCAGGCGCGGCGCCCCTAGCGCTACGGCCCTACTGCAGGCGCCCGCTCGGCTCCTTGGGCATCGGGAAGGCAACCACCTCGATGCCCTCCTCCGCGAGCTCGCTCGCCTCGGTGCGCGTGGCCACGCCGCGGATTCCTCGCGCCGGCCGTTCCTCGTAGTGGATGCGCCGCGCCTCGTCGGCGAAGCGCTCGCCCACGTCCTCGGTGTTCTCGCGGATGTAGCGGGCCATCTTGAGCCACATCGCCTGGACCTGCTGCGCGCTGGGCGCGCTGGGCGCGCTCGGCGCGCCGTGCGCGTCGGGCTCGGCGCGGGGCGCGGCCGCCTTCGCCGGATCGGAAGCCGACAGGTTCAGGTGCGGCGCGCTGGGCAGCCGGCGAACCTCGTGGGTGCCGCACACCGGGCACTCGATCAGCCCGCGCTCGAACTGCGATTCGTAATCCTGCGCGGACGCGAACCAGCCTTCGAACGCGTGCTCGCGTTCACACCCGAGATTGAATACCTTCATCACCGCGTTTCCGGTTGTGCAACTGGAATTGTACGGCGTTCGCCCGCGCGACGCTCGGCGTGCGAGGCCCGCATCGCCTCGCAGGCACTAGAATCTGCGCACCATGAAGGACGCGAGCATCATCGGCGTGCAGGAGGCGGTTGCGCAATTGCCCGCCTTCGACGCCGTGCTCGACGCGCGAAGCCCGGCCGAGTTCGCGCTCGACCACATTCCGGGCGCGATCAGCACGCCCGTGCTGGACAACGACGAGCGCGCCCGCGTCGGCGCGCTGTACAAGGCGCAGGGGGCGTTTCCGGCCAAGCGCGTGGGCGCCGCGATCGTCGCGCGCAGGATCGCCGATCTGCTCGAGGGCGCGCTCGCGCCGCTCGGGCGCGACAGCCGCCTGCTCGTGTACTGCTGGCGCGGCGGAAACCGCTCGGGCGCTCTGGCCACGGTGCTCGCGCGCGTGGGCTGGCGCACCGCGGTGCTCGAGGGCGGCTACCGCGCTTTCCGCCGCCACGTGCTCGACGAGCTCGAGCGCCTGCCCGCCACGCTGCGCTTCGTCGTGCTCGCCGGGCGCACCGGCAGCGCCAAGAGCCTCCTGCTCGAGCGCGCCCACGCCCTCGGCGCGCAGGTGCTCGACCTCGAGGCGATCGCGCAGCACCGCGGGTCGGTGCTGGGGCACCTGCCGCAACGCGCGCAGCCCTCGCAGAAGCGCTTCGAAACGCTGATCTGGTCGCGCCTGCGCGAATTCGACCCGCGCCGCCCGGTGCTGGTGGAATCGGAGAGCCGCAAGGTGGGTCAATGCCAGCTGCCGCCGCGCCTGATCGAGGCGATGCGCGCTTCGCCGTGCCTGGTGATCGAGGCCAGCGATTCGGTCCGCGCGAGCTTGCTGCTCGAAGAGTACCGGCACTTCGTCGAAGACCCCGCCCACCTCGCCGCGCGCCTCGCGGCGCTCGTGCCGCAGCACGGGGCGGCGACGATCGAGCGCTGGCTCGGCCTTGCGCGCTCGGGCAACTGGGTGGGGTTCGTGCAAACGCTGCTCGCCGAGCACTACGACCCTGCCTACGACCGCTCGATGCGACGCAACTTCTCCCGGCTCGAAGACGCCGGCGCGATCTCGCTCGGCGCGAGCGACCCGCCCGCGCTCGACGCGGCGGCCAAAGACCTGGTGCGCGCCGCCGACCCCGGCACGGCGGTGCCGGGCTGACCCGCAGGCCGCTCAGCGCGTCTCGGTCTTGTCGGCCAGCTGGTCGGTGCTCACGCTCACTTTCGAGCGCGCCCTGAGGCTCGCGATCAGGTCGCTTCCCTGCTGCTGCGCGAGCAGGCCCGCGATCTGGTCGCGGTAGGCGTCGCGGCGCTTCGCGATCGCCTCGGGCGCCGGGTCGATCACCCGGACCACCTGCGCGACGACGTAGCCCTGCGGGCCCAGGTCCACGCCCAACGCCACGGGGAGCTTGGTCGCGGGCGCCTTGAACACCGCCTCCAAGAGCGCCGGCGCAGTGTTGCCCGCCACCGCGCGCGAGACCGCGCGCGGCTCGCCCAGCCCGGTGGCGGGCCCGCCGTCGCGAATCGCCTTGAGCCGTTCCTCGCCGGCCTTCACCGCCAGCGCGCGCGCCTGCTGCGCGATCACGCGCTCGCGAACCTCGGCCTTCACGTCGTCGAAATTCTTGCGCCGCGCGGGGCGGTGCTCGACGATGCGCGCCGACACGAGCGTGTTGCCGCCGGCCTCGATCGCCTGGGTGTTGCGCTTGGTGCGCAGCGAATCGGGCGAGAACACGGCCTCGATCAGCTTGGGGCTCGCCAGCGCCTTGTCGCCGTCGCCGATCGGGCCGTCGCGCGTGATCTCGGCCGTGCGGATCTCGAGCTTGTACCTGTCGGCGGCCGGCTTGAGGCTGTCGGCCTGCTCGTAGACGGTGTTCGTGAACCCCTCGGCCGCCTGGGCGAACTGCCCGGTTGCCTGCTGCTCGCGCAACCCGGCCTCGATCTCGCCGCGCACCGCCTCGAAAGGCTTGACCGCGGAGGGCTTGATGCCGGTGAGCTTGATCACGTGCAGGCCGAATTCGGTCTCGACCACGTCGCTGATCTCGCCCTCCTTGAGCTTGAATGCCGCGTCCGCGAAGGGCTTGACCATCGTCTCGCGCGTGAACAAGCCCAGATCGCCGCCGCCCGCGGCCGAGCCGGGATCTTCGGAATTCGCCTTCGCGAGCGCCGCGAAATCGCCTCCCGCGCGCGCCTGCGCGAGGAGCTTCTCGGCCTTCGCGCGCGCTTCCTTGCGCTTGGCCTCGCCGTCGGAGGCATCCACCCGCACCAGGATGTGGCTCGCCCTGCGCTCCTCGGGCGTGCCGTAGCGCGCCTGGTTCTGCTCGTAGTAGGTGCGCACCTCGGCCGCGTCGAGGTTGACCGACTTCGCGATCGAGGCCGCCGAGAGCACCAGGTATTCGATGCGCGCAGACTCCGCGATCTCGTAGGCCTTCGCGTTTTCCGCGAAGTGCTTGCGCAACTCGTCGTCGCCGGGCTTCACGCTCGCGGCGAAGTCGGCGGGCTTGAACGCGAGTTCGCGCACCTCGCGCTGCTGCTCCTGAAGCGCGATCACGCGATCGAGGATCGCGTTGGCCACGAAGCCCGACTGCGCGAGCGACTGCGGCAGCGCCTGCACCATCAGGTCGCGACGCAGCTGTTGCTCGAAGCCGGCTTCCGACAAGCCCTGCCCCGAGAGCAGCACGCGATAGCGCGCCTTGTCGAATGCGCCGTCGGGCCCCTTGAGGCCCGGGATCTCGAGGATCGTCTGGCGCAGTTGCGCGTCGCTCACGACGATGCGGCTCTGGGCGGCGGCGTTGAACAGCACGCGCTGCGCGATCAGCCCTTCGAGGACTTCCGCGCGGGCCTGCGGCGTGTCAAGAAGCTTCGGGTCGGCCCGCTCGCCGAGCACCTGGCGCATCTGCTCGAGCTGGCGGCGCATCGCGGCGTCGAGTTCCTGGCGGGTGATCTTCGTGCCGCCCACCGAGGCCACCGCCCCTTCGTCGGAGAGAAAGCGGTCGTAGCCCGAGACGCCGAAGAACACGAAGGCGGGAAAGATCAGGATCAGCAGCAGGAACTGCATCAGCCGCTGGTGCCTGCGGATCGAGTCGAACATTTTTGATGACTCTCAGGTGTTGATGCTGGGCGCGGATGGCAAAAGGGGCGAACTTGCGTTCGCCCCTCGGTGATTGGCGGAGTGGACGGGACTCGAACCCGCGACCCCCGGCGTGACAGGCCGGTATTCTAACCAACTGAACTACCACTCCATCTTCGCTTGGGCCTGCCCGAACTGGTGGGTGCTGAGAGGCTCGAACTCCCGACCTACGCCTTGTAAGGGCGCCGCTCTACCAACTGAGCTAAGCACCCCGGGCCGAGCGCTCGTGCAGGCGCGTCTTGAAGCGAAGCGCGAAGTATACAACAGCTGGGCAAGGGTTTCGGCGCCTCAGTTGATGGCGTCTTTGAGGCCCTTGCCGGGGCGGAATTTCGGAACCTTCGCGGCCTTGATCTTGATCGTGGCGCCGGTGCGCGGGTTGCGCCCGCTGCGCGCCGCGCGCTTGCCCACGACGAAGGTGCCGAAGCCGACCAGCGTGACCGATCCGCCCTTGCGCAGCGTGGTCTTGACCGCGCCGACAAGCGCGTCGAGCGCACGACCGGCGGCCGCTTTGGAAATGTCCGCCTGCTTCGCGACGTGGTCGATGAGATCGGTCTTGTTCACGTAAACCCCCTCTGGTCAGATTCTTTGAAGTTGGAAATCACGCGCGAAACGGATGCCGCGCGACTGAAATCGTATCGATTCTGTGGAAGCGCAGAAGAACGTCTGCTCAGGCGTATTTAATCGCCCGCAAAGGCGCGTGTCAAGGCGATCTCGAGGCGGATCAGTGCGCCACGAGATCGCTCTCGCCGCCCGACGAGGCGGGCGTGCCCGACTTGGGCGCCGCGTTCGGCTCGTCCTCGGACAACGGGTCGGGAACGCGCTCGAGCGCCACCTCGAGCACGCGATCGATCCACTTGGCCGGGATGATCTCGAGTCGGTTCTTCACGTTGTCGGGTATCTCCGCGAGATCCTTGACGTTTTCCTCGGGGATCAGGACGGTCTTGATGCCGCCGCGGTGAGCCGCGAGGAGCTTCTCCTTGAGCCCTCCGATCTGCAGCACCTCGCCGCGCAGCGTGATCTCCCCGGTCATCGCGACGTCGGCGCGAATCGGTATGCCGGTGAGCATCGAGACGATCGCGGTGGTCATCGCCACGCCGGCGCTCGGGCCGTCCTTGGGCGTGGCGCCCTCGGGCACGTGGATGTGGATGTCGCGCTTCTCGTAGAAATCGGGCTCGATTCCCAGCCGGCGCGCCCTGCGGCGCACCACCGTCATCGCGGCCTTGATCGACTCCTGCATCACGTCGCCGAGCTTTCCGGTGAAGGTGGTCTTGCCCTTGCCGGGCACGGCCACCGCCTCGATCGTGAGCAGCTCGCCGCCGACCTCGGTCCACGCCAGGCCCGTGACCTGCCCGATCTGGTTCTCCTTCTCGGCCACGCCGAACGAGTAGCGGCGCACGCCGAGGTACTTGTCCAGGCCCTTGGAGGCGACCGTGATCCGCTTCTCGCTCTTCTTGAGCAGCAGCGTCTTGACCACCTTGCGGCAGATCTTCGAGATCTCGCGCTCGAGCGCGCGCACGCCCGCCTCGCGCGTGTAGTAGCGGATCAGGTCGCGCAGCGCGCTCTCGGCCACGACCAGCTCGTCGTCTTTCAGGCCGTTGTTCTTCATCTGCTTGGGAAGCAGGTAGCGCTGGGCGATGTTGATCTTCTCGTCCTCGGTGTAGCCCGAGAGGCGGATCACCTCCATGCGGTCGAGCAGCGCCGGCGGGATGTTCAGCGTGTTCGCCGTGGCCACGAACATCACGTCGGAGAGGTCGTACTCCACCTCCACGTAGTGGTCGGTGAACGTGTTGTTCTGCTCCGGGTCGAGCACCTCGAGCAGCGCGCTGGCCGGGTCGCCGCGGAAGTCCATGCCCATCTTGTCGACTTCGTCGAGCAGGAACAGCGGGTTGCGCACCCCGGCCTTGGCGAGGTTTTGCAGGACCTTGCCGGGCATCGAGCCGATATAGGTGCGGCGGTGGCCGCGAATCTCGGCCTCGTCGCGCACCCCGCCCAGCGCCATGCGGATGAACTTGCGATTGGTCGCGCGCGCCATCGACTGCCCGAGCGAGGTCTTGCCCACTCCCGGCGGCCCGACCAGGCACAGGATCGGCGCCTTGAGGCGCGCGACGCGCTGCTGCACCGCGAGGTACTCGAGGATGCGGTCCTTGACCTTCTCCAGGCCGTAGTGGTCTTCGTTGAGCACCTTCTCGGCGTTGGCCAGGTCGTTGTTGATCTTGCTCTTCTTGCGCCAGGGCAGGTTGACGAGCGTGTCGATGTAGTTGCGCACGACGGTGGCCTCGGCCGACATCGGCGACATCAGCTTGAGCTTCTTGAGCTCGCTCTCGGCCTTCTTGCGCGCTTCCTTGGGCATGTGCGCGGTCTTGATGCGCTTCTCGAGCTCCTCGAGGTCGGCGCCCTCCTCGCCCTCGCCGAGCTCCTTCTGGATCGCCTTCACCTGCTCGTTGAGGTAGTACTCGCGCTGGCTCTTCTCCATCTGGCGCTTGACGCGACCGCGGATGCGCTTCTCCACCTGCAGGATGTCGAGCTCGGTCTCGATCTGCGTGAGCAGCTTCTCGAGGCGCTGGCCCGCGGAGGTGGTCTCGAGCATCGCCTGCTTTTGCTCGATCTTGATCGGCAGGTGGGCCGCGATCGTGTCGGCGAGACGGCCGGCTTCGTCGATGCCGCCGAGCGAGGCGAGGATCTCGGGCGGGATCTTCTTGTTCAGCTTCACGTACTGGTCGAACTGCGCGAGGATCGCGCGGCGCAGCGCCTCGAGCTCGGGCGACTCGTCGTCGTCGGCCTGCATCGGCTCGAGGTCGCAGATGAAATGGGTCTCGCCCTCGCGCACCTCAACGATCCGGGCGCGCGCGCCGCCCTCGACCAGGACCTTCACGGTGCCGTCGGGGAGCTTGAGCATCTGCAGGATCGAGGACACGCAACCGATCTGGTACATGTCGCTCTCGGAAGGCTCGTCCTTCGAGGCGTTCTTCTGCGCCACCAGCATGATGCTCTTGCCGGCCACCATCGCGGCCTCGAGAGCCTTGATCGACTTCGGGCGCCCCACGAACAGCGGAATCACCATGTGCGGGAACACGACGACGTCGCGCAACGGCAGGAGCGGCAGGGTCTGGGGGATGGTGACTGTCTGGGGCATTGAATTCTCCGGATGCTGTCCCGGGTAAGTGGGCCCGGCAGCGTGGATTTCAAGTCTAGGATACGCGCTCGCCGCCCCCGGCAGGCGCGAAGACGGCGGGGTGAAGGGTCTTTTCTGCGGCGCCCGTGCGCGCGGCTTTCCCGTCGGGCGCCGGCGCGCGCGAGCGCGCGCCTCGCCGCCCGCCCGCGGGCTACTTCCCGCCCGCCACCTTCGCGGCGTCGGCGTAGATCACCAGGGGGGTCGCTTCGCCCACGATCGCGTTCTCGTCGACCACGACCTTGCGCACCTTCTGCATGCCCGGAAGCTCGAACATCGTGTCGAGCAGCACGTGCTCGATGATCGAGCGCAGTCCGCGCGCGCCGGTCTTGCGCTTGAGCGCGCGCTGCGCGATCGCCTGGAGCCCGCCGGGGCGGATCTCGAGCTCCACGCCCTCCATCGAGAACAGCTTCTGGTACTGCTTGATCAGCGCGTTCTTCGGCTCGACCAGGATCTGCACCAGCGCGGCGGCGTCGAGCTCGTCGAGCGTGGCCACCACCGGCAGGCGCCCGACCAGCTCCGGGATGAGCCCGAACTTGATCAGGTCCTCGGGCTCGACCTCGCGCAGCACGTCGCCCACCCGCCTCTCGCTGGCCGAGCGCACCTCGGCGCCGAAGCCGATGCCCGAGCGCTCCGAGCGATCGCGGATCACCTTCTCCAGGCCGTCGAAGGCGCCGCCGCAGATGAACAGGATGTTGGTCGTGTCGATCTGGACGAAATCCTGGTTCGGGTGCTTGCGCCCGCCCTGCGGGGGCACCGACGCCACCGTGCCCTCCACGAGCTTGAGCAGCGCCTGCTGCACGCCCTCGCCGGAGACGTCGCGGGTGATCGAGGGGTTGTCGGACTTGCGCGAGATCTTGTCGATCTCGTCGATGTAGACGATGCCGTGCTGCGCGCGCTCGACTTCGTAATTGCAGTTCTGCAGCAGCTTCTGGATGATGTTCTCGACGTCTTCGCCCACGTAGCCCGCCTCGGTGAGCGTGGTGGCGTCGGCGATCACGAACGGCACGTTGAGAAGCCGCGCGAGCGTCTGGGCGAGCAGCGTCTTGCCCGAGCCCGTGGGGCCCACGAGCAGGATGTTGCTCTTGGCGAGCTCGACCTCGTCCTTGCCGCTCTTGTGGCGCAGGCGCTTGTAGTGGTTGTAGACGGCGACCGAGAGGATCTTCTTGGCGGTTTCCTGGCCGATCACGTACTGGTCGAGGATCGCGCAGATCTCCGAGGGCGTGGGCAGCCCCGACCGGGCGCCGCCGGACTGCTCCTCGGCCTGCGACTCGTCACGGATGATGTCGTTGCACAGCTCGATGCACTCGTCGCAGATGAACACCGAAGGTCCGGCGATGAGCTTGCGCACCTCGTGCTGGCTCTTGCCGCAGAATGAGCAGTACAGAAGCTTCTCGCTCGATCCCTTCTTCTCGGACATGTCGTCTCCGCGGTGAGCCGCGAGCTCAGGCCGCGTCTGTGCGGCTGGCGAGCACCTTGTCGATGAGGCCGTAGCTTACCGCATCTTCCGGCGCCATGAAGTTGTCGCGATCGGTGTCCTTGGCGATGCGATCGATCGGCTGGCCGGTCTTCTCGGAGAGGATCTTGTTGAGCCGCTCGCGCAGGTAGAGGATCTCGCGCGCCTGGATCTCGATGTCCGATGCCTGGCCGTGCGTTCCGCCCGAAGGCTGATGGATCATGATGCGGCTGTTGGGCAGCGCGAAGCGCTTGCCCTTCGCGCCGGCTGCGAGCAGGAACGCGCCCATGCTCGCCGCGATTCCCATGCAAAGCGTGCTCACGTCGGGCTTGATGAACTGCATCGTGTCGTACATCGCGAGCCCCGACGAGACCGACCCGCCCGGGGAGTTGATGTAGAACGAGATGTCCTTGTCGGGGTTCTCCGATTCGAGGAACAGCATCTGGGCCACCACCAGGTTGGCGGCGTGGTCCACCACCGGCCCCACGAGGAAGATGACCCGCTCCTTGAGCAGGCGCGAGTAGATGTCGTAGGCCCGCTCGCCGCGGCCGCTCTGCTCGATCACCATGGGCACCAGGCCCAGCCCCTGCGGCTCGGCGTCGCGGGCGAGGTGGGCGTTGACGAGGTCCTCGACGAGGCTGTTGCGAGTCATGGGTGCTCTCCGGTCGATGTCATGGTGCGGATGTTAGCCCACGCGCGGGCGACGCTCAGCGCCCGCCCATCAGTTCGTCGAAGGCCACGACGTCGTCGATCACCCGCGCCTTGTCCAGCACCCAGTCGACCACGTTCTGCTCGATCACGATCGCCTCGATCTCGGCCAGGCGGTTGCGGTCGCTGAAGTAGTGCCGGATCACCTCGCCGGGGTTCTCGTAGGCCTGGGCGAATTCCTCGATCTGCCTGCGGATCTGGTCGGGCTTGGCCTGGAGCGCGTGCGTCTTCACCATCTCGGCGACGATCAGCCCGAGGCGCACGCGCCTGCTCGCCTGCTCCGCGAACGCGTCGGGCGGGATCGGGATGTCTTTCGGGTCCATGCCCCGACCTCTGATGTCCTCGAGCGCGCGCTGCACCAGAGACTCGCGCTCGGCGGCGGCCAGCGCGGCCGGAATCTCGAACTCGGCGACGCCGGGCAGCGCGTCCATCACGCTGCCCTTGATGCGCGCGCGCAGCCGCTGGGCCACCTCGCGCTCGAGGTTCGCGCGCACCTCGGCGCGCATCTTCTCGAGGCTGCCGTCGGGCACGCCGAACTGGCGCGCGAATTCGTCGTCGAGCACCGGCAGCACCGGCGCCTCGACCGTCTTCACCGTGACCTCGAACTGCGCGGTCTTGCCTGCGAGCTCGGCTGCGCCGTAGTCGGCCGGGAAGGCAACGGGAAACGACCTCGCCTCGCCCTGCGTCGCGCCGCGAACGCCGGTCTCGAAGTCGGGCAGCATCCTCCCCTGCCCCAGTTCGAAGGCGAAGTCCTGCGCCGAGCCGCCGTCGAAGGGCACGCCCTCGAGCGTGCCGGCGAAGTCGATCGTGACGCGATCGCCGTCCTGCGCGCCCCGGTTCGCCTGCTCCCACTTCACCTTCTGCTTGCGAAGGATCTCGAGCGTGCGATCCACCTCGGCCTCCCCCACCGGGCAGCTCGCGCGCCTGACCTCGAGGCTCGCAACGTCGCCGAGCACCACCTGCGGATAGACGTCGAAGCTGGCGGTGAACGCGAGCTCGCCCTCGGGAGCGTCTTCGCTGCGCTCGATCTGCGGCTGCCCCGCGACCCGCAGCGCGTGCGCCTGCACCGCCTCGGAGAAGGCCTGCGAGACCTGGTCGCCGAGAACCTCGGCGTGCACCTGCGGGCCGTAGGACTGCTCGATCATCTTCATCGGCACCTTGCCCGGGCGGAAGCCGGGCATCTTGACCGTGCGCGCGAGCTTGCGCAGGCGCTGCCCCACCTCCTTCTCGAGCTCGGCGGTGGTGATGGAGAGCTTGAGGCGCCGGCCGAGCGTGCCGGTGGTTTCGAGTTGCGTCGTCATCGTCGATTGCTTCCGGTTGTCTGGAGGTTCGCGCGCCGCGCGAGACCCTGGCGTGGTGCGGCCGAAAGGACTCGAACCTTCACGCTTATGCAGCGCCAGGACCTAAACCTGGTGCGTCTACCAATTCCGCCACGGCCGCGAAACCCGCAATTGTATCGGATCGCCCGGTGGCGACCGGATCGCGACGGCGCGCGCGGCTGCCGCACGCCTCGGGGCGCGCGCGCGTTGCCGGGCAGCGCGGCGCGCGCGTGCGGCCGCAGTCTGCTATAAGCGCGGTGCAGGACCTCGGGCGCGGCGCGCGCTCCGCCCCCGGCCCTGCGCGCCCGAGCCCAGATGAAGCCGCACGCGAATCCGCCACCCCCACCCGCCGCACCGGGGGGAGCGCCCTGGCGCGCCGCCCGCCACGCGAGCGGCACCGATCACTACGAGAACTTCCCGGTGGCGTCGATCCTCGTCCCGCGGGCGCTGCGCCCGGCCGTGCTCGCGATCTACCGTTTCGCCCGCTACGCCGACGACGTCGCCGACGAGGGCGAGGCGGCGCCCCAAGCGCGGCTCGCCGAGCTCGCGCAGCTTCGCAGCGCGCTGCTCGGGCACGCCGAGCACCCCGAGGTCGACCGGCTGCGCCCGCACCTGGCCGCGCACGCGCTGCCGGTGGCCGAGTTCACCGCGCTGCTGTCGGCTTTCTCGCAGGACGTGGTCACGAAACGCTACGCCGACTTCGCGGCGCTGCGCGACTACTGCGCGCGATCGGCCGATCCGGTCGGGCACCTGGTGCTGGCCCTGTTCGGCGCGCACGCTCCGCGGACCGTGCCGCTGGCCGACTCGATCTGCACGGCGCTGCAGCTGATCAACTTCCTGCAGGACCTGGGCACCGACTGGTCGCGCGGGCGGCTCTACCTGCCGCTGGACGAACTCGCAGCGGCGGGCCTGGACGCGCGCGCGGTGGGGGCGGCCGTTGCCGCAGGCCGGTCTCCCGAGGCGCTTCGCGCCGTGATCGCGTCGCAGGCGCGGCGTTGCCGCGCCTTGCTCCACGCCGGGGCGCCGCTGATCGCGCAGGTGCCCGCGCGCCTGGCGTGGGAGCTGCGCGCAACGCTCGCGGGCGGCGCACGGATACTGGAACAACTCGCCGCGAACGGCTACGATCCCCTCGCTCGCCGCCCGAAGCTCGGCTGGCGCGACGCCGCCGCCCTCGTGCGCCTGACGCTTTCGATCCCGGTTGCCCGATGACCCCCGACGAGTACTGCCAGGACAAGGCTGCGCACAGCGGCTCGAGCTTCTACTACAGCTTCCTGTTCCTGCCGGCGCCGCAGAGGCGCGCGATCACAGCGCTCTACGCCTTCTGTCGCGAGGTGGACGACGTGGTCGACCAGTGCGCCGACCCGGCGCTCGCGCGCACGAAGCTCGCCTGGTGGAGAACCGAAATCGCGCGCCTGTTCGACGGTTCGCCCCAGCATCCGGTCACCCGCGCGCTGGCGCCGCACCTGAGCGCATTCGCGATCGACGCGGCGCGGTTGAACGAGATCGTCGACGGCATGCAGATGGACCTGGAGCAGGATCGCTACCTCGACTTCGAGGGCCTGCGCCTTTACTGCCATCGCGTGGCCGGAGTGGTCGGCACGCTGTCCGCGGGAATCTTCTCGCAGGGGCGCCAGGATTGCGCGCGCTACGCCGAGCGGCTGGGGCTCGCGCTGCAGCTCACCAACATCATCCGCGACGTGGGCGAGGACGCCCGTCGCGGTCGCATCTACCTTCCGCTCGAGGACCTGCAGCGCTTCGACGTTCCGGCGCACCAGATCCTCAAGCTCGACGCGAGCGGGGGATTCGTGGCGATGATGCGTTTCCAGGCCGCGCGCGCGCGGGGCTTGTATCGCGAGGCCCTCGACGCGCTGCCCGCGCCCGAGCGCCGGGCGCAGCGCCCGGGGCTGATCATGGCGGCGATCTACGCCACGCTGCTCGACGAGATCGAGGACGACGGCTTTCGGGTGCTTCGCCAGCGCGTGGCGCTCACGCCGGTGCGCAAGCTGTGGATCGCCTGGCGCACCTGGACGCGCGGGCGGGTTCCGCCGATCAGGGCCTAGCCGGGCCGACGATGCCGGGCCCGTTCGCGCAGGTCGCCGTCGTCGGCGGCGGCTGGTCGGGCATCGCCGCCGCGGTCGAACTGGCGCTGGGCGGTTGTTCGCCGGCCCTGTTCGAGGCCGCGCCGGCGCTCGGCGGGCGCGCGCGCGCGGTGCGCCTGTCCCTCGCCGGCACCGAGATCACGGTCGACAACGGCCAGCACCTGCTGCTGGGCGCCTATCGCGAGTGCCTGCGACTGATCGCCACGGTGAACGGCGCGCAGCCGCCGGCGATGCAGCGCGCCCGCCTCCGGCTCGAGTCGGTCGACGGCCTGTCGCTGGTTCCCTGGCGGCTGCCGGCCCCGCTGCACCTCGCGGGCGCGCTGCTCGCGGCGCGCGGTCTCGGGCTGCGCGAGCGGGCCGCGCTCGTGGCCCTGCTCGCGGGCCTGCGGCGCAGGCAATGGCGGGTGCCGGCGGGCGAGACGGTGGCCGCGCTGCTCGCGCGCACGGGCCAGCCCGCGTCGTTGCGCGCGCGCCTCTGGAACCCGCTCGTGGTCGCGGCGCTGAACACCGGCGCCGAACACGCCTGCGCGCAGACCTTCGCCAACGTCCTGCGCGACTCGCTGGGCGCGTCGGCGGCGGCATGCGATTTCGTGCTCGCCGACCCCGACCTCACGCAGCTGCTGCCGGCCCCGGCCGAGCGCTGGCTGCACGCCAACGGCGCGACGCTGCACCTTCGAACCACCGTTCGCGCCGTTCGCCCCGACGCGGGCGGCTGGCGGCTCGACACGACCCGCGGCGAGTTCGCCGCCGGCGCGCTCGTCCTCGCGCTGCCGCCCTACGCCGCCGCGCGCCTGATCGAGGGCGAGGCGAGCCGTGCAACCGCGGCGCAGCGCCGGACGATCGACGCGCTGCAGGGCTTTCGCTACGACAGCATCGCCACCGTCTATCTGGCCTGGCCGGCGCGCGCGCCGCTGTCGTTGCCGCGCTGGGTCATGCTCGACGAGACCGCCGGCGACGAATGCTGGGGACAGTGGCTGTTCGATCGCGGCGAGCGCAACGGGCTGCGCGTGGCCGCGGTCGTGGTGAGCGCGCGCGGGCGCCTCGATGCGATCGACCCCGCCCGCCTGGCGCGGGGCATCGCGCGCCAGGTGCGCACGCAACTCGACACGCCCGAGCCGGCCGACGCGCGCACCGTGGTGGACAAGCGCGCCACCTTCCGGTGCACGCCCGAGCGCCCGCGGCTGCGCCCCGATTCGCTGGGGGCGCCGGGGTTCGCGCTCGCCGGCGACTTCGCATACCCGGAGTATCCGGCCACGCTCGAGGCCGCGGTTCGATCCGGCGTGGAGGCGGCGCGCGTGGTGCTGCGCCACCTGCGCCCGGCGCGGCCCTCAGTCGCTCCAGGCGGCGCGTAGCGCTTCGTCGACGCGGTCGAGGCTCACCGTCTCGAGGCCTTCGATCGGGCGCTTGGGGGCGTTCTCGCGCGGAATCAGCACGCGCGAGAAGCCCAGCTTGGCCGCTTCGCGCAGCCGCTCCTGCCCGCGCGGCGCCGGCCTCACCTCTCCGGCCAGCCCCACTTCGCCGAACACCGCGAGCCCCGCCGGCAGCGCCCGGCCTCGCAGCGACGACACCACGGCCAGCATCACGGCCAGGTCCGCCGCGGGCTCGCCGATGCGCACGCCGCCCACGGCGTTGATGAACACGTCGTGGTCGAACAGCGCGATTCCGGCGTGGCGGTGGAGCACCGCGAGCAGCATCGCGAGCCGGTTGTGTTCGAGCCCCACCGAGAGCCTGCGCGGGTTCGGAACGTGCGCGCTGTCGACCAGCGCCTGGATCTCCACCAGCAGCGGACGCGTCCCCTCCTGCGTGACGAGCACGCAGGCGCCGGCCACCGGCTGCGCGTGGCGCGACAGAAAGAGCGCGGAGGGGTTCGACACGCCGCGCAGCCCGCCCTCGGTCATCGCGAACACGCCGAGCTCGTTCACCGCGCCGAAGCGGTTCTTGAACGCGCGCACCAGCCGGTACGCCGAGTGCGTGTCGCCCTCGAAGTACAGCACCGCGTCGACGATGTGCTCGAGCACGCGCGGCCCCGCCAGCGTGCCCTCCTTCGTCACGTGCCCGATCATCACCACGGCCACGCCCAGCTGCTTGGACAGGCGCGTGAGCTGCGCGGCGCACTCGCGCACCTGCGCCACCGATCCCGGCGCCGACTGCAGCTGCTCCGAATACAGCGTCTGGATCGAGTCGATCACGGCCACCCGCGGCCTGCGCGCCTCGATCGCGGCGAGGATGCGCTCGAGCGAGATCTCGGCCAGCATCGGCAGGCGCCGCGCGTCGAGCTCGAGCCGCCGCGCGCGCAGCGCGATCTGCGCGGCCGATTCCTCGCCGCTCACGTACAGCACCTCGTGGCCGGCCGACAGATTCGCCAGCGCCTGGAGCAGCAGCGTCGACTTGCCGATCCCCGGATCGCCGCCGATCAGCACCACCGATCCGTCCACCAGGCCCCCGCCCAGCACCCGGTCGAACTCCGGGATCCCGGTGGGCACCCGCTCGAGGTCGTCGGCCGAAACCTCGCCCAGGATCTGGATCGCCTGCGCGGGCGCGAGCGAGGCGAAGCGGTTGCGCGCCGCCGCGGCGTCGGGCTCGAGGCTCTCGACGAGCGTGTTCCAGGCCTCGCACTGCGGGCACTGGCCGAGCCACTTCGGGCTCGCTCCGCCGCACTCCGAACAGACGTAGCGGGTTTTCGCGCGCGCCATCAGCGTACCGCGCGCGCGACGCGCGGCGCGAGCGCGCACATCAGCTCGTAACCGATCGTGCCGGCGTGCGCCGCCACCTCGTCGATCGGCACCGTTTCGCCCCACAGCTCCACCGCCGAGCCGATCCCGGCGCGCGGCACGGGTTCGAGATCGACGGTGAGCATGTCCATCGCGACGCGCCCCACCGTGCGGGTGCGCACGCCGTCGACCGCCACGGGGGTGCCGCTGGGCGCGTGCCTGGGGTAGCCGTCGGCGTACCCGCAGGCGACCACGCCGATCCTCATCGCGCGATCGGCCACGAAGGTCGAGCCGTAGCCGACCGCGTCGCCGGGGCCCAGGCGCTGGATTCCGATCAGCCGCGACTCGAGCGTCATCGCCGCGCGCAGCCCGAGCGAAGTCGCGGCGCGGCCGGCGAACGGCGTCGCGCCGTAGAGCATGATTCCCGGGCGCACCGAATCGCCGCGCGAGGCCTCGCCCCGCGCTCGGGGCACGTCGATCAGCGCCGCCGAGTTGCAGGTCGAGCGCGCCCCGGCCAAGCCCCGCGTCGCACTCTCGAAGCGCGCGAGCGCCTCGTCGGCGCCGCCGGCCACGTCCGCGTTGGCGAAGTGCGTGACGAGCGTGATCGAGCGCGTCGCGCGCGCCGCGCCGAGCGCGGCGTGGGCGGCGCGCATGCCCGCCTCGTCGAAGCCGAGCCGGTTCATGCCGCTGTTGAACTTCGCGAACAGGTCGAGGCAGCGCTCGCGCCCGAGCGCCTCGACCCAGGCGCACTGCTCGGCGCTGTGCACGACCAGGCCCAGATCGAGCCGCTCGGCGCGCGCGACGTCGCCCGCGTCGAAGGCGCCCTCGAGCATCAGGATGGGCCGCCGCCACCCCAGTTCGCGCAGGCGCTCGGCGCGGTCGAACTCCACGAGCGCGAGGCCGTCGGCCCGGGCGAAACCCGCGATCGCGTTCTCCAGGCCGTGGCCGTAGGCGTCGGCCTTCACGACGGCCCAGACGCGCGCCCCGCACGCGAGCTCGCGCGCGCGCGCGAGGTTGTGCGCCATCGCAGCGGTGTCGATCGTGGCTTTCGTGGGGCGTGACATCCGGCAACTATACCGTTGGCGGTGCACAATCACGGGTGCCCTTCACCCTTCGTGGTATAACCCGTCGGCCGCGCGCGGGGGCGGGCAGGAGACAGATGAAACGCGGTTTTTACACGATCATGGCGGCGCAGTTCTTCTCGTCGCTCGCGGACAACGCGCTGCTGATCGCCGCGATCGCGCTGCTGATCGAATTGCACGCGCCCGACTGGATGAAGCCGCTGCTCAAGCTGTTCTTCACGATCTCGTACGTGGCGCTGGCCCCCTTCGTGGGCGCGTTCGCCGATTCGATGCCCAAGGGTCGCGTGATGTTCGTGACGAACATCATCAAGGTGGCCGGCTGCGCGCTGATGTTCTTCACCGTGCATCCGCTGCTGGCCTACGCGGTGGTGGGCTTCGGGGCCGCGGCCTACTCGCCGGCGAAATACGGCATCCTCACCGAACTGCTGCCGCCCGAGCGGCTGGTGGCCGCCAACGGCTGGATCGAGGGCACGACGGTGGCCTCGATCGTGCTGGGCACCGTGCTCGGCGGGGCGCTGATCAGCCCGGCGCTCGCCTCGAAGATGCTGGCCTTCGACCTGCCGTTGATCGAAACCGGCATCGACACGCCGGCCGAGGCCGCGATCCTGGTGATCGCCTGCGTGTACGGCGTGGCCGCCGCATTCAACCTGCGCATCCCCGACACCGGCGCGCGCTATCCGCACCAGGCGCACAACCCGATCAGGCTCGTGGCCGAGTTCGCCCACTGCTGCGCAACGCTGTGGAAGGACAAGCTGGGGCAGATCTCGCTCGCGGTCACGACGCTGTTCTGGGGCGCCGGTGCCACGCTGCAGTTCATCGTGCTGAAGTGGGCCGAAGTGGCGCTCGGCATGCCGCTGAGCAGGGCGGCGATCCTGCAGGGCGTGGTCGCGCTGGGGATCGCCATCGGCGCGATCGCCGCCGCCCGCCTCATTCCGCTCAAGGGTTCGCTGCGCGTGCTCAAGGTGGGGGCGGCGATGGGCGTGCTGGTTCCGGTGATGACGCTGGTGAGCTCCACGGGCGCCGCTTACCCGGTCCTGGTGCTGATCGGCGCAATGGCGGGTTTCTTCGTCGTGCCGATGAACGCGCTGCTGCAGCACCGCGGTCACGTGCTGATGAGCGCAGGCCACTCGATCGCGGTGCAGAACTTCAACGAGAACCTGAACATTCTCGTGATGCTGGGCCTGTACTCGCTGCTGATCGGCGCGGGGCTGCACATCTACTGGATCATCTTCATCTTCGGCGCCTTCGTCGCGATCACGATGATCCTCGTGATCGCCTGGCACAAGGCCAACCAGCGCGCGTTCGACTCGGTCTCGCTGATCGGCGAGTCGCCGGCGCACTGAGCGCCGCCCTCAGCGCCCGGCCAGTTCGGCCGCCTCGACCTCGTTCGCCAGGCACAGGTCGGCCCACGCCTTGGCTTTCTCGGGCGGGTTGCGAAGAAGGTAGGCCGGGTGATAGCTCACGACCACCGGCACCACCCGATCGGCCAGCCGATAGCCGTGCACCCTCGCGCGCAGGCTGGCAATGCTCGCGTCGGTGCCGAGCAGCGCCTGCGCGGCGAATCTTCCCACCACCACGATCACCCGCGGGTCGACGAGCTCGACCTGGCGACGCAGCATCGGCGCGCAGCTGGCCACCTCTTCCGGGAGCGGGTCGCGATTGCCCGGCGGGCGGCACTTGAGCACGTTGGCGATGTAGACGTCGCGCGCCCGGCTGCGCCCGGCCGCCGCGAGCATGTCGTCGAGCAGCTTCCCGGCCTGCCCCACGAAGGGCTCGCCGCGCGCGTCCTCGTCGGCGCCCGGCGCCTCGCCCACGATCATCCACCGCGCCTGCTCGGGCCCCACCCCGAACACGGTCTGGGTCCGCGTCTGGCACAGCGCGCACGCCCGGCAAGACGCCACCGCCTGGCGCAGGCTCTCGAGATCGGGCGCGCCAGCCTCGTGGCCGCCGGCGCGCTCGCGCCACACCGGGCCCAGTTCGAGCGCGGCCCAGGCGCGCGCGCGCCGCTCATCCATCGCCGAGCACCCGCTTGAGCACCAGCGCATCCTCGCGGCTGCCCTCGTGCGCAGGGTAGTAGGCGCGCCGCAGCCCGATGCGCTCGAACCCGGCCGTCTCGTACAGCCGAAGAGCGCGCAGGTTCGACGGTCGCACCTCGAGCAGCATCGCGCGCGCGCCGCGCCGCGCGGCGTCGCCCGCGAGCCACTCGAGCAGCGACCGGCCCAGGCCGCGGCCCTGGTAGGGCGCGGCCACGCCCAGGTTGAGCAGGTGCGCCTCGTCGGGCGCACGCATCACGATCGCATAGCCGGCCAGAGCGTCCGGGAATTCGAACATCCACGCGTCGTAGCGCGCGTCGAGCGAGTCGGCGAAGTTGCCAGCCGTCCACGGGAACGGGTAGATCTCCCGCTCCACCCGAACCACCTGCTCGAGGTCGGTGCGCTGCATCGGGCGCGCGCGCCAGTTGGGCGGCGCCGTTGGCTTGGGTTGCGCGCTCATCGGGTCGCGCCGGCGCGCAGCGCGCGCTGCTCGCGAACGTCGAGCGCCACCTTGTCGCGAACGTAGATCGGCGCCGCGTCGCTCGCTGCAACGGTCTCTCCCGCGCCCAGCTTCGCCATCGCGATGCGGGCGAGCGTCGCGGCATCCGGCGCCCCGACCGTCGCACGCTCGAGCGGCTCGCTCTCGACCCACTCGCCGAGCGGCGCGTGCACGGTGAAGGCGTCTCCCGCGGCAATGCCGGCAAGCGCGCGCGCGCCGCCAGCCCCGGCCTGCAACGCGCGCTCGAAGCGCGCAACGGCCTCGAGCGGATCGCACACCGCGATCGCGTCGACGAGGCGCGCGCGCGCGCCGGCCTGCCGAAACACGCCGCAGTACACCTGCCCCATCCGCGCGTCGATCGCCGCGAGCACGAGCCGCGCCGGCGCCGGTGAGGCGCGATCGGCTCGCGCGGCGGCACCGGCCAGCGCGGCCGTCGCGAGGATCTCGAGCGAACTCACCCCGATCAGCGGCACCGAGACGGCAAAACCGATCCCCTGCGCAACGCCCACGCCGATCCGAATCCCCGTGAACGACCCGGGGCCGGCGTCGAAGGCGATCGCGTCGAGCGACGACGCGGCCAGCCCCGCACCCGCGAGCAGCGACTCGACCATCGCGAGCACGCGCCGCGAAGGCTCCTGCCCGCCCTCTGCCAGCGCCTCGCACACGAGCCGCCCGCCCTGCTCGCGCGCGAGCGCGACCGAGCCCACGGCGGTGGAGGTCTCGATCGCGATCAGCGCACGCGATTGCCGCGCATCGACGGTTGCCATGACGCGGATTCTAGAGCAGCGCGCGCGGGCGCCGCCGAGGGCGCGCCTCAGCGGCGCCCGCGCTGCTGGCGCTGGCGCAGCTGCTCGCGCAGCTGCTCGCGTTCCTCGGGCGTGAGCCGGGGGCGCTCCCGGTTGTCGTCGCGCGGCTCGCCAGCCGCGTCGGGCTGGCGCGACCAGCCCCCGCGCCCGGCGCCACCGCGATCCTGCTGGCGAAGATCCTGCCGCAGCCGCTGGCGGTCGGACTCGTCCATGCGCGCTTGCGCCGGCGACGCGAGCGCCCCGGCAGCGAGTGCGAGCACGGCGAAGGCGAGCGCCACGCGCCGGCCATGCACCGCAGTGTCTGGTTGCCCGTCCATGGCGGCATTCTAGGGCCGGGCAGCGGCGAGCGAAACGCGCCTGCCGGTAAGCGCTGTAACAATCGGTAAGCGCGGGCGCGGCCCGCTCGCCAGCGCCATGCCCGCGTCGGTATCATCGCACCCATGACAGCCCGCGAACGCCACCTGCTCGTCGTGGACGACGACCCGAAGCTGCGCGAACTGCTGCGCCGCTACCTCAGCGAGAACCAGTTCGAGGTGAGCCTCGCGCACGACGCCACCGCGATGAACCGGCTGATCCAGCGCCAGCCCTTCGACCTGATCATCCTCGACCTGATGATGCCCGGCGAGGACGGGCTGTCGATCGTGCGCAGGCTGCGCGGCGCGAACGACACGACGCCGGTGATCATGCTCACCGCCAAGGGCGACGACGTCGACCGCATCGTGGGCCTGGAGATGGGCGCCGACGACTATCTCGCCAAGCCCTTCAACCCGCGCGAACTGCTGGCGCGCATCCACGCGGTGCTGCGCCGCCAGCCCGTGGCCGAGGCCCCGGGCGCGCCCACCGCCGAGGGCGGCGAGTTCCACTTCGGCCCGTTCACGCTCGACCTCGCGATGCGCACGCTCGCGCGCTCGGGCGCGCCGGTTCCGCTCACCAGCGGCGAATTCGCCGTGCTCAAGGTGTTCGCGAGGCACCCGCGCGTTCCGCTGTCGCGCGAGAAGCTGATGCTGCTCGCGCGCGGCCGCGAGTACTCGGCCTTCGATCGCAGCCTCGACGTGCAGATCTCGCGTCTGCGCAAGCTGATCGAGACGGATCCGCAGCACCCGCAATATTTGCAGACGGTCTGGGGCGTCGGCTACGTGTTCGTGCCCGACGCCGCCTAGCGCCTGCTCACCCAAGCTTCGCGCCCGCCGGCCAGCGCGCCGCATGCGAATCAGCCTGTTCTGGCGCACCTTCGGCCTCGTGGCCGCGCTGATCCTGTTCAGCCTCGCGGCCACGCTGCAGCTCGTGCGCGTGTTCGACCGCGCGCCGCCCGAGCAGCAGCTCGCCTGGGAGATCGCGTCGGTCGTCAACCTCACGCGATCGGCGCTCGTGAGCTCGCAGGGCGAGCGGCGCACCGCGCTGCTCGACGAGCTCGCGCGCGAGGAGCGCGTGCGCGTCGCGGTGCCGGAGGCGGGCGAGCGCGCCGAGCCTCTCCCCAACGCCGAGGCCGCCGCGCGACTCGAGCAGCGGCTGCGCACGATCCTCGGCCCGGGCACCCGGCTGGCCGGAAGGCTCAACGGAGAAGCGGGCCTTTGGGTGAGCTTCGAGATCGACGGCGACCCCTACTGGCTGGCGATGTCGATCGAGCGCTGGACGCGCCAGGCGCCCACGCCCTGGCTGCTCGTGGCCTCGCTCGCGGTCGCGCTCTCGCTCGTGGGTGCGATCGCGATCAGCCGCCTGGTGAACCGCCCGCTCGCCGCGCTCGCCCACGCGATCGGGCGGGTCAGCGCCGGCGAGCCTTCGCATCGCCTCTCCGAGACCGGCCCGAGCGAGATCGCCGACGTCAACCGCAGGTTCAACCGCATGGCCGCCGACATCGACGCGCTCGAGGCCGATCGCGCGGTGGCGCTCGCCGGCATATCGCACGACATCCGCACCCCGCTCACGCGGCTGCGCATGGAGATCGAGATGGCGCCGCTCGGCGAAGACGAGAAGGCCTCGATGAGCGCTGACATCGAGCGCATCGACGCGGTGGTGGGCAAGTTCGTCGAGTACGCCCGCGCGACCCGCGCGGCGGAAACGCGGCACGCCGAAGTCGACCCCGTCGACGTGGCGGCGCTCCTCGCCTCGGTGCGCGCGGCGTACCGCAGCGCCGTCGAGTCGGGGGCGCTCGAGATCGCCGCCGAGGTCGCGCCCGGCCTGCACTGGCACGGCGACCCGACCGACCTCGCGCGGATCCTGGGCAACCTGCTCGAGAACGCGCTTCGCCACGGCCGGCTGCCAGGGCAACCGGCCCGGGTGACCGTGCGTTGCCAGCGCAGCGAGCGAGGCCTCCGGGTTCTCGTCGAGGATCGGGGTCCGGGCGTCGCGCAGGATCAGCTCGAGCGGCTCGTGCGACCGTTCGCGCGGCTCGACGACGCGCGGGGCGAGGCCGGCGGGAGCGGGCTGGGCCTCGCGATCGTCGAGCGCATCGCGCGTCGCTACCACGGCAGCTGCACGCTCGCGCGGGCCGACGGGGGCGGGTTGTCGGTGCGCGTGGAATTGCCGGGCGCCGAGGCGTCATAGGCCAAGACAATCAATCGCATATGTACGATCAATTGGCCAATTCAATCGGTGGGGAATATCATTGAGTTGTCGGTCGCCGCGGCGCGCTGGGCGCGGATGCGGCAACCGCCAGGCTTGCGGAACGCAGCCGCGTGGGGTGCGGGCCGCAGAGTGTTCAATCGAATTCTGGAGGACAACATGCCCAGTCTCAAGGGAACCAAGACGCACGAGAACCTGAAGGCCGCGTTCGCCGGCGAGAGCCAGGCCAATCGGCGTTACCTGTACTTCGCAAACAAGGCCGACGTGGAAGGCCAGCCCGACGTGGCTTCGTTGTTCCGCGCCACCGCCGAGGGCGAAACGGGGCACGCGCACGGCCACCTCGACTACCTCGCCGAAGTCGGCGACCCGGCCACCGATCTTCCGATCGGGGGCTCCGCGCTCAACCTCAAGTCGGCCGTCGCCGGCGAGACGCACGAGTACACCGACATGTACCCGGGCATGGCCAAGGTGGCGCGCGAGGAGAAGTTCGACGAGATCGCCGACTGGTTCGAGACGCTGGCCAAGGCCGAGCGCTCACATGCCAACAAGTTCGCGAAAGCCCTCGAGACCCTCGGATCCTGACCTCGCCACGGGGCGAGGCGCGCCCGATCGGCGTTCCCGCCCAGCACGCGGTGCGCAACGCGCCGCGTGCGCGCCCGGCTGCGAGCTGACCCGCCCGGTCGGCGGCAACGCCGGGGAGCGCAGGCCTGTCCCCTTTGCTTTCCTGCCCGGAGGACGCTCCGCATGACGACCCGCGAAGGATCGCTCCAAGCCCCCACCAGGCACCCGCTCGACTGGAAGAACCCCGCCTTCTACGACGAGACCGCGTGCCAGGACGAGCTCGAGCGCGTGTTCGACATCTGCCACGGCTGCCGGCGGTGCGTGAGCCTGTGCAATGCGTTCCCGACGCTGTTCGACCTCGTGGACGAGAGTTCCACGATGGAGGTCGACGGCGTCGACCGCGCCGATTACATGAAGGTGGTCGACCAGTGCTACCTGTGCGACGTCTGCTACATGACGAAGTGCCCGTACGTGCCGCCGCACGAGTGGAACGTCGACTTCCCCCACCTGATGCTGCGCGCGAAGGCGATCGCGTTTCGCAAGGGCACCTCGACCAGGCTGCGCGACAGCGCGCTCTCGTCCACAGACCGCAACGGCAAGCTCGCGACGATCCCGATCGTGGTGCAGACGGTGAACGCGGCGAAGAACTCGAGCGCGCTGCGCGCGATCGGCGAGAAGGTGGCCGGCGTGCACCGCAGCGCGTGGCTGCCCGACTTCGCCCCGCGCACGTTCCGCCCCAACGCGACCGCGTCGCCGCCGCACCCGGTGCGCGACGGCGAGCGCACGCCGGGAAAGGTCGCGGTCTTCTCCACCTGCTACGTGAACTACAACGAACCGGGAATCGGCCACGACCTGCTGAAGGTCCTGGACCACAACGCGATCCCGTACACGCTCGTGGACAAGGAGGCGTGCTGCGGCATGCCCAAGCTCGAGCTCGGCGACCTCGAGGCGGTGGCCGCGCTCAAGGCGAAGAACATCCCGAAGCTGGCCGCGCTCGCGCGCGAGGGCTGGGCGATCGTCGCGCCGATTCCGTCGTGCGCTCTGATGTTCAAGCAGGAGCTCCCGCTGATGTTCCCCGACGACCCCGACGTGCAGGAGGTGAAGGCGGCGATGTTCGACCCCTTCGAGTACCTGGTCGCGCGGCACAAGGACGGGCTGCTGGCCACCGACTTCAAGCGCGAGCTCGGGCGCGTTTCCTATCACGTTGCCTGCCACCTGCGCGTGCAGAACGTCGGGCAGAAGACGCGCGAGCTGCTTCAGATGCTGCCGGGCACCGAGGTTCACACGGTGGAGCGCTGCTCCGGCCACGCGGGCACCTGGGGCGTGAAGAAGGAGTTCCACGAGACGGCGCTCAAGATCGGCCGGCCGGTGTTTCGCCAGATGCACGAGCACCCGGGCGGCGAGCCGCAATGGGTTGCGTCCGACTGCCAGCTCGGCGCGCACCACATCGCGCAGGGAATGGAGCTCGCGGGCCACGCGCCCGCCGAGCGGCTGCAGCACCCGATCACGCTGCTCAGGATCGCCTACGGGCTGGCCTGAGGCAGCCGGTTTCGAACTAGCGAGTAAAGGACACGGTCAATGCCGACGATCACGCGTGATTCGCTGATGACACTGGAGGCCTACGCGAAGGCGCGCCCGGGCGTGCGCGCGCAGGCGATCGCGCACAAGAAGCTGCGCAAGGTGGCGCTGGGCGAGCACCTGACGGTGCTGTTCGAGGACGAAAAGACCGTCCGCTACCAGGTGCAGGAGATGCTTCGCATCGAGCGCATCTTCGAAGAGGAAGGCATCGAGCACGAACTGCAGACCTACAACCCGCTGATACCCGACGGCCGCAACCTCAAGGCCACGATGATGATCGAGTACGGCGACCCCGACGAGCGCCGCCGCGAACTCGCGCGCCTGATCGGCGTCGAGGACAAGGTCTGGGTGCAGGTGCAGGGCATGCCGAAGGTCTACGCGATCGCCGACGAGGACCTCGAGCGCGAGACCGAGGAAAAGACTTCGGCCGTGCACTTCCTGCGCTTCGAACTCGGCGAGCCGATGGCGGCGGCGCTCAAGGGCGGCGCCGCGCTCGGGGTGGGCGTCGATCACCCGAACTACCGCTTCTCGGTGCCGAGCCTGCCGCAGGCGACGCGCGACGCGCTGGTGGCCGACCTGCGCTGAGGCGCTGCGCGCCGATCAGCGGGCGAGCAGGTGGCCCAGTTCGGGGTGCCTGCGCGCCCACGCGCGCACATACGAGCACGCCGGCGCGATCTTCAGGCCGTTCGCGGCGGCGTGGTCGAACGCGGCGCGCACCAGCGCCGAGGCGATCCCGCGCCCCTCGAGCGCGGGGTGCACCTCGGTGTGGATCAACCGCATCGTGTCGCCCGCCAGCAGGTAGTCGGCGCGGCACAGCCGGCCGTCCACCTCGGCCTCGAAGCGCCGCGCCTCGACGTTGTGTCTTACCTGTGCGGACTGCGTCGCGGTCAAGCCGGTTCGGGAACGCTGGGCAACCCGGCCAGGGCCATCGCGAGCTCGGCTTCGTCGTAGTTCTGGTCCACGAGCTTGCCCTGCGTGTAGTCGATGTAGGCCTGCATGTCGAAGTGCCCGTGCCCGCAGAGGTTGAACAGGATCGTCTCCGCCTTGCCCTCGCGCTTGCAGCGCAGCGCCTCTTCGATCGCGCCCTTGACCGCGTGGTTGGCCTCGGGCGCCGGGACGATGCCCTCGGCACGCGCGAAGGCCACGCCGGCGGTGAAGCACTCGGTCTGGTGGTAGGCAACCGCCTCGAGCAGGCCCAGCTCCTTCATGTGCGAGAGCAGCGGAGACATGCCGTGGTAGCGCAGGCCGCCGGCGTGGAAGCCCGGCGGCGTGAAGGTGGAGCCCAGCGTGTGCATCTTCGCGAGCGGCGTCATGTGGCCGGTGTCGCCGAAGTCGTAGGCGTACTTGCCGCGCGTGAGCGACGGGCAGGCCGCCGGTTCCACCGCCACGATCCTGGGCCGGGCACCGCCGCGCAATCCGGCGCCGATGAACGGAAAAGCGATCCCGGCGAAGTTCGACCCGCCGCCGGTGCAACCGACGATCACGTCGGGATACGCGTCGGCCATCGCCAGCTGCTCGATCGCCTCCTGGCCGATCACGGTCTGGTGCAGGAGCACGTGGTTGAGCACCGAACCCAGCGCGTACTTCGTGTCGTTGTTGGTGGCCGCGACCTCCACCGCCTCGGAGATCGCGATCCCGAGGCTTCCCGGGTGCTTGGGCTCCTTCTCGAGCACGGCGCGCCCGAACTGCGTGGTGTCCGACGGCGAGGGCAGGCATCGCGCGCCGTAGGTTTCCATCAGCGCGCGACGGTACGGCTTCTGGTCGTAGGAAACGCGCACCTGGTACACCAGCACCTCGAGCCCGAACAGCGCTCCGGCGAAGGCGAGCGACGAACCCCACTGGCCAGCGCCCGTCTCGGTGCTCAGTTTCTTGATGCCTTCCTGCTTGTTGTAGAAGGCCTGCGCACCCGCGGTGTTGGGCTTGTGGCTCCCGGCCGGGCTCACTCCCTCGTACTTGTAGAAGATCTTGGCTGGCGTTCCGAGCGCCTTTTCGAGGCCGCGCGCGCGGTACAGCGGCGTGGGCCGCCACAGGCGGTAGATGTCGCGCACCGGCTCCGGGATCTCCACCTCGCGCTCGGTCGTAACCTCCTGCATGATCAGCGCCATCGGGAACAGCGGCGCGAGATCGTCGGGGCCGACCGGTTGCAGGGTGCCCGGATGGAGCACGGGCGGCGCGGGCCTGGGCAGATCTGCCTGGATGTTGTACCAGCGTTTGGGTATGTGCGATTCTTCGAGCAAGTACTTGAGCGTGTCTCCCATTTTCCCCTCCTGTGGCTGCGCTGTTTGAGCGAACCGACTATAGCAGTCCGGGCGCTCCACGTATTGACGTCGGTCAATGCGCGCGTGCGCGATCAGCCCGTCGTGCCGCGGCGCAGCAGAACGATCGCCTGCGCCTCCACGCCCTCCCCCCGGCCAACGAAACCGAGCCGTTCGGTGGTCTTGGCCTTCACGTTCACGCGACCGCGCTCGACCCCGAGATCGCCGGCGATCGCGCTTGCCATCGCCTCGAGATAGGGCGCCAGACGCGGTGCCTGCGCCACCACGGTCGAGTCCACGTTGGCGATCGTCCAGCCATCGCGCGCGATCAGTTCCACGGTCGCCCGCAGCAGCGCCCGGCTGTCCGCGCCGCGCCAGCGCTCGTCGCTGTCCGGAAAGTGGCGGCCGATGTCGCCCAGCGCCGCCGCCCCGAGCAGCGCGTCGGTGATCGCGTGCAGCAGCGCGTCGGCGTCCGAGTGCCCGAGCAGGCCCAGAGGGTGCGCGATCTCCACACCGCCCAAGACCAGCCGGCGACCCGGCACCAGCGCGTGCGCATCGTAGCCCTGGCCGATTCGAACTTCGCTCATGGGCTCTCCCGGTTGCGCAGCAGGGCATCCATCATCGCGAGATCCTCCGCCGTGGTGATCTTGAAGTTGGCGCGCTCGCCGCGCACCAGGCGCACCGCGTGCCCCTCGGCCTCCATCGCGCCGGCCTCGTCGGTCACTTCGGGATGGCGCGCGAGCGCCTCGCGCAGCAGCGCGCAGCGGAACATCTGCGGCGTCTGTGCAAGCCAGAGCCCTTCCCTGGACACCGTTGCGCTCACCTCCTGGCGGGCGTTCGCGCTCTTCACCGTGTCGTCCACCGCCACGGCGAGCAGGCCGCCGCTCGCGTGCGCGCCCACCTCGGCACGCAAGCGTTCGAGCGCCAGCGCGCCCAGGCCCGGCCGCGCCGCGTCGTGCACCAGCACGAAGTCCTGCGCCGACGCGCCGAGCTCGTCGAGCGCGGCGAGCACCGTGTCGCGCCGGGTGGCGCCGCCCACCGCGGCGAGCCGCAGCCGCGCGTGCTCGCCCAGCGCCCGGTCGAGCACGCCGTGCGCCCGCTCGTCGCCCGGGGCGAGCACGACCAGCACCCGCTCGATCCAGTCGGCGGCGAGCAGCGTGCCCACCGTCCACTCGAGCACCGATCTCCCCGCCAGCGGCAGGAACTGCTTGGGCACCGCCCGGCCCACGCGGCTCCCCACGCCGGCGGCCGGCACGACCGCGAAGTAGCGCATCGGGCTGGGCGAAGTGGGCCGGGTGCTCATCGGCTAAAATTCTAGCCTTTGCCGGGGGCGCGCAGCGAATGGCCGCGCGCAAGCTCTCTTTGGCACCGGCACGCAGCACCCCGCCCCCTCGAACTTGCCCGTCCCAGCTTGAATCCCCCTCAAACGCCTCCGGCAACGCACGGTGCGCTGGATGCGCTGAGCGCGCGCGTGCTCGCGTCGCGTCGCGCCGGCGGCGTGTTCGCGCTCCCCGGCGCGGCCGGCTCGGCCGACGCGCTGCTCGTCGCACGGCTCGCGCGCGCGATGCGCGAGGACGCGCGCGTCGCGGCCGCGGGCACCCTGGCGATCGTCTGCGCCGCCGCGGTCGACGCGCAGCGCCTCGTCGACGAGATCCCGTTCTTCGAGCCGTCGCTGTCGGTGCGCCTGCTGGCCGACTGGGAGACGCTGCCCTACGACAACTTCTCGCCGCACCAGGACCTCGTCTCCGAGCGGCTCGACGCGCTCTACGCCCTGCAGCAGGGACAGTGCGACGTGGTCGTGGTCGCCGCCACCACGGCGCTGCACCGCCTGCCCCCGCCCTCGTTCCTGGCCTCGCACACCTTCTATTTCAACAAGGGGCAGCGGCTCGACGAGGCGGCGCTTCGCGCGCAACTCGCGCTCGCCGGCTACGAGCCGGTGAGCCAGGTGGTCAAGCCCGGCGAGTACGCGGTGCGCGGCGGGCTGATCGACCTGTTCCCGATGGGCGCGCAGATGCCCTACCGGCTCGACCTGTTCGGCGACCTGGTGGAGTCGATCCGCACCTTCGACGCCGACACCCAGCGCAGCCTCTACCCGATCGACCGGGTACGGCTGCTGCCCGGTCGCGAATTCCCCGTGGACGAGGCGTCGCGCACCGCGTTTCGCGGGCGCTGGCGCGAGCGCTTCGAGGGCGACCCTTCGCGCGCGCCGCTGTACCGCGACATCGCCAACGGGATCGCCGGAGCGGGAATCGAATACTGGCTGCCGCTGTTCTTCGACGCCACCGCGACGCTGTTCGACTACCTCCCGCGCGACTCGATGCTGCTCACGCACGGCGACGTGGACGATGCCGCGCGACGGTTCACGCTCGACACGATCCAGCGTCACAAGTTCCTCGCGCACGACGCCGAGCGGCCGTTGCTGCGCCCCGACGAACTCTTTCTCACCGGCGAGCAATTCTTCGCCGCGTGCGCAGCCTTTTCCCGATGCTCGCTGGCGCGTGAACCGGCGCTCGACCCGGCCGGCGCCGAGGCGGGACGCCGGGCGGACGCCGGGGCGGCAGGTGGAGCGGCAGGCGGAGCGGACGCCGGGGCGGGCGAGGCGGCGCGCGCCTTGCCGCCGCGCCGCGCCGCGCTGGCGAGTGCGTTGCCCGCGCTCGCGGTGAACCGCCGCGCCGAGCGCCCGCTCGCGCGGCTCGAGGCCTACCTGCGAGCAACCGCGCATCGCACGCTGATCGTTGCCGAGAGCGCGGGCCGGCGCGAGACGCTGCTACAGCTGTTCACCGAGTACGACCTGCTCGACGGCGCCGGCCGGTCGATGCCGCAGGTCGACGACTGGGACGGCTTCGCGAGCGGCGAATCGCGGCTCGCGCTGGGCGTTGCGCCCCTGCACGACGGCTTCGAGCTGCCCGAGGACGGCATCGCGGTCGTGACCGAGGCCGAACTCTTCGCCGGCGTCGTGCGCCGCAGCGCGCGCAGCCGCGGCGAGTTGCAGACCAATGTGGACGCGATCATCCGCGATCTGTCCGAGCTGCGCATGGGCGACCCGGTGGTTCACGCCCAGCACGGCATCGGCCGCTACGAGGGCTTGCGCTCGCTCGACCTGGGCGACGGCGACACCGAGTTCCTGCACCTGAGCTACCTCGACGGCGCGACGCTCTACGTGCCGGTGGCGCAACTGCACCTGATCGGGCGCTACAGCGGCGCGAACCCCGACGAGGCGCCGCTGCACCGGCTGGGATCGGGGCAGTGGGAGAAGGCGCGCCGCAAGGCGGCCGAACAGGCGCGCGACACGGCCGCGGAGCTGCTCAACCTCTACGCGCGCCGCGCCGCGCGCACCGGCCATCCCTTCGAGTTCCACCCGCGCGACTACGAGGGCTTCGCCGAGGGTTTCGCGTTCGAGGAAACCCCCGACCAACTGGCTGCGATCCACGCAGTGGTGCAGGACATGGTCGCGGGCCGCCCGATGGACCGCCTGGTGTGTGGCGACGTCGGATTCGGCAAGACCGAGGTGGCGCTGCGCGCCGCCTTCGTCGCGGTCTCGGGCGGGCGGCAGGTGGCGCTGCTCGCGCCCACCACGCTGCTCGCCGAGCAGCACTTCCAGACCTTCTCGGACCGCTTCGCCAGCCTGCCGGTGCGCCTTGCCGAGCTGTCGCGCTTTCGCTCGCCCAAGGAGACCCGCGAGGCGATCGAGGGGATCAACTCGGGTGCGATCGACATCGTGATCGGCACCCACAAGCTGCTCTCGGCCGACGTGAAGTTCGCGCGCCTCGGGCTCGTGATCGTGGACGAGGAGCATCGCTTCGGCGTGCGCCAGAAGGAGGCGCTGAAGAACCTGCGCGCCGAGGTCGACGTGCTCACGCTCACCGCCACCCCGATTCCGCGCACGCTCGCGATGAGCCTGGAAGGCATCCGCGACTTCTCGGTGATTGCTACGGCCCCGCAGCGCCGGCTCGCGATCAAGACCTTCGTGCGGCGCGAATCCAGCGCAACGATCCGCGACGCGCTGCTGCGCGAGATCAAGCGCGGCGGCCAGTGCTACTTCCTGCACAACGAGGTGGAGACGATCGCGAACCGGCGGGCCGCGCTCGAGGTGCTGGTGCCCGAGGCCCGGATCGAGCTCGCGCACGGACAGATGCCCGAGCGCGAACTCGAGCGCGTGATGCGCGAGTTCCACCAGCAGCGCTTCAACGTGCTGCTGTGCACGACGATCATCGAGACCGGGATCGACGTGCCCACCGCCAACACGATCGTGATCCAGCGGGCCGACCGCTTCGGCCTGGCGCAGCTGCACCAGCTGCGCGGGCGCGTCGGCCGCTCGCACCACCAGGCCTACGCCTACCTGATGATCCCCGACGAGGACGCGATCACCAAAGACGCCGCCAAGCGCCTCGATGCCATCCAGCGCATGGAGGAACTGGGCTCCGGCTTCTACCTCGCGATGCACGACCTCGAGATCCGCGGCGCCGGCGAGGTGCTGGGCGACTCGCAGTCGGGCAGCGTGCAGGAAGTGGGCTTTGCCCTGTACACCGAGATGCTCGAGGAGGCGGTGAGCGCGCTCAAGGCCGGGCGCGAACCCGACCTCAGCGCCCCGCTCGCCGCCACCACCGAGATCAACCTGCACGTGCCGGCGCTGTTGCCCTCGGACTACTGCGCCGACGTGCACGAGCGGCTCACGCTGTACAAGCGCCTGGCCAACTGCAACGCGCTCGACGACCTGGCGCGGATGCAGGAGGAGTTGATCGATCGCTTCGGACGCCTGCCCGAGGCCGCGCGCGCTCTGATCGAAACGCACCATCTGCGGATCCTGTCGCAGCCGATCGGCGTGGCCAAGATCGACGCGTCGGGCGAGGCGGTGGCGATCCAGTTCGTGCCCAACCCGAAGGTGGACCCGGAGGCGGTGATCCGCCTGATCCAGAGCCGGCGCGACGCGCGCCTCGCGGGCCCGGACCGGCTGCGCTTCGCGATCGCCTCGCCCGAACTGGGCGCGCGGGTCGCGCGCATCCGTGAGATCCTCAAGGCTCTCGCCCCCCACCCCCAGGCATGAGCCGACTCGTCGTCCAGCACCCGCGCCTCGCCCAGGCCGCCGTCGAGCGCTTCGCGAGCGAGATCGGGCGCCCGCCGGATCGCCGCAGCGGCCGGCGCGCCGACTGGCACGACGTGAAGATCAGCAACACGACGCTGATCGTCCTCTCGGAGGAGTGCGGCGTGGACGCGGAGATCGTGCCGATGCACGATCGCCTCGAGAACTACCGGGTGATCGCCTTCGACATGGATTCGACGCTGATCACGATCGAGTGCATCGACGAGATCGCCGATTTCCTGGGGCGCAAGGAGGAAGTGGCCGCGATCACGGAAGCCGCGATGCGCGGCGAGATCGCCGACTACGACGAGAGCCTGCGCATGCGCGTCGCGCTGCTCTCGGGCCTGCCGGCGCAGACGCTGCAGCGCGTGTACGACGAGCGCGTGCGGCTCTCTCCCGGCGCGCGCACGCTGATCGACGCCGCGCGCGGCGCCGGGCTCAAGATCGTCCTCGTCTCGGGGGGGTTCACCTTCTTCACCGACCGGCTGCACGCCCGGCTGGGATTCGACTTCTCGCGCGCGAACACGCTCGAAATCATCGAGGGGCGCCTCACCGGCCGCGTGGTGGGCGAGATCGTCAACGCCCAGGGAAAGCGCCGCTTCGTGGAGCAGGTGTGCGAGCGGATCGGCTGTTCGCCGCTGCAGTCGATCGTCGTGGGCGACGGCGCGAACGACCTGCGGATGATGGCGATCGCCGGGATCTCGATCGCGTACCACGCCAAGCCGATCGTGCACACCGAGACCAAGCACGCGGTGAACCACTGCGGATTGGACTCGATCCTGGCGTTCTTCGATGGCACGCGCTTCGGCTGGGACGACTGATTCCGCGTTGTCCGCGGCCCTCGCCGGGCTGTGCGCGCTCGCGCTCGCGATGGGCATCGGTCGCTTCGCCTACACGCCGGTGCTGCCTTACATGCAGGCGGACTACGGGCTCTCGGTGCAGGCGGCCGGCTACGTCGCGTCGGCGAACTTCGCGGGCTACCTGGCCGGCGCCCTGCTCGCGATCTCGGTACCCGCCGGGCACCGCCGGTTTGCGTTCTTGGCCGGGGTGGTGACCAGCGTTGCGACCACGCTCGCGATGGCGCTGCTCGCGCAGCCCGTGCCGATGGCGATCGTGCGCGCGCTCTCGGGCGCGGCCAGCGCGTTCGCGCTGATCCACGGCTCGGCGATCGTCCTCGACCGGCTCGCCCGCGACGGGAAGCCCGCGCTGTTCAGCCTGCTCTACGCCGGTGTGGGCGTGGGCATCGCGCTCTCGGCGCTGGTGGTCGAGCTCGCTGCGCGCGCCGCGGGTTCGAGCAGCACCCAATGGCTCGTCCTCGGCCTCGTTTCGCTGGCGCTCGCGCCCTTGGCCGCGAATCTTCGCGACGACGCCTCGCGCGCAGCCGCGCGAGGGCCGCCCGTCGCCGCCGCGAGCGCTCCCGCCGCCCCGCCCACCGCGCCGGCGCAGGCCGCGGGCCACGCGGTCGCGCTGCGCTGGCTCGTCGTGGCCTACGGCTGCCTCGGCTTCGGCTACGTGATCACCGCCACTTTCATCGTCGTGATCGTGCGCGCGCGCCCCGAATGGCAGGCCCTCGAGATGGCGGTGTGGCTCGTGGTGGGCCTGGCCGCCGCGCCCTCGAACTACCTGTGGCTGCGGGTGATGCAGCGCTTCGGCCCCTGGCGCGCGCTGACGGCTGCCTACCTGCTCGAGGCGCTGGGCGTTGCCGCCGCCGTTTCGGGCCACTCGCTCGCGCTGGTGGGCATCGGCGCGGCGCTGCTCGGCGGCACCTTCGTGGGGATCACCGCGCTCGGGCTCACCACCGCGCGCAACCTCGCGCCCGGCACGGCCGGGCCGGTGATCGCGCGCATGACCGCCGCGTTCGGCTTCGGCCAGATCGCGGGGCCCGCCCTGGGCGGATGGATGGCGGAGCGCACCGGAGGCTTCGGCTGGCCCTCGGCGCTCGCCGCCCTCGCGCTGCTGGCCGCCGCCGCGATGGTGGCGATCGCCGGCCGCCGCGCCGCCGGCCAATGAACCCGCCGCCCGCTGACCCCGCCGGCCGCTGACCCCGCCGCCCGCTGACCCCGCCGCCCGCTGGACCCGCGGGCCGCTCAGTCGCCCATCACGATGCCCTCGCGCCGCGGGTCGGCGCCGCCGAACAAGCCGCCCGGCACCCGCTGGATCGCCTGCAGCCCGCTGGTCATGTCCATCTCGCGCACTTCGTGGCCGCGAGCCTTGAGCGCCTGCACGGTGGCCGCAGGAAAGCGCTTCTGTTCGAGCAGCGTGGGGCCGTTGGTCGAGCCGAAATTGGGCAGGTCGATGGCCTTCTGGGCGTCCAGCCCCCAGTTCAGCGTGCCCCACAGCGTCTTGGCCGTGTAGTGGATGATCAGCGCGCCCCCCGGGCTGCCGCCGCTCATCAGGAGCTCGCCGCTGGCCTTGTCGAAGACCAGCGTCGGGGACATCGACGAGCGCGGGCGCTTGCCGGGCTGCACGCGATTGGCGATCGGGTTGCCCTGGGCGTCGCGCGGCGCGTAGCTGAAGTCGGTGAGCTCGTTGTTGAGCAGGAAGCCGTTGACCATCTGGCGCGCGCCGAACGCCGCCTCGATCGTGGTGGTCATCGCCACCGCGCGCCCGCGGGCGTCCACGACGCTGATGTGGCTGGTGCCGTGCTCGGGCTGCTCGGGCATCGGGGCGAAGCTCGTGCGCGCGGCCTGCGGCTGCCCGGGCCTGGCGAGCTTCATCGACTGGTCGCCGATCAGCTTCGCGCGCTCGGCCAGGTAGTCGGGCGACAACAGGCTGAGCCACGAACCCGCCGGCGCCGCGACGAAGTCGGGGTCGGCAACATACTGCGCGCGATCGGCGAAGGCGAGCCGCGCGGCCTCGGTGTAGAAGTGCAGCCAGTCGGCGCCGGGCAGGCCGTCGGCGCCCAGCGGCAGCGAGGCGCCGGGCGTGTTCTGCAAGATGCCGACGATCTGCCCGATCGCCAGCGCGCCCGAACTCGGCGGCGGGAAGCCGCACAGGCGGTAGGCCCGCGCGGGCGGCGTGCCGTAGTCGTGGCAAAGCGGCTCGCGCTTGCGCGGCTGGTAGCCGGCGAGATCGGCCGCCGTGAGCACCCCGGGGTTGGTGGGATGCGAGCGCACCTTGGCCACGATCGCCTCGGCCACCGGCCCCTCGAGCAGCGCCTTCGAGCCTTGGGCGGCGATCGCGCGCAGCACCCGGGCGAGCTCCGGGTTCCTGAGCAAGTGCCCCACCGGCCAGGGCTTGCCGCCGGCGTCGTAGAAGTAGGCGGCGGCCTCGGGATCCTTCTTCAGGTGCTGCTCGGAGGCCAGCAACGCGTTCAGCCGGGGGCTCAGCCTGAAGCCCTGCTCGGCCAGCACGATCGCCGGCTTGAACAGCGCGGCCCACGGCAGCTTGCCGTGGCGGCGGTGCGCCATCTCGAGCATGCGCACGGTGCCGGGCACCCCCACCGAGCGCCCGCCCACCACGCCCTCGATGAACGACATCGGCTTGCCGTCGGCTTTCACGAACAGGTTCTCGTCGGCGGCGGCGGGGGCGGTTTCGCGCCCGTCGTAGGCCTCCACGGCCTTGCCGTCGAAGTGCATCAGGAACGCGCCGCCGCCGATGCCGCTGGACTGCGGTTCGACCAGCGTGAGCACCATCTGCACTGCGATCGCGGCGTCGAGCGCGCTGCCGCCGGCCTTGAGCACCTGGAAGCCGGCATCGGTGGCCAGCGGGTTGGCCGCGGCAACGGCGAAACTGGCGGTCTTCCAGCCGGGCTTCGCGGTGTAGCCCGAGGCGCCTTCGGGCTGCGGCGGCGGCGTGTAGCTGAAGTCGCTGGCCGTGGGGATCACGCCGCATCCGGCCAGCAGGGCGGCGGCGAGCAAGGCGCTCAGGGTCGGCCGGGGCCAGGTCGTCACGCGGGCGCTCCTTCAGGTCATCGATCGTGGGCGGTCGAACTTACCACGCGCGGCCGCCGCGCTGCCCGTGTCGCTGGCCAACGCGTACGCCGCGCTTCCCGCCGGGGGGTTGCTGATGATCCACGACTTCATGGCGCGCAACGACATGACCGGGCCGCGCGAGGCGGGGCTGTGGTTCCTGACGTGCATGTTCAACTGCCCGGATGCGATCGTCCTCACGCCGGAGCGCGTCGAGCGCCTGGCGCAGCAGGCCGGATTCGAGGAAATCGAGACCAGGGAACTGATTCCCGGCCTGACGCAGGTCACCGTCGCCCGCAAACGCGGATAGAGGCGCGCTCAGAATTGTCGGGCGGGCGCTGCCGGCATTTGATAGGATTGTCGGGTTCCATCCATCGGGGTTACCAAGGAGGGTTCCATGTTGCGCACGTTGCTGTTCGCGGCTGTGATGGCCGCTGCTTCCGTCGCTCAGGCCCAGAACACGGTCAAGATCGCGATTCTCGGGCCGATGGCGTTCGTGCAGGGCGAAAACCACTGGGCCGGCGCCGAGATGGCGCGCGACGAGATCAACAAGGCCGGTGGCATCAATGTCGGCGGCAAGAAGATGCAGATCGAGCTGGTCCGCGTCGACACCAACGAGATGCAGTCGGTGCCGGATGCCACCAACGCCATCGAGCGCGCGATCACGCGCGAGAAGGCCGATTTCCTGGTGGGCGGCTTCCGCTCGGAAGCGGTGCTCGCGATGCAGGAAATCGCGATGGACTACAAGAAGCTGTTCCTCGGCGCGGGCGCAGCGCACTCCAAGCTCGGCATCAACGTCGAGGAGAACTACGACCGCTACAAGTACTGGTTCCGCATGACGCCGACCAAGGACGTCGACCTGGCGAAGACCGTGTTCACGGTGCTCGGCTCGGTGGCCGGTCAGATCCGCAAGGACCTCAACAAGGAGTCGCCCAAGGTGGCGATCCTCGCCGAGAAGGCGGTGTGGACGCAGGCGCTGGTCGCGGCCGCGCAGAAGAACCTGCCGGCGATGAAGATGGAGGTGGTGGGCCTGTGGCAGCCGTCGGCCACGGCCACCGACGTAACCGCCGAGCTCTCGGCGATCGAGCGCGCCGGCGCCGACATCGTCTTCACCATCATCTCCGGGCCGGTGGGCATCTCGGTGGGCCGGCAGATGGGCGAGCGCAACATGAAGGCGATCGCCTTCGGCATCAACGTCGAGGCGCAGAAGGACGAGTTCTGGCAGGCAACCGCCGGCAAGGGGAACTTCATCGCCACGCTCGACACCTTCGCCGAGGTGGAGATGACGCCGAAGACGGTGCCCTTCGTCAAGGCGTTCAAGGCGCGCTTCAAGCGCTCGCCAACCTACAATGCCGCGACCTACGACGTGCTTCACCACCTCAAGAACGCGATCGAGAGCGTCGGCTCCACCGATGCGGACAAGATCGTGGCGTTCTTCGAGCAAGGTGAGCACTTGGGCGCGGGCTCGCTGGCGAGCTTCGACAAGCGCCACGACCTGGTCTGGGCGCCCGGCAAGACCGCGGGGATCGCGGTGCAGTGGCAAAACGGCGAGAAAGTGCCGTTCTGGCCGCCGACCGTGAAGGGCATGAAGCCCTTCAAGCTGCCGTAACGAGCGCGGTAGCGATCGCGAGGGTTGATGCGGGGGAGCCGGAAGGTTCCCCCGTTTGACGATGTTCCAGGACATTCTCGTCACGGGGCTGATCAACGGCGGCGTGTACGCGCTGCTGGCGATCGGCTTTTCGCTCATCTTCGGCGTGGCGCGCATCGTCAACATCGCGCACACCGCCTTCTACATGCTCGCCGCGTACTGCTTCTACACGCTGCTCGTGAAGGCGGGGCTGGGGATGGCGCTGGGCGGGGTGATCGCGGTGTCCGCCGTCGTGCTGCTCTCGGTGCTGTGCTACAAGCTCGTGATCGAGCCGGTGCGCGAGCACGAGTCGGCGGTGCTGATCGCGACGATCGCGCTCGCACTGATCTTCCAGGAAGGAATGCTGCTCATCTTCGGCGGGCACTTCCTGGGCATCCCCTCCACGCTCGAGGGCGTGGTTTCGGTTTTCGGCGTCACGATTCCATACCAGCGCGTGCTGATCCTGGTGGCCGCGGCGGCGATGCTCTTCGCCACGTGGTGGCTGTTGCACCGCACGCGCCTGGGGCTGGCGATCCGCGCCACGGCGAACGATCTCGAGGTTGCCGCGCTGATGGGCATGAACGTGAACCGGGTGGCGATGGCCACGGTCGCGATCTCGGTGGCACTCGCCGCGATCGCCGGCGTCGTGGTCGCCCCGGTGTTCGTCGTCGACCCGTTCATGTGGCTCGCACCGCTCGTGACCATGCTCGCGATCGTCGTGCTCGGCGGCCTCGGCAGCCTCAAGGGAAGCCTGATCGGCGCGTTCATCATCGGCTACGTGGAGGCGATCACCGTGTTCGCCCTGCCGCAGGGCTCGTTTCTCAAGGGCGCGGTGGCGCTCACCATCATGGTGGTCGTGCTGCTCGCGCGCCCCGAGGGGCTGTTCGGCGTGGCGTTCGAGGAAGAGCGCTGAGCCGGCGCGCGAACGGAGCATGAGATGACGAATCCGGTGGTTTTCGGGGCTCGCTGGGCGTGGAGCGAACTCAAGAACGAGGTGCTGGTGCTGCCCTCGCGCACGCTGGTGCTCGTTTGGGCGGTGGCGCTTCTCGCGCTGCCGCTCGTCTATCCCGACCCCTACGTGATGCGGGTGCTCGCCCTCACCTGCCTGTTCGCGGCGTTCGCGGCGAGCTGGGACCTGCTCGCCGGCTACGCCGGGCAGGTGAACTTCGGCCACGCCCTGTTCTTCGGCGCCGGCGCATACACCTCGGCGATGCTTTCGCAGAAGCTCGGCTGGTCGCCCTGGATCACGCTGTGGCTCGGCGCGCTCGTCGCCACGCTGGTGGGCGCGGTCACGGGGTTCCTCTGCCTGCGGCTGCGCGGCTCGTACCTGTCGCTCGCCACGCTCGCGTTCCCGCTCATCGCCATCGGACTGCTGTTCGCCTTTCCGGACTTCTCCGGCGGCGAACTCGGCATCTCGGGGATCAAGTCGCTCGCGGCAACGCGCACGGCGAACTACTACATCGCCGCGATCGCGATGCTGTTGCTCGTGTTCGGGCTGTGGCTCGTCGCCGATTCCAAGTTCGGGCTCGTGCTGCACGCGATCCGCGACGATGAGGTGGCGGTGCGCGCCTCCGGGATCAACACGCAGCGCTTCAAGATGGCGGCCTTCGCCATCTCGGGGTTCAGCGCCGGGGTGGCCGGCGCGCTGCTCGCGCATTTCATCCGCATCGCCGACCCCTCCACGCTGGCCACCGCGCTCTCGTTCCAGGTGGTGATCTGGGGAATCTTCGGCGGCGTGGCAACGATCTACGGTCCGGTGGCCGCGGTGTTCATCCTCTACCCGATGACCGAGTGGCTCGGCAGCTTCCAGGCCTTCGGCGAGATGCGCCTGCTGATCTTCGCGATCATCGTGCTGCTCGTGCTGCTGTTCATGCCGCGCGGCCTCGTGCCCTGGGTGCGCGACAAGATCGAGACGGCGTGTCCGCGCTGCAAGCAGCGCAATCGCGCGTGGCACACCGCGTGCAGGCTGTGCGGCGCGGCGCTGCGCCACGCGCGGCCGGCGAAGTCCGCCTAGAGCCCCAGGTAGCTCGCGCGCAGCGTCTCGTCGGCCATCATCTCGGCGGCCGAGCCCTGCGCGATGATCTTGCCCTGCGACAGCACGTAGTTGCGCTGCGCCATGCGAAACACCTGGCCGACCTCCTGCTCCACGAGCAGAACCGGCACGCCGCTCGCATGCACCTTGGCGATCGCCACGAACAGCTCCTCGCGCAGCTTGGGGGCGAGGCCGAGCGAGGGTTCGTCGATGCACAGCAGCTTGGCGTCGAACATCAGCGCGCGCGCGATCGCGAGCATCTGCTGCTCGCCGCCCGAGAGCGTTCCCGCGATCTGGCCGTGGCGCTCGGCAAGCTTGGGAAACAGTTCGAAGCATCGCTGCAGGCGCTCGTGCGTGGCCGCGGCGTCGCGGGCGAGGTAGGCGCCCGCCATCAGGTTCTCCCGCACCGTGAGCTCGCGAAACGGCCGCCGCCGCTCGGGGCACAGCCCCAGCCCTCTCATGCGGATCTCGTGCGGCGCGAGCGCGTCGATGCGCTCGCCGTCGAGGCGCACTTCGCCTTCCATGACGATGTCGCCCTTCGTGCCGCGCATCATCCGCCCCTCGAAGTTCACCAGCCCCGAGATCGCGCGCAGCAGCGTCGACTTTCCGGCGCCGTTCGGGCCCACCAGGCCGACGAACTCGCCTTGGCCCACCTCGAGCGACACGCCGTTGAGGATCTGCGCCTTGTCGTAGCGCACCGAGAGGTTCGCGACCGAGAGCACGCTGGCGGGGCCGTCACGCGGCGGCATGCTCGCTCCCCAGATAGGCCTCGATCACCTTCGGGTTCTTGACGATCTCGTCGGGCGTGCCGTCGGCGAGCAGCTCGCCGTGGTCGAGCACGATCACCCGATCCACGATCGACATCAGCTCCTTCAACTTGTGCTCGATCATCAGGATCGCCGGGCCCTCCGAATGCAGCCGGCCGAAGCGTCCGCCCTTGTGCAACCGGCGGATCGAGCGCGCCAGGAGCTCCGACTCCGCGGGGTTCAGGCCGCCGAGCGGCTCGTCGAGCAGGAGCAACTCGGGCTCGGTGGCGATGGCGCGCGCCACTTCGAGCCGCTTCAGGTCGCCCTGCGAGAGCGCCGACGCGGGCTCGAGCGCCATGTCGGAGATGCCGACGAACTCGAGCGCGTCCATCGCCTTCGCCTCGATCTTCTTCACCCACTCGCCGCGGCTGCGCGCGCGCGGCGCCACGAGCGGCACCATCACGTTGGCGATGATCGGCAGGTGGCGGAACGGCCGCGTGTTCTGGAAGGTTCCCACGATGCCGCGGTTGACCACGTCCCAGGGCTTGAGCCCGGTGATGTCCTCGCCGTTGAACCGGATGCGCCCCGAGTCGGGCCTGAGGATCTTGGTGATCAGCCTGAGCAGCGTGGTCTTGCCCGCGCCATTGGGGCCGATCAGGCCGACGATCTGGTCGCGCCGCAGCGTGAAGCTCACGCGGTCGACGGCGGTCAGCCCGCCGAAGCGCTTGGTGACGTCCTCGACCGAGAAGAACGCGTCGGTCATGGCCGTGCAACGCGGCGGTTCATGGCGCTCAGTGCTCCTCGCGCAACTCGCGCCGCGAGACCTTGCCCACGTCGGTCTTGGGCAACTCGCCGCGGAATTCCACGATGTGCGGCACCTTGTACGCGGCGAGCTGCTCGCGGCAATAGCTCTTGATTTCGTCCTCGGTGAGCTTGCCGCGCGAATCCGCCTGCAGCACGACGATCGCCTTGATGAGCTGGCCGGTGGCGGCGTCGGGAACGCCGATCACGCCGGCGGCCTTCACGTGCGGGTGTGCGTAGAGCACGTCCTCCACGTCCTTGGCGAAGATCGACAGGCCCTTGTGCTTGATCAGGTCCTTGGCGCGATCGTAGTAGTGGAAGTAGCCCTCCTCGTCCATGCTGACGAGATCGCCGGTGCGCATCCAGCGCGCGCCGCCCGCTTCCAGGAATATGCGCGCCGTCTCCTCGGGCATGCCCCAGTAGCCCTGCATCACGTTGGGGCCGGCGAGCAGCAACTCGCCCACCTCGCCCGGCTCGACGAACTCGCGCGTGTCGGGGTTCATCACCGCCGCCGAGACGTTGGGCAGCGGGCAGCCGAACGAACCGGCCTTGGGGCGGTGCATCGGGTTGATGTGGCTCGCCGCCGAGCATTCGGTCAGCCCGTAGCCCTCGGTGATCGTCGAGCCGGTGCGCGCCGACCACCCCTGCATCGTCGACTCGTGCAGCGTGTCGGCGCCCGAGAGCACGAGCTTGAGACGCTTCCAGTTCACCTTGCCGGTGTCCTTGTGGTCCTTCAGGTACTCGTAGAGCGTCGGCACGCCGTAGAACACGGTCGCCCGGTAGCGCTCGATCGCCGCGAGGATCGCCTCGGTGTCGGGCGTCGTGAACAGCACGAGCAGGTTGCCCTGCGCGATGCCGTTGAGCATGATCACGGCCTGGCCGTAGATGTGGAAGAACGGCAGGAACGCGAGGATCACTTCCTTGCCTCGCTCGAACACCGGAAACGCGGCCTGGCCTGCGGCCTGCGCGGCCATCAGGTTGTAGTGCGTGAGCATCACGCCCTTGGGGTTGCCGGTCGTGCCGCCGGTGTACGGCAGCGCGGCGAGGTCGACCCTGGGGTCGATGGTGACCGCCGGCGGCTCGGGGGGGTGCTTCTTCAGCAGGTCTTGCAGCCAGTGGATCTCGGGCGACGACGGGATACCGGGCGCCTTTGCCGAGAACAGCCGCTTCAGTGCCGGCAGGTATTCACCGACCTGCGTGACGACGACGAAGTCGAGCTTCACGCCTGCCTTGCCGACCTTCTCGTAAAGCACATCCTGGCAGATCACCCCGCGCGCGCCGCTATCCTGCAGCTGGTGACGCACCTCGTGGCTGGTGTAGACCGGGCTGATCGGCGTGACCGTCGCGCCGCATTTCAGCACCGCGAAATACGCGATGATGTACTGCGGGCTGTTCAGCAGAAACAGCGCCACGCGGTCGCCCTTGCCAAGGCCCATCGCAGCCAGCGCGTTGGCGAGCCGGTCCACCGCGTCGCGCAACTCGCGGTAGGTGATCTCGCGCCCGTAGAACACGACGGCGCGCCGTCCGGGATCGGCGTCGCAGGCCTTGTCGAACACCTGCCCGAGCGAAGTCACCGGCACTTCCACGGTGGCCGGCACTCCGGGCTCGTAGTGCTCGACCCAAGGCTTCGCGAGATATTTTTCCAGCGCGCTCATCAAGGCCCTCCGCCAGAGATTCTAGCCGGATCGCGAGCGTGCCGTCAGTTCGGAAGGAGAAGGCGCGGCGGCCGGCAGCCCGCTACGGGGCGAACCGGCGGCGCGCCTGGAGCGCGACGTCTGCGTTTGACCGGATCCTCCGCCCGGCTCTAGTCTCGCGATGTTTCGTGAAGGGGAAAGTAATGACCGATCAGAATCCCGCGAGTCTGGACCCTGCGGACTGGGAGGCGTTTCGGCGCGTGGCCCATGCTGCCGTTGATGACGCCATCGCCCGCTTCCGGGGGCTTCCCGACGCGCCGGTGTGGCGCGTGCCGACTGACGCCGCCCGCGCGGCTTTCACCGGTCCCGCCCCTCGCAATGGGCGTGCGCTGGCCGAGGTCTACGAGGCGGTAAAACGCGACGTCTTACCGTGGTCCATGGGCAACCAGAATCCCCGGTTCTGGGGCTGGTACATGGGCGCGGGGCATCCAGGCGGCGTTCTGGGCGATTTCCTAGCGGGTGTGGACGGGACGAATTGCGGCGGCGGAGACACCAGCGCGGCCTGGATGGAGCGGCAGGTGCTGCGCTGGCTGGCAGGGATTTGCGGCCTGCCCGAAGACGCGGGCGGGGTCCTCACCAGCAGCGGGTCGATGGCGAATTTCACCGGTCTTGCGGTGGCGCGCACGAAGCAGGCCGGCGTCGACGTGCGCACCGAGGGGGTCGGCGCGATCCCACAACCCCTGCGCTTCTACGCCTCGAAGGAGGCGCATAGCTGTGTCGCCAAGGCGCTCGAGGCGCTGGGCCACGGCAAGGCGGCGCTCGGTCTGGTGCCGAGCGGCGCCGATCTCGCGATGGACCTGGGCGCACTGGCCCGCATGGTCGCTCAAGACCGCGCAGCCGGCTGGAAGCCCGCCTGCGTCGTCGGTACGGCGGGAGCCACGAATTCCGGCGCCATCGATGACCTGCGGGGCATTGCCGAGCTTTGCCGGCGGGAGGGTCTGTGGTTCCACGTCGACGGCTGCGTCGGCGCCGTGCTGAAGCTTTCGCCCTCGCACGCCGGTCTGGTTGACGGACTGGAGGAGGCCGACTCGGTTGCGCTCGATCTCCACAAGTGGCTTCAGGTGCCGTTTGGCGTCGGCGCTGTCCTGGTTCGCGACCGGCAGGCCCACCGCGACACCTTTGCGGCGCATCCCGATTACCTGACCGAGAAGACTCGCGGGCTTGCCAACGGCGAGTTCCTGGCGGACTACACGATGGACCTCTCGCGGGGGTTCAGCGCGCTGAAGGTCTGGATGAGCTTCATGGAGCACGGGACGGAAAAGCTCGGCGCCATGATCGACCAGACCATCGCGCTGGCGCGGCACGCCTGCGCCCGGATTTCGTCGGAGCCGGATCTCGAGGCGCTCGCCCCAGCACCCATCAACGTGGTCTGTTTCCGCTTCCGCGGCGACCGGCCCGACGACGCAGCGCTCGGCGCCCTCAACCACGAGATCATGCTTTCCCTGCAGGAGGACGGGACGGCGGTCCTGAGCGACACGCAGATCGGCGGACGGCTGGCGCTGCGCATCGCCATATCGAACCACCGGACGCGTGCGAAGGACATCGACCACGTGCTGGGCGAGGTGGTGCAGCGCGGACGGGCCGGTTCGCCAGCGGCCGGCGGCTTGGGCCGGTGATTTTGAACCGCACAGATTGTCTCGTCTTGCGCCGCATGACCACCGCCCGCAGCGCAACCCGGATGGCGCAGACCTAACTGAGCTTGAGCGGTGCGTTGTGCCGGAGGAGTTTCCCCCTGCTCCACGGCCGCGCGGAATGGGCGGGCTAGAGCGATTCTTCCATCGCTCTCTCCGTTCTATATGGGAGGGGGCTCAGTGTCGCGCCAGTCGTGAACCGCAGTCGGGATCATCAGGCGGTGCCCGTAAGCGGTCATTCCCTGCCGCTTGCGACGCGGAACGGACATTCGAGCGACGCAAGTCGCACAAATGAAAAGGCCCACCGAAGCGGGCCGTGCGACGCGAGGTCGGCTTATTTGTCTCTGGGGGCCGGCCGAGCCTTCTATCCTCGGCCCGCGCCTTGCCTCAGGGCGTCCGGCAGTGAAGAACAGGCTCGCTCTAGACGGTTCGCTTTCTGCGGCGCGCTAATACCATTCCAGCTTGTGCGAGGACGCGTGCAAAATAGCAGTCGTTCGCAGCGTCGGGGCAAGCGCCTCAGCGGCACGGGGATCGCCGACCACGGCGCAAGAGCCCCATGCCCGCGAGTGCAACCCCGAACAACGCGAGGGTGGCTGGCTCGGAGACGAGCACCCGGGTACCGTCGGCGAGAAAGAACCCGTAGAACAGGGCAATAGCGCCGATGGTCGGTGGCTCGGGCCCTAGCACCCAGACGCCGTCGTGAATCGCTCTCAGCTCCCCGGAGAATGCTCCCAGGCGGCCTTGCGCGTCGGCCGGGTGAAGTTCCAGCAGGAGCTTGAGCAAGTCCGGCTCGGAGTCCGCCGAGCCACAATCGGTGTGGCAGACCGGAAACTTGGATGCGGAATACCACTGTCCGTTTTGCCCCGTGCCGACGGCGAGGCTGAGGGTCAGTTCCGGCCCGAGAGCAGGGTCATGGTAGGAGTC
>DATCZK010000183.1:0-26035 GCA_036525975.1 Burkholderiaceae bacterium | reverse complement strand
GATCGCATGGCCGTACAGATCGCTGACCCAGATCTTCTCGCGTGGCAGACGGTGCACCAACGAGCGGGTGAGCCGCCCGTAACCGGAGCCGAAGTCCAGCACCGGTCCGAGGCGGTCGAAGCCGCCCAGGATCTTCTCGACGATCTGGCGGTAGACGTCGAACATACGCATGCAGGACTCGACGTACTTCCAGTGCGACAGGCCGATCCGGTAGCCGTAGCCGGGCAGGATGGCCTGCCAGAACATCTCGTCGCGGGCGCCGATGCGCGCGCACCAGGTGGCGGGATTCTGGCCGCGGCGGCGCAGCAGATCCTCGACGAAGCGCCGGTAGTGCGGCTCGAGGTCGTCGAGGCCGATCTCGCGCTGCACGGTGGACTCCGCGGCCTCTGCGGCCGCGAACAGGATGCGCGCGGAATCGCGCCGGCCGCGGCGGAAGACGCGCTTGAACTGCTCGGTGGAAAAAAGCATGGCGATCGGCCTCCGGAAGGAGGAGAGCCGGAGGCCTCGGCAGCGCAGCCCGCAAACCGCACCGGCTCTAGGTCCCCGGTTCGATCGCTCGATTCTAGCCGGACGGCGTCAGGCGACTGCCACACGCCGTCCCTTCTCCGTAAACCCGGCCACCTGGGCCAGTAGCTCGGCCTCGTCGTAGGGCTTGCCGAGGGACATGTTCACGCCGCGCGACATCGCGTGGTTGGGGGGCCAGTCCGCGGTACGCGAGCTGATCATGACGATCGGTATGCCGCGATGGCGCTCGTCGGCGCGCAGGTGGCCGGTCTCGGCATCCGATACATGGTGCGTACCGCGGGAGGCCAGACGTTGACATGCGGTTGGCTTATTGAAAGGGAAGCCGGACGATGACTACGAGACCGATCAATCTTTCAGCTGGAGCATTCATCTTCGTGCTGGGGTTCCCTGCGATGCCACAAGACTCGCAGGTCTGGGTCGACGTCAAAGACCCGAATAAACTGCGTGCTCTTCACTCCAACAAGACGCTCAGAGGCGTGGCGGGGCGATGGAGTATCCCGGGTTGCGTGCTACCGCTCGGATGGCAACGCACTCGTAATCCGGACAGACGCTCGCTTCGCGCGAACTTGGGAAGTCAGGGGGAACGAGGTGTGCTACCGGGACACTCGATGGTCCGGTTGTCGCGTGTTCCAACGCAACAAGGGAAACCCCAGCGCGTTTCGAACGACCTAGGGTGGCCACTGCGCAGAGTTCAAAGTGAAGGATGGAGTTCCGGACTCTCAGCTCACCCGGTTAGCGCAGGCGGGTGCGAGCAAATCGGGTCAGCGCGTACCGTATACCAGATGCGGGAATTGGCCGGATTCCGAGCTCGGTGCAAGCAATAACGACGTCCGCTTCGCGCCGATTGCCGACGCCGGACGCAGCGCCTCCGATGTCCGTGTCCGACGCGAAGGAGACATTCGCGAGGGAATGAGCAGATTTGGCGTTCAGTGCGGGACAGTTCCTCGCACGGCCCATGCACTTGCGCGCAGGCTGATGGGCCCGTCGGATCCGCCGGGCAGAAGTCTCTCGCGCAGCGCTTCACGCAGCGCTTCCCGTCGCTGTACCGTCAACTCCTTGACATACACGCCCTGTGGCCCCACGCCAAGAAGGAACGGTTCCCAGAAGTCGTTGAACGATTCAAACTCCGTGCCGATCCGCAGCGGCACTTCGACGACATCATGAAGTCCGGCTGCTCGCCAAAGCTGTTCCAGTTGCCCTTGACTATTGCTGTGTCGGGGTCGTTCTGCACGTGAACCCGCCGACGGATCGAGTCGTTCTGCCTCCTGCCAGAAGATCGAACTCAGCTCGAGACCCTTTGCGTCCCACGTGCAGGCCGCCACGGTTCCACCCGGTCGGGTGACGCGCCGCATCTCACCGGCCGCCTGGGAAGGTTGCGCAAGGAAGCTGATGACCAACAGCGACAGGCTCTGGTCAAAGGTGGCGTCGGCGAACGGTAGAGCGCCCGCGTCGGCCCGCTCAAAAGCTACGCGGGAGTTGCGAACGGAAGCGCGGGCATAAGCGAGAAATGGCTCGGAGACATCGACGCCGGTAACCCGGGCGCTGATCGTGGCTGCGGCGATGCGGCTGGTTAACACGCCCGTGCCGCACCCTACGTCGAGGATGCACTCACAGTCACGCAGGCCGGAGAACTCGGTGAAGTGCGGCGCGAGTTTCGCGCTCCAGCGACCCACCAGCCGTTCATACCCAAGAGCACTCGCGAACATCTGCGCCATTTAGTACTCCCCGTGGCCTCGCAGCCGGATGCCGCCATCCGGCACAGTCGCAGCCTACCGACCTCCACGGCGTAGCGCCATATGCGCCGACATCACCACCGGATCAGGGCTGGCGTTTGCCGCAGCCGAGAGATCTGCAAATGACGGCTTCCGACGCGAGTCCGACTCGCTTGAATCGCACGGGCAGTCCAGCGCGTTTGGTGCCCTACCAAACCTAGCGCCCCATCACCCGATGCCGCGCGCGCGTCATGCGCTCTAGTTCAGACCGAAGTAGACGCCGCCCGCAGCGCGTCCAGCCGCTCGCGAACGGGTAATAATGCCGGTAAGAATATTTGCTTCGAGATGTTATCGTTTTTATTTTCAATCACTTACGCGACGTTATTGGCGGAGGGTGAGGGATTCGAACCCCCGGTGGGCGCAAACCCACAACGGTTTTCAAGACCGCCGCATTCGACCACTCTGCCAACCCTCCGTCAGGAGCGGATTCTAATTCACCGCAAGCGCCCGCCGGCGAAGGCGATCGCCTCAGTCCGAGGAGAAGACCGGCCAGGGCCACTGCCCCGCGTAGATTCTCTCGAGCCAGTGCACGGCGATCTGCGTCTTCACGTCGGTGAGTCGCCCGGCGCGCAACTCGTCGACGAGCCAGCCGAGCGTGACGAACTCCAGGTCCATGAACTCGCCGTGATCGAGCTGCCGGCCCACCTCCACGAGGTCGCGGCACAGGAAGATCTCGATCACCTCGTTGGCGAAGCCGATCGCGGGGTGTATGCGCGTGAGCGGCGCCCACTGCCGGGCGCGGTACCCGGTCTCCTCCACCAGCTCGCGGCGCGCCGTGTCGAGCGCCGTCTCGCCGGGGTCGATCTTGCCCGCCGGGATCTCCACGAACACGTCGCGCAGCGGATAGCGGAACTGGCGCTCGACGAGGATGCGGTCGTCGGGCATCAGCGGCACCATCGCGGCCGCCCCCGGGTGCACCACGTACTCGCGCCCGCGCTCGCTGCCGTCGGGCATGCGCGCGCGATCGCGCCGCAGCTTGAGGAAGATGCCCTCGTAGACGACCTCGGATTCGAGCTCGATCTCGCGCAGGTGCTTGGTCACGGGGTCTGGCTCCGCTGCCCGCGGCCCGATCGCCGCCCGCGGCGACGCCGGCACGCGGCGCTCAGGTGGCGAGCGCCTGGCGAACGGCTTCGAAGCACGCCGTGAGCAGCGGCGAGGGAAGGATGCCCAGGCCCAGCACCAGAGCGCCGTTGATCGCGAGCGTCGCGCGCGCGCCGCGCCCCGGTTCGATCGCCGCATCATCTGCGGGCTCGTCGAAGTACATCAGCTTCACCACGCGCAGGTAGTAGAAGGCGCCCACCAGCGAGGCCATCACGGCCAGAACCGCGAGCCAGATCTGGCCGGCGTTGACCACCGCCTGCAGCACCGAGAGCTTGGCGTAGAAGCCCACCGTGGGCGGAATGCCCGCCAGAGAGAACATCAGGATCATCGCAACCAGCGCGAGCCAGGGGCTGCGCCTGCTCAGGCCGCGCAGGTCCGAGATCTGGTCGGCCTCGAAGCCGCTGCGCGCCATCAGCTGGATCAGCCCGAAGGTGCCCAGCGTGGTGAGCACGTAGGTGATCGCGTAGAACATCGACGCGCCGTAGGCCTCGGCCGCGGACTCCACGCCGCCGTCGACCACGCCCGAGAGCAGGCCCAGCAGAAGGAAACCGACCTGCGCGATCGTGGAGTACGCGAGCATGCGCTTGAAGTTCGTCTGCGCGATCGCAACGAGATTGCCGAGCACCAGCGAGGCCACCGACAGCACGGTGAGCATCTGCTGCCAGTCGCCGGCCACGCCGATCAGGCCCTCCGCGAGCACCCGGAAAGCGATCGCGAACGCGGCGAGCTTGGGCGCGCCCGCGATCATCAGCGTGACCGCCGTGGGCGTGCCCTGGTAGACGTCGGGCACCCACATGTGGAAGGGCACCGCGCCGAACTTGAACCCCAGGCCGGCCACGATGAACACCACGCCGAACACCAGCACCGTGTGGTTCGCCCCCGATCCGGTGGCGAAGGCGCGCGCGATGTCGGGCAGGTCGAGGCTGCCGGTGCCGCCGTAGATCATCGACATCCCGTAGAGCAGGAACCCCGAGGCGAGCGCGCCCAGCACGAAATACTTGATCGCGGCCTCGGTGGCCACGCCCGAATCGCGCCGCAGCGCGGCGAGCGCGTAGAGCGAGAGCGACATCAGCTCGAGCCCGAGGTAGACCACCAGCAGGTTGTTGGCCGAGATCATCACCATCTGCCCGAGCAGCGCGAAGAGCCCGAGCGCGTAGAACTCGCCGCGGTGCATGCCGCGGTCGTGGAGGTAGGCGCGCGCGTAGACCAGCGTGGCCGCCACCGCGAGCGCGGCGCAGACCTTGAGCAGGCGCGCGAGGTCGTCGGACACGTACATCGCGTCGAAGGCGTAGTGCACCGGCGAGCCGAGCTGGCCGATCGCCACCAGCATCGGCGCGAGGATCGCGATCAGCGCCATCCGCTCCACCGGGATCCGGGGCGTGCCCCCCTTGCGGGTGGCGATCACGTCGAGCAGCAGCACCAGCGAAGCCGCGACCAGCAGCACGATTTCGGGCAACGCCGCGAGGAGGTTGAGCTTTTCCATGGCGGCCTACCTGACCTTCGAGATCGAGACGTGCTCGAGCAGCTTGGCCACCGAGGCGTCGGTCATGTCGGTAACCGGCTTCGGATAGACGCCCATCCAGAGCACCGCCAGCGCAACGGCCACCAGCATCCAGAACTCCCTGCGGCCGATGTCGGTGAGCCCCGCGACCTTGTCGTTGGCGACGGCGCCGAACACGACCCGCTTGTACATCCAAAGCGAATAGGCGGCGCCGAGGATCAGCGTGGTTGCCGCGGCGAAACCGATCCAGAAGTTGTACTCGACCGCGCCGAGGATCACGAGGAACTCCCCGACGAAGCCCGAGGTGCCGGGCAGCCCGCTGTTGGCCATGGAGAAGAGCATGAACAGCGCGGCGAACTTGGGCATCGTGTTCACGACCCCGCCGTAGTCGGCGATGTTGCGCGAGTGCAGGCGGTCGTACATCACGCCGATGCAAAGGAACATGGCGCCGGAGACGAACCCGTGCGAGATCATCTGCACGATCGCGCCCTGCACGCCGAGCTGGTTGAAGATGAAGAATCCCAGCGTGACGAAGCCCATGTGCGCGATCGACGAGTAGGCAACCAGCTTCTTCATGTCGGTCTGCACCAGCGCGACGAAGCCGATGTACACCACCGCGATCAGCGACAGCGCGATCACGAACCACGCCAGTTCGTGGCTGGCGTCGGGCGTGATCGGCAGCGAGAACCGCAGGAAGCCGTAGGCGCCGAGTTTCAGCATGATCGCCGCCAGCACGACCGAGCCGCCGGTGGGCGCCTCGACGTGCGCGTCGGGCAGCCACGTGTGCACCGGCCACATCGGCACCTTGACCGCGAACGCCACCAGGAACGCGAGGAAGATCAGCACCTGCTCCTCGAGCGTGAGCGGCAACGCGTGCCAGTCGAGGATCGCGAACGAGCCCGACTGCAGGTACAGGTAGATGACCGCGACCAGCGTGAGCAGCGAGCCGGCCAGCGTGTAGAGGAAGAACTTGAAGGCGGCGTAGACGCGGTTGGGGCCGCCCCACACGCCGATGATCACGTACATCGGGATCAGCGTGGCCTCGAAGAACACGTAGAACAGCAGCCCGTCGAGCGCGGTGAACACGCCGATCATGATCCCGGAGAGGATCAGGAACGACGCCATGTACTGCGCCACGCGGTCTTCGATCACCTCCCAGCCCGCGATCACGACGATCACCGTGATGAACGCGGTGAGCAGCACGAACCACACCGACAGCCCGTCCACGCCGAGGTGGTAGTTCGCGCCGAAGCGGTCGATCCAGGGGATCAGCTCCACGAACTGCATCTCGGCGCTGCTGCGGTCGAAACCGGTGAACAGCGGCAGCGTTGCGAGAAGCCCGAGCAGCGCCCCGGCGAGCGCGACCGAGCGCACGACCCCGGCGTTGCGGTCGTTGCCCACGGCGAGCAGCACGCCGCCCGCGAGAATCGGGATCCAGATCGCGGCGCTGAGGAAGGGGAAGGCGGAGCTCATTTCGTCGGGTCGCTTCAGTTCAACGCTGCGCCAGCGGGACGAACCACCACAGCAGGATCGCCACGCCGGCGATCATCGCGATCGCGTAGTGGTAGATGAACCCCGACTGCACGAAGCGCACGACCGAGGCGATCCACCCCACGAGCCGGGCGCCCCCGTTGATCACCACGCCGTCGATCAGCGCCTGGTCGCCGGCCTTCCACAGCCCCTTGCCGATCGCGCGCGCGCCGCCCGCGAACACGGCCTGGTTGAGATCGTCGAGGTAGTACTTGTTGAGCAGCAGCCGGTGCAGGCCCGCGAAGCGCTCGCTGATCGACTTGGGCAGGGCGGGGTTGACCAGGTAGCAGTAATACGCGAAGGCAACGCCGGCCGCCGCCAGCCAGAACGGCAGCGTGAGGAACGCGTGCAGCCCCATCGCGACCCAGCCGTGGAACGCCGCGGCGAGGTCGGCCATGGCCGGGTGGGCCTCGCTCACCGAGATCACGCCCTTGAACAACTCGCCCGAGAGCATCGGCTGCACCGCGAACAGCCCGATCAGCACCGAAGGAATGGCGAGCAGCATCAGCGGCACCGTGACCACCGCCGGCGACTCGTGCGGCTTGTCGTGGGCGCCGAGCCCGTGGTGGTGCTCGTCGTGGCCGGCCGCGGCGCCGTGGCCTTCGTCGTGGCCGTGCCGGTCGCGGCCCCAGCGCTCGCTCCCGTGGAACACCAGGAAGTACATGCGGAACGAGTAGAACGCCGTGATGAACACGCCGATCACGACCGCGAAGTAGGCGAAGCCGGCGCCCGGCACGTTGGCGTGCCTGGCCGCCTCGATGATCGACTCCTTGGAGTAGAAGCCGGCGAAGAACGGCGTGCCGATCAGCGCGAGCGACCCGATCAGCGAGGTGATCCAGGTGATCGGCATGTACTTGCGCAGGCCGCCCATGTTGCGGATGTCCTGGTCGTGGTGCATGCCGATGATCACCGACCCCGCGCCCAGGAACAGCAGCGCCTTGAAGAACGCGTGCGTCATCAGGTGGAAGATCGCCACGCCGTAGGCCGACGCGCCGAGCGCCACCGTCATGTAGCCCAGCTGCGAGAGCGTGGAGTAGGCGACCACGCGCTTGATGTCGTTTTGCACGATGCCCAGCAGCCCCATGAACAGCGCCGTGATCGCGCCGATCGTGATCACGACGCCCAGCGCCACGTCGGAGAGCTCGAACAGCGGCGACATCCGCGCCACCATGAAGATGCCGGCCGTGACCATCGTGGCCGCGTGGATCAGCGCCGAGATCGGCGTGGGGCCTTCCATGGAATCGGGCAGCCAGACGTGCAGCGGGAACTGCGCCGACTTGCCCATCGCGCCCACGAACAGGCAGATGCAGGCCACGGTGAGCACCGACCACGGCGCGCCCGCGAAGAGCTCGATCGTGGCGCCCGTTTCACCGGGAGCCGCCTTGAACACGGTGGCGTAATCCATCGACCCGAACACGGCGAGGATCAGGCCGATGCCGAGCACGAAGCCGAAGTCGCCCACCCGGTTGACCAGGAAGGCCTTGAGGTTGGCGAAGATGGCCGTGGGGCGCGTGTACCAGAACCCGATCAGCAGGTACGACACCAGCCCCACCGCCTCCCAGCCGAAGAACAGCTGCAGGAAGTTGTTCGCCATCACCAGCATCATCATCGAGAAGGTGAACAGCGAGATGTACGCGAAGAAGCGCTGGTAGCCGTCGTCGTCGGCCATGTAGCCGATCGTGTAGATGTGCACCATCAGCGACACGAAGGTGACCACGCACATCATCGTCGCGGTGAGCGTGTCGATCAGGAACCCGACCTCGAAGTTCAGCCCGCCGATCGCCGACCAGGTGTACAGGGCGCCGTTGAAGGTGTTGCCGGCGAGCACGTCGGCCAGCGTGACCATCGACGCGAGGAACGACACCGCCACGCCCACGATGGCCGCCCAGTGCGAGCCGGCGCGCCCGATGCGGCGCCCGAACAGCCCGGCGAGGATCGCGCCGGCCAGTGGCGCGAAGGCTGCGAGCAGGTAGGCAGTCTTCATCGGCCCCTATCCCTTGAGCTCGTCGAGGTCTTCGACGTTGATCGTTTCGAGGTTGCGGAACAGCACCACCAGGATCGCGAGCCCGATCGCCGACTCGGCCGCCGCCACCGTGAGGATGAAGAACACGAAGATCTGCCCCGCGGCGTCGCCCAGGAAGTGCGAGAACGCGACGAAGTTCATGTTCACCGCGAGCAGCATCAGTTCGATCGCCATCAGGATCACGATGATGTTGCGCCGGTTGAGGAAGATGCCCACGACGCCGATCGCGAACAGGATCGCGCCGAGCACGAGGTAGTGGGCGAGCGTGAGGCTCATTTCGGCTCGTCCCTGGGCTGCGCGGGCATGCTCACGAGCCTCACCCGGTCGGTCGAGCGCGTGCGAACGGCCTCGGCGGGGTCGGTGTAGCGCACGTCCTTGCGCCGGCGCAGCGTGAGCGCGATCGCCGCCACCATCGCCACGAGCAGGATCACCCCGGCCACCTCGAACGGGAACACGTAGTCGGTGTAGAGCAGCTTGCCCAGCGCCTTCGTGTTGCTGTACCCGGCCGGCTGCACAGGCGCGTCCGAGCCCTTCACGCCCGAGAACACGTGCATGATCACGGCCGCCAGCTCGAGCACCACGACCACGCCCACGAACGCCGCCACCGGCAGGTTGCGCCAGAAGCCCTTGCGCATCTGGTCGAGGTTGATGTCGAGCATCATCACCACGAACAGGAACAGCACCATCACCGCGCCCACGTAGACGAGGACGAGGACGATCGCGAGGAACTCGGCCTGCAGCAGCATCCAGATGCACGCGGCGCTCACGAACGAGAGCACCAGGAACAGCGCCGCGTGCACCGGGTTGCGCGCGGTGACCACGCGCAGCGCCGAGAGCACGGTGAGCGTCGCGAAGACGTAGAACAGGGCTGTCTTGACTTCCATGGTGTTCACGCTCGGCTGGCGCGGCCCCTGCGGGCGCGCCTAGCGATACTTCGCGTCGGCCTCCCTGGCAGCGGCGATCTCGGGTTCGTAGCGGTCACCCACCGCGAGCAGCATTTCCTTGGTGAACAGCAGGTCGCCGCGCTGCTCTCCGTGATACTCGAGGATGTGCGTCTCCACGATCGAATCCACCGGGCACGACTCCTCGCAGAAACCGCAGAAGATGCACTTGGTGAGGTCGATGTCGTAGCGGGTGGTGCGGCGCGTGCCGTCTTCGCGCTCGGCCGACTCGATCGTGATCGCGAGCGCGGGGCAAACCGCCTCGCACAGCTTGCACGCGATGCAGCGCTCCTCGCCGTTGGGGTAGCGGCGCAGCGCGTGCAGGCCGCGAAAGCGCGGCGAGATCGGCGACTTCTCTTCCGGGTAGAGCACGGTGATCTTGCGCGCGAAGAAATACCTGCCCGTGAGGCGCAAGCCCTTGAGCAGCTCCAGGAGCATGAACGCGGAGAAGAATTCCTTGACTGCTCGCATCACGCGTACCGTTCCGTCCTATTTCCAGACGTTCCAGGGCGTCTGCATCCAGATCGCCACCACCACCAGCCACACCAGCGTGACCGGAATGAAGATCTTCCAACCGAGCCGCATGATCTGGTCGTACCTGTAGCGCGGGAACGAGGCGCGGAACCAGATGAACAGCGACACCATCACGAACGTCTTGAGCCCAAGCCAGATCCAGCCCGGGATCCAGTTGAACAGGTCGGAGTCGATCGGCGCGTACCAGCCGCCGAGGAACATGATCGACGCGAGCGCCGAGATCAGGATCATGTTCGCGTACTCGGCGAGGAAGAAGATCGAGAAGGTCATGCCCGAGTACTCGACCATGTGGCCCGCGACGATCTCCGACTCGCCCTCGACCACGTCGAAGGGGTGGCGGTTCGTCTCGGCCACGCCCGATACGAAGTACACGACGAAGATCGGCAGCAGCGGGAGCCAGTTCCACGACAGGAAATTGAGCCCCATCGCCGCGAACGTGCCGGTTCCCTGCTTGAGCACGATGTCGGTCATGTTGAGGCTGCCCGAGACCATCAGCACGACCACCAGCGCGAAGCCGATCGCGAGCTCGTAGGACACCATCTGCGCCGAGGCGCGCATCGCGCCGAGGAACGCGTACTTCGAGTTCGACGCCCAGCCGGCGATGATCACGCCGTAGATCTCGAGCGAGGTGATCGCGATCAGGTACAGCAGCCCGGCGTTGATGTTCGCGAGCGCCAGATCGGGGCCGAACGGGATCACGGCCCAGGCAGCGAGCGCCGGCATGATCGTCATGATCGGCGCGAGGAAGTAGAGCACCGTGTTCGCCTGCCGCGGGAGGATCACCTCCTTGAACATCAGCTTGACCGCATCGGCGATCGGCTGCAGCAACCCCTTGGGGCCGACCCGGTTCGGCCCCAGGCGGATGTGCATGTAGCCGATCATCTTGCGTTCCCACAGCGTGAGGTACGCAACCAGGCCGAGCAGCGGCAGCGTGACGGCCAGCACCTTCGCGAGGTTCCACACCACCGGCCACAGGCCGCCGAGGAGCGACTCGCCCGTGGTCGTGATCTGCATGAGCAGGAATTCCATGTCGTGGCCGCCCCGTTCAGGCCTTCGCCACCGAGATCGCGCCGAACATCGACGCGAGCGCCGCGGTGCTCGGGTGAGCGGTGGCTATGCGCACGACGCCGTCGGCCACGCCCGGCTCGAGCGCCGCCTCGAGCACCACGGCCTGCCCGCCGGCCTGCGAGACGCGCACGCGCTCTCCCGGGGCCACGCCCGCGGCCTCGAGCGTGCGCGCGTTCATCGCCGCGCGCGGCGCGCGCGCATCGGCGGTCTGCTGCAGGCTCGCCGCACGGCGCACCAGCGCGTCGGTGAAGTAGATCGGCACGTCGGCCACGCGCTCGAACTGCCCGGGCCCGAGCGGCGCCGGCGCGTCGAGGCGCCACTGCGTCGGGTCGGCCGGGATCGCGTTGTCCAGGCGCGCCTCGATGCCCTGCGCGAGGACCTGGTCGCGCACCTGCTCGGAGGTGTCGAACTCGAAGCCCGGCAGCTGCATCAGGTTGGCCAGCACGCGCAGCACCTTCCAGGCCGGTCGGGTCTCGCCCTGCGGGCGCACCACGCCGTTGAACGACTGGGCCCGACCCTCGCAGTTGACGTAGGTGCCGGAAGTCTCGGTGAACGGCGCGATCGGCAGCAGGCAGTCGGCCAGCTCGAGCAGTTCGGCCGAGCGATGGCTGGTGAGCGCGATCACCGAGTCGGCCGCCGCCATCGCGGCCGACGCGACCGACGGCATCCCGTGGTCGAGCGAGGGCTCCACGCCGAGCAGCAGATACGCCGACAGCGGCTCGGCAACCATCTGCCGCGCGTCGCGCCCACCCTCGCCGGGCGTGGCCCCGGCGAGGCGCCCGCCCACCGCGTTGGCGCCCTCTCCCAGGGTTCCGAAGCGCGCGCCGCTCGCGCGCGCGATCTCGTGCGCCAGCTGCGCCACGATCGAGAAGCGATCGCACTGCACCGCCGCGTTGCCCAGCAGCACGGCGCCGCGCTCGGCCCCGAGCAGCGAGCGCGCGATGCGCTCGGCCGCCGCGTCGGGCCTGATGCCCGAGAGCGAGGCCGGCACCTGCTCGCCCTTTGCGGCGAGCAGCGCCACCAGGATCGCCGCGAGCGCGCCCGGCCACTGGCTCGGCGCCGCCGTCACGCGCTCGGCCACCGGCATCAGCGGGTCGTCGTCCACGGCGTGCACGAAGCAGATGCGCGCCCCCGAGCGCGCGGCCCGGCGCAACCGCGCCGCGAGCAGCGGGTGATCCTTGCGCAGGAACGAGCCGATCACGAGCGCGCCGTCCACGGCGCCCAGCTCTTCCACCTTCATGCCCAGCCACGGCACCCCGGCCATCCGGGCGTCGGCGGAGAAGTCGCGCGCGCGCAGGCGGTAATCCACGTTCTCGCTGCCCAGCGCGCGCACCAGCTTGGCCAGCAGGTGCATCTCCTCGAGCGTTGCGTTGGGCGAGGCGAGCGCGCCGATCGCGGCGGCGCCCTTGCTCGCGCGCACGTCGGCGAGCGTGCGCGCCGCGTAATCGAGCGCCGTGGGCCAGTCGACCTCGTGCCACTCGCCGCCGTGCTTGAGCATGGGCTGGGTGAGGCGATCTTCGGTGTAGAGCCCCTCGTAGGAGAAGCGGTCGCGATCGGAGATCCAGCACTCGTTGACCGCCTCGTTCTCGAGCGGCACCACGCGCATCACGCGCGCGCCCTTGACCTGCACGACGAGGTTCGCGCCCAGCGAATCGTGCGGCGAGACCGACTTGCGCCGCGCCAGCTCCCAGGTGCGGGCGCTGTAGCGGAAGGGCTTGGAGGTGAGCGCGCCCACCGGGCAGATGTCGATCATGTTGCCCGAGAGTTCGGAGTCCACCGAGCGGCCCACGAAGCTCATGATCTCGGAGTGCTCGCCCCGCCCGGCCATGCCGAGCTCCATCTTGCCCGCGATCTCCTGGCCGAAGCGCACGCAGCGGGTGCAGTGGATGCAGCGGGTCATCTCCTCGGCCGAGATGAGCGGGCCAATCGACTTGTGGAACACGACGCGCTTGGCTTCCTGGTAGCGCGACGCGACCCCGCCGTAGCCCACCGCGAGATCCTGCAACTGGCATTCGCCGCCCTGGTCGCAGATCGGGCAGTCGAGCGGATGGTTGATGAGCAGGAACTCCATCACGCTCTTTTGCGCGGCGATCGCCTTCTCGGACGAAGTCCAGACCTTCATGCCGTTCGTGACGAGCGTCGCGCACGCCGGCAGCGGCTTGGGCGCCTTCTCGATGTCGACCAGGCACATCCGGCAATTGGCGGCGATCGACAGTTTCTTGTGGTAGCAGAAGTGCGGCACGTACAGGCCCAGCGAGGACGCGGCCTGCATCACCAGGCTGCCCTCGGGCACCTCCACCTTCCTGCCGTCGATCTCCAGTTCAACCATGTTCGCCAGCGCGCCCGTGTTCTGTTGTTTCGCCCGGTGTTCTAGACGTAGTCCGCGACCGCGCACTTGCCGTGCTCGATGTGGTGCACGAACTCGTCGCGGTAGTGCTTGAGGAAGGCCCGCACCGGCATCGCCGCCGCGTCGCCCAGCGCGCAGATCGTGTGCCCCATGATGTTGCCCGCCACCTCGTCGAGCCGGTCGAGGTCCTGCATCCGCCCCTGCCCGTGCTCGATCCGGTGCACCATCCGGTACAGCCACCCGGTGCCCTCGCGGCACGGCGTGCACTGCCCGCAGCTCTCCTCGTAGTAGAAGTACGACAGCCGCAGCAGCGAACGCACCGCGCAGCGCGTGTCGTCCATCACGATCACCGCGCCCGAGCCGAGCATCGACCCGGCCTTGGCGATCGAGTCGTAGTCGAGGTCGGTCTGCATCATGATCTCGCCAGGCACCACCGGCATCGACGAGCCGCCCGGGATCACCATCTTGAGCTTGCGCCCCTCTCGCACCCCGCCCGCGAGCTCGAGCAGCGTGGCAAACGGCGTGCCCATCGGCACTTCGTAGTTGCCGGGCTTTTGCACGTCGCCCGAGACCGAGAAGATCTTCGTGCCGCCGTTGTTGGGCCGCCCCACCGCGTGGTAGGCCTGCCCGCTGTTGCGCAGGATCCAGGGCACCGCCGCGAAGGTTTCGGTGTTGTTGATCGTGGTCGGCCGGCCGTAGAGCCCGAAACTCGCCGGGAACGGCGGCTTGTAGCGCGGCTGCCCCTTCTTGCCCTCGATCGACTCGAGCAGCGCCGTCTCCTCGCCGCAGATGTAGGCGCCGTAGCCGTGGAAGGCGTGCAGCTGGAAGGAGAAATCCGAGCCGAGGATCCGGTCGCCGAGGTAACCGGCGGCGCGCGCCTCTTCGAGCGCCTGCTCGAAGCGCTCGTAGACGTCCCAGATCTCGCCGTGGATGTAGTTGTAGCCCACCGCGATGCCCATCGCGTAGGCCGCGATCGCCATGCCCTCGATCACGATGTGCGGGTTGTAGCGCAGGATGTCGCGATCCTTGAAGGTGCCCGGCTCGCCTTCGTCGGAGTTGCACACCAGGTACTTGTCGCCGGTGTACTGGCGCGGCATGAAGCTCCACTTCAGGCCGGTGGGAAAGCCCGCGCCGCCTCGCCCGCGCAGCCCCGAAGCCTTCACTTCGGCCGTGACCTGCTCGGGCGAGATCCCCTCCGAGACAATGCGGCGCAGCGCCTTGTATCCGTCGCGCGCCTCGTAGGCCTTCAGGCCCCAGGCCTCGGGCGAGTCGAGCCCGGCGAGGATCTGCGGCTCGATGTGCCGCCCGTGGAAGCAGGTTTCCGACGCGCGCACGTCGGCGATCGTGGCCCTGAGGTCGGGGGCGTTCATGGCTTGCCTTTCGCGCGCAGCTCGTCGATCAGCGCGTCGAGCCGGTCGGCGCCCATGAAGCTGCACATGCGCTCGTTGTTCACGATCAGCACCGGCGCGTCGCCGCACGCGCCCTGGCACTCGCTCTGCTTGAGCGTGAACAGGCCGTCGGCGGTGGTCTCGTTGTAGTCGATTCCGAGCTTGGCCTTGAGGTACTCGCCGGCCGCGTTGCCTTCGCGCAGCGCGCAGGGCAGGCAGGTGCACACCGACAGCTTGAAGCGCCCCGGGCGGGTCGTGTCGTACATGTTGTAGAAGCTGGCCACCTCGTGCACGGCGATCGCCGGCATGCCGAGGTAGGCGGCCACTTCTTCGATCACCTCGTTGGACACCCAGCCCTGCTCGCGCTGCGCGATCGCGAGCGCCGCCATCACCGCCGACTGCTTCTGGTCGGCCGGGAACTTCGCCAGCTCGCGGTCGATGCGCCGGCAGGCATCGGCACTGAGCAGCTTTTGCGACTTGGGCACGGCGCTCACCGGTCGATTTCTCCAAAGACGACGTCAAGCGTGCCGATCACCGCCACCACGTCGGCGAGCATGTGACCGCGCGTCATTTCGTCGAGTGCCTGCAGGTGCACGTAACCCGGCGCGCGGATCTTCACGCGGTAGGGCTTGTTCGCCCCGTCCGAGACCAGGTAGATGCCGAACTCGCCCTTCGGGTGCTCGATCGCCGAGTAGCACTCGCCCTCGGGCACGTGGAAGCCCTCGGTGAAGAGCTTGAAGTGGTGGATCAGCTCTTCCATGTTCGACTTCATGCCCACGCGATCGGGCGGCGCCACCTTGTGATCGTCGGTCATGACCGGGCCGGCGTTCTCGCGCAGCCACTGCACGCACTGGCGGATGATCCGGTTGCTCTGGCGCATCTCGGCCACGCGCACCAGGTAGCGGTCGTAGCAGTCGCCGTTGCGCCCCACCGGGATGTCGAAGTCCACGCGGTCGTAGACCTCGTAGGGCTGCATCTTGCGCAGATCCCACGCCACCCCGGAGCCGCGCAGCATCGGCCCGGTGAGGCCCTTGGCCTTCGCGCGGTCGGGGTCGACCACCGCCACGCCCACCAGGCGCTGCTTCCAGATGCGGTTGTCGGTGAGCAGCGTCTCGTACTCGTCCACGTAGCCCGGGAAGCGCTCGGTGAACGCCTCGATGAAGTCGAGCACCGAGCCCTGGCGATCGGCGTTGCGCGCGCGGATCGAGGCGCTGCTGCGCACCTTGGACGCCTGGTGCTGGGGCATGCTGTCGGGGAGGTCGCGATAGACGCCGCCCGGGCGGTAGTAGGCCGCGTGCATGCGCGCGCCGGTCACGGCCTCGTAGACGTCGACCAGATCCTCGCGCTCGCGAAACGCGTAGAGGAACACCGCCATCGCGCCCACGTCGAGCCCGTGCGCGGCGATCCAGAGCAGGTGGTTGAGGATGCGCGTGATCTCGTCGAACATCACGCGGATGTACTGCGCGCGCAGCGGCACTTGCACGCCGAGCAGCTTCTCCACCGCCAGCACGTAGGCGTGCTCGTTGCACATCATCGAGACGTAGTCGAGGCGATCCATGTACGGCATCGCCTGCAGGTAGGTGCGCGTCTCGGCGAGCTTCTCGGTGGCGCGGTGCAGCAGCCCGATGTGCGGGTCGGCGCGCTGCACGACCTCGCCGTCGAGCTCGAGCACGAGGCGCAGCACGCCGTGCGCCGCGGGGTGCTGCGGCCCGAAGTTCAGCGTGTAGTTCTTGATCTCGGACATGGTCAGCGTCCGGACCCGTAGCCTTGTTCGCGAATCACGCGCGGCACGTTGTTGCGCGGCTCGATCGAAACCGGTTGATAGATCACGCGCCGCTGCTCGGGGTCGTAGCGCATCTCCACGTGGCCCGAGATCGGGAAATCCTTGCGGAACGGATGACCGACGAAGCCGTAGTCGGTGAGAATGCGGCGCAGGTCGGGGTGGCCCTCGAACAGGATGCCGAACAGGTCGAAGGCCTCGCGCTCGAACCAGCCCACCGAAGGCCAGAGGTCGATCAGCGACGCCAGCATCGGGTGCTCGTCGTCGCTCGCGAACGCGCGCATCCGCACGCGCCAGTTCTTCTCCACCGACAGCAGGTGCGACACCGCGGCGTAGCGCGCGCCGCTCCACTCGCCGTCGCGCCAGGCGCTGTAGTCGACGCCGCACAGGTCGACCAGCGTGTCGAAGCGCAGGCGCTCGTCGTCGCGCAGCGTGCGCGCCACCTCGAGATAGTCTTGCGGACGCACCACCAGGGTGACCTCCCCGAAGCGAACGGAGAGCTCGACGCGATCGCCGAGCGCTTCTTGCAGCGAGGAGGTGAGGGTTTCGAGTCGGGTCATCGGTGCCTGGCAGCCTAGCGTGCGATCGTGCTCGTTTGCTTGATCTTGTTCTGCAGCTGGATCACGGCGTAGATCAGCGCCTCGGCGGTGGGCGGGCAACCCGGAACGTAGATGTCCACCGGCACGATGCGGTCGCACCCGCGCACGACCGAGTACGAGTAGTGGTAGTAGCCGCCGCCGTTGGCGCACGAGCCCATCGAGATCACCCACCGCGGCTCGGCCATCTGGTCGTAGACCTTGCGCAGCGCCGGGCCCATCTTGTTGCACAGCGTGCCCGCGACGATCATCACGTCGGACTGCCGCGGGCTCGGCCGGAACACGACGCCGAACCGGTCGAGGTCGTAGCGCGACGCGCCTGCGTGCATCATCTCGATCGCGCAACACGCGAGCCCGAACGTCATCGGCCACATCGAGCCGGTGCGCGCCCAGTTCACGACCTTGTCGAGCTGGGTCGTGACGAACCCCTGGCTCAGTACGCCTTCGATGCTCATCCGCGCGCCATCCGTTCGCTATGCCCTGCCCGGCCGGGTTTCACTCCCAATCGAGCGCCCCCTTCATCCACTCGTAGGCGAAGCCCACGACCAGGATCGCGAGGAAGATCATCATCGCGACAAACCCGAAGAAACCGATTGCGTCGAGCGACACCGCCCATGGAAACAGGAACGCGATCTCCAGGTCGAACAGGATGAACAGGATCGCAACCAGGTAGTAGCGCACGTCGAACTTCATGCGCGCGTCTTCGAAGGCCTCGAAGCCGCATTCGTAGGGGGAGTTCTTCTGCGGATCGGGGTGCGAGGGGCCGAGCACCTTGCCCGCGAGCATCGCCCCCGATCCCACTGCGATGCCCACGAGAATGAAAAGCAACGCAGGCAGATATTGTTCTAGATTCACTTGGCGTCCTGGCCCGGTGTCGGTGCGCCCAAGAGTGTGTACTACTCACCGGCGAGCGCATTGACAGATGTCATGTTGATTGGTGCCGACGGCGAGACTCGAACTCGCACAGCTTTCGCCACTACCCCCTCAAGATAGCGTGTCTACCAATTTCACCACGTCGGCATGCAACACGACATTGACTGCTAATCGGCACTTCGGGAACAGGCCGAGGAGCCTGCCCGCTCGCGCATTTTACTTCGGAATCTGACCGGCCGGCCCGCCCTGGGCGGGCGCGGCGCCGGAGCCCGCGGAAGCCGGGGCGCCGCCCCCCGTTCCCGCCGGGGCCGCCGGCAGCGACGATGGTACAGGAACGCTCGACGCGGGCTGGTCCATCACGCTGCTCGGCGCGCTCGGCGAGCGTTGGCTCGCGAACGCGAGCGCCAGCGTGCTCACGAAAAAGACCGCCGCGCACGCGGCCGTGGTGCGGCTGAGGAAGTTGGCCGACCCGGTGGCGCCGAACAGGCTCCCCGAAGCGCCCGACCCGAACGCCGCGCCCATGTCGGCGCCCTTGCCGTGCTGGATCAGGACGAGCACGATCACGCCGATCGCGCTGAGCACCTGCGCAACCACCACGAAGGACCAGAGAAATTCCATTGCACTACCCCAGATTCGCCGCTCGCGCGGCTCGTTGTTTCGTTCCGGCGCGATGCCGCCGCCGCGCCTACGCCACCTGCGCCGCGCCGCGCGCGATCGCCATGAACTCTTGCGCCACCAAAGACGCCCCGCCGATCAATCCGCCGTCGATGTCGGGCATCGCGAACAGGCTGGCCGCGTTCGCGGGCTTGACGCTCCCGCCGTACAACAGCCTGATCGCGTCGGCGCCCGCCACGCCGGCGTGCGCCAAGCGGCCGCGAACGAACGCGTGCGCCGCCTGCGCCTGCTCCGGGCTCGCCGAGCGCCCGGTGCCGATCGCCCACACCGGCTCGTAGGCGAGCACGAATCGCCCGGCGCTCGCGCGCGCCGCGGCCCCCGCGAGCGCGCCCACCTGCCGCGCGAGCACCTCATCGGTGCGATCGCCTTCGCGCTCCTCGAGCGTCTCGCCCACGCACGCGATCACGCCCAGGCCGGCCGCGAGCGCCTTGCCGGCCTTGGCCGCGACCACCGCGTCGTCTTCGCCAAAGAGCGTGCGCCGCTCCGAGTGCCCCACGATCACCCACGCGCATCCGGCGTCGGCGAGCATCGCCGCCGACACCTCGCCGGTGTAGGCGCCGCTGTCATAGGCCGCGACGTCCTGCGCGCCAAGCGCCACCTGCGAGCCCTGCAGCGCCTGGGCCACCTGCCCGAGGTACGGGTACGGCGGGCACACGACCAGCGCCGCGTCCGCGGGCCCGCGCCGCCCCTCGCTCGCCGCGCGAATGCCGGAAACGAGCGCGGCGATCGACCTGCGATCGCCGTTCATCTTCCAGTTAGCCACCACCAGGGCTTGTCTCACGCGTTGTTCCAGCCGTCGGCAAGCCCTCGATTTTACGTTGCACAGCAGCAACGGGTCAATTCGAGCCGGCTCCCGGGGGCGGCTTGCCGGCTCCCGGGGCGGGAGCGCCCTCGCCCGAGGCGGGAGCGCCCTCGCCCGGGGCGGGAGCCGCGGAAGCATCGAGCCCCTCGCGCCACGGAAGGGCCAGCCCGCGCCGCCACCGCCACAGCCACACGCCCCAGCCCGACACGCCGTAGAGCACGAACAGGCTGAACAGCACCACCGGCGGGTCGCTCGAGACCACGACGAACAGCGTCACCATGCCGATCATCGAGAGGAACGGCACGCTGCGCTTGAGGTTGATCGCCTTGAAACTGTAGAAAGGCGCGTTGGAGACCATCGTGATGCCGGCGTAGATCGTGAGCGCCCACGCCACCCAGGCCAGCTCGGCGGGCGCCGCCGCGATCCACTTCGTCTCGCGCAGGTCGGTCACGATCCAGACCAGGCCCGCGACCAGGGCCGCGGCCGCCGGACTGGGCAGGCCCTGGAAGTAGCGCTTGTCGACCGCGCCCAGGTTGGCGTTGAAGCGCGCGAGCCGCAGCGCCGCGCCCGCGCAGTAGACGAAGGCGGCGAGCCACCCCCACTTGCCGAGCCCGCGCAGCGTCCACTCGTACATGATCAGCGCCGGCGCCGCGCCGAACGAGACCATGTCCGAGAGGCTGTCGTACTGCTCGCCGAACGCGCTCTGCGTGTTGGTCAGGCGCGCCACCCGGCCGTCGAGGCTGTCGAGCACCATCGCCACGAACACCGCGATCGCGGCCACCTCGAAGCGCCCGTTCATCGACTGCACGATCGCGTAGAAACCGCAGAACAGGGCCGCGGTGGTGAGCGCGTTGGGCAGGATGTAGATGCCGCGCACCCGCCTGCGCTGGGGCGCCTGCTGCGCCTCGGGCGCGGCGCGCGCGGCCTCGGCGTCGGGCGGCCTGCGGCTGGTGCGGAATCTGGGTCGGCGCCGCTTGCTCATTGCCTTCTCGGGAGCGCCTCAGGCGGCGAGGGTGGCGAGCACGGTGGCGGTGGCCTCGACCTTGTCGCCGATCGTCACCGCGGGCCGCGCGTCGAGCGGGAGGTAGACGTCCACCCGCGAACCGAAACGGATGAAGCCGAAGCGCTCGCCGCGCGCGAGCGCGTCGCCCTCGTGCACGTAGCACAGGATGCGCCGCGCGATCAGTCCGGCCACCTGCACGCAGGACACGATCGCCCCCGAGGGGGTTTCGATCACCAGCGCGTTGCGCTCGTTGTGTTCCGAGGCCTTGTCGAGGTCGGCGTTCACGAACTTGCCGGGGAAGTACTTCACCTGCCTGATCACGCCGTCGACCGGCGCGCGATTGGAGTGAACGTTGAAGACGTTCATGAACACGCTGATCTTGAGCGCGTCGCGCCCGGCGTAAGGGTCCGCCGCCTTGCCGACCTCGATCACGCGCCCGTCGGCCGGCGAGAGCACGGCGCCGGCCACTTCGGGCACGACGCGCGGCGGGTCGCGAAAGAACTGCAGCACGAACAGCGCCACCGCCCACAGCGGCGCCGCCCAGGGCGCGCCCAGACCGACGTGCACGGCGAGCGCGAGCGCCACCGCCGCGGCGAGGAACGGCCAGCCCTCGCGGGCGATGATCGGGTGCGGGTAGTTCGTCATCGGGTGCTCATTGCTGGTAGGCGGACTGGCGCAGCCACTTCGTGGCGATCCACTTCTCGCCCCGCGCGACCGGCGCACCGGCGTGCAGGCATCGCGCGTCGAGCTCGCCGCGCGCGTTGGTGTACTCGAAATAGACGGCGCTGCCCTGGCGCGGACGCACGGTCAGTTCCAGCTCCGGGAACGCGGTCTCGCCACCCTCGGCCACGTCGTTGAGGTAGATCACCACGGTGGCCACGCGCTGGCCGCCGTGGCGCACCTGCTCGGCGGTGCCGGGGTCGGCCGGGTCGAAGTAGTCGTGGTGCGGCAGGTATTGGCCGCCGGTGCCGTAGTGCAGGATCTGCAACGGTTCGCCGTTTTCCACCGGCAAGCCGGTGAGCGCCGCGATCCGTTGCTCGATGCGCTGCACGATCGCGTTCTCGCCGCGCTCGAAGTGCGTGCCCTCGCTGGTGCGAACGTGGCTCACGAGGTGGCCGCCGCTGCCGCGGTCGACCACTTCCGAGCGGCGCAGCTTGCCCGCGGCGAGCTGCATCAGCTTCTCGCACTCCTGCGCCGAGGCGAGGTCGGCGAGCAGCGCCACGTTGGGGTTGTAGAGCGCGAACCCGATCGTGACCTCGCGATCGGCCGCGCGCGGGCGCGCCTGCGCCGGCAGGCGCAGCGGGTCGCTCTGGTAGTCGACGGCGATCGCGCTCACCTGCTGCTGCGCGCGCTCGGTGAGCGAGCGCACCACCGAGATCGCAACGCGCGCGTAGTAATCGTCGAACCCGCCCGCGCGCATCTTGGCCAGCATCTCGTCGTCGCCCGCACCGCGAACGACCGAGCCCGCGAGCCACTCCTGCCAGTCGGCGGGCAGGCGGGGAATCGCGACGGAAGCGACGGCGGCGGTCATTGCCGCAGTATAGCTTCGGGCCCCGCAGCGGGAGCGCGCAGCACGCGCTGGAAAACCGGCGCCGGCGCGGCGGCGAACGGGCCTTCACGCGCCTTCACGCGCCGTCAGCCGGCGGCGCGGCGCGGCTCGCGCGGACCGGCCGCCGCCCGCCTTCAGTTGCGCGTCTTGTCGACCAGCTTGTTGGCCTTGATCCAGGGCATCATCGCGCGCAGCTTCTCGCCCACGACCTCGATCGGGTGCTCGGCCATCAGCCTGCGGCGCGACAGCAGCGTGGGCGCGCCGGCGCGGTTCTCGAGGATGAACTGCTTGGCGTATTCGCCAGTCTGGATGCGCTCGAGGGCCGCCTTCATCGCCTTCTTGGTCTCGGCCGTGACGATCGTCGGGCCGGTGACGTACTCGCCGAACTCGGCGTTGTTCGAGATCGAGTAGTTCATGTTCGCGATGCCGCCCTCGTAGATCAGGTCCACGATCAGCTTGACCTCGTGCAGGCACTCGAAATAGGCCATCTCCGGCGCGTATCCGGCCTCGACCAGCGTTTCGAAGCCGGCCTTGATCAGGTCGACGGTGCCGCCGCACAGCACGGTCTGCTCGCCGAAGAGGTCGGTCTCGGTCTCCTCGCGGAAGTTGGTCTCGATGATCCCGGCCCGCCCGCCGCCGATCGCGCAGGCGTACGACAGCGCCAGGTCGCGCGCGACGCCCGACTTGTCCTGGTGCACGGCCACGAGCATCGGCACGCCGCCGCCCGCGGCGTAGGTGCCGCGCACGGTGTGCCCCGGCGCTTTCGGGGCCACCATCACCACGTCGAGGTCCTCGCGCGCGACGACCTGGCCGTAGTGGATGTTGAAGCCGTGCGCGAACGCGAGCGAGGCGCCCTTCTTCATGTTCGGCTCGACCTCGGCCTTGTAGGCCGCTGCGATGTGCTCGTCGGGCATCAGCATCATCACTAAGTCGGCGCCCTTGACCGCGTCTGCGATCTCGGCCACCTTCAGGCCCGCCTTCTTGACCTTGTCCCACGACGGGCCGCCCTTGCGCGCGCCCACCACGACCTTGACGCCCGAGTCGTTGAGGTTCTGGGCGTGCGCGTGGCCCTGCGAGCCGTAGCCGATGATCGCCACCTTCTTGCCCTTGATGAGCTTGAGGTCGCAGTCCTTGTCGTAATAGACCTTCATTGAGCTTTTCTCCCTGGTTGATCAGACGCGAAGCACGCGCTCGCCCCGGGCGATGCCGGAGCTTCCCGTTCGCACGGTCTCCAGGATCGACGCTGCGTCCACGGCCTCGATGAATGCGTCGAGCTTGGCGGCGTCGCCGGTGAGCTCGATCGTGTAGGTCTTCTCGGTCACGTCGATGATGCGCCCGCGAAAGATGTCGGTCATCCGCTTGACTTCCTCGCGGTCCTTGCCCACGGCGCGCATCTTGATCAGCATCAGCTCGCGCTCGATGTACGGGGTCTCGATCAGGTCCACCACCTTCACCACCTCGATCAGGCGGTTCAGGTGCTTGGTGATCTGCTCGATCACGTCGTCCGAGCCCTTCGTGACGATCGTCATCCGCGACAGCGACTTGTCCTCGGTGGGCGCAACGGTGAGCGTCTCGATGTTGTACCCGCGCGCCGAGAACAGGCCCACCACGCGCGAGAGCGCGCCGGGCTCGTTTTCCAGGAGGATCGATACGATGTGCCTCATCACAGATCCTCCGCGCCGAGAAGCATTTCGGTGAGCCCCTTGCCGCCCTGCACCATCGGCCAGACGTTCTCCTGCTGGTCGGTGATGAAGTCCATGAACACGAGCCTGTCCTTGTGCTTGCCGTAGAACGCCTCGTGCAGCGCGGGCTCCACGTCGGCCGGCTTGTCGACGCGGATGCCCACGTGGCCGTAGGCCTCGGCGAGCGCGACGAAATCGGGCAGCGCGTCCATGTACGACTCGGCGTAGCGCCCCTCGTACTCGAGCTGCTGCCACTGGCGCACCATGCCCAGATAGCGGTTGTTGAGGTTGATGATCTTCACCGGCAGGTCGTACTGCTTGCAGGTCGAGAGCTCCTGGATGCACATCTGGATCGAGCCCTCGCCGGTGATGCAGGCCACCTGCGCGCCGGGGTGCGCGAGCAGCACGCCCATCGCGTAGGGCAGCCCCACGCCCATCGTGCCCAGTCCGCCCGAGTTGATCCAGCGCCGCGGCTTGTCGAAGCGATAGAACTGCGCGGCGAACATCTGGTGCTGGCCGACGTCGGAGGTGACGAACGCGTCGCCCTTGGTCACCTCCCACAGCTTCTCCACCACGTACTGCGGCTTGATCGTCTCGGAGGCGCGGTTGTAGCGCAGGCAGTTGCGCGCGCGCCACTGCTCGATCTGCTTCCACCACGCCTCGAGCGCGATCGCGTTGGTCTTGTTGCCCGCCGCGAAGTTCTGCTCCACGAGCGCGATCAGGTCGTCGAGCGTCTCGCGCACGTCGCCCACGATCGGCACGTCCACCTTCACGCGCTTGGAGATCGACGACGGGTCGACGTCCACGTGCACGATCTTGTGCGGGTTCTGCGCGAAGTGCTTGGGGTTGCCGATCACGCGGTCGTCGAAGCGCGCGCCGATCGCCACCAGCACGTCGCAGTGCTGCATCGCCATGTTCGCTTCGTAGGTGCCGTGCATCCCGAGCATGCCGAGGAACTTCGGGTCGGAGGCGCGATACCCGCCCAGCCCCATCAGCGTGTTCGTGACCGGATAGCCGAGCAGGTCGGCGAAGCGGTTCAGCTCGGCCGACGCGTTCGCGAGGATCACGCCCCCGCCCGTGTAGATCATCGGCCGCTCGGCGTTGAGAATGAGCTGCAGCGCCTTCTTGATCTGGCCCTGGTGCCCCTTGACCACCGGGTTGTACGAGCGCATCGAGACGGCGCGCGGATACTCGAACTTGCAGCGGTCGCGGGTGACGTCTTTCGGGATGTCGACCAGCACCGGACCGGGGCGGCCGCTGCGCGCGATGTGGAAGGCCCTGGCCATCGTCTCGGCCAGCTGCTTCACGTCCTTGACCAGGAAATTGTGCTTCACGCACGGGCGCGTGATGCCCACGGCGTCGCACTCCTGGAACGCGTCCTGCCCGATCGCGTGCGTGGGCACCTGGCCGGTGATGATCACCAGCGGGATCGAATCCATGTAAGCGGTGGCGATGCCGGTGACCGCGTTGGTCACGCCCGGGCCGCTGGTGACGATGCACACCCCCACCTGCTGCGTGGAGCGCGAGTACGCGTCGGCCGCGTGCACCGCGGCCTGCTCGTGACGCACGAGAATGTGCTGGAACTTGTCCTGCTTGAAGATCTCGTCGTAGATGTAGAGCACCGCCCCGCCGGGGTAACCGAAGAGGTGCTTGACCCCTTCCTCGTGCAGCGAGCGAACGACGATTTCCGCGCCTGTGATTTCCATGACCGACCCTTTCAAGGTCCAGGGAGCCCGCCCGCCGGCGCCAACACGACGATTCTCACGCCGCCTCGACGCAGACCTTGGCACGGGGCCTGCGAGATTGAATGGACGCCCCTTTGCCGCCCTCGTGAGGCGACGCCAGCGCGAAACGCGTCTCGACCCCTGCGCAATCGGTGCGCGCGCAGCGACAAAGACAGCGGTTCTTCGGGCGGTGGGTTCGACCACCCGCGAGCCGCTTCGACAGAGGGCGCAGGATACTGCAGCGCAACAGGAGCGGTCAAGGCAGACGCAGCCCTCTCGCAGGCCCCTCGCGCACTGTTAGGATGCGCAATTGCAGCATGAGCCCGCGCGGGATGCCCGCGCCGCATGAACGACCCACGCGCCCGCACCTGAAGATGGCCTCGCGCCAGCAGATGTCCGAGTTCCTCGCTGCGATCGAGAGGCGCGCGTTCAAGCACGCTGCCTTCGCCGTGCGCGACGACGACGCCGCGCTCGACATCGTGCAGGATGCGATGTTCCGCCTCGCCGAGCGATACGCCGACCGACCCGCGGCCGAGCTGCCCCTGCTCTTCCAGCGGATCCTCCAAAATGCGATAACGGATCACTTTCGCCGCCAAAAGGTGCGCAACGTCTGGACAACGC
>DATCZK010000182.1:0-21537 GCA_036525975.1 Burkholderiaceae bacterium | reverse complement strand
GCGCAAACAGGCGACGAGGGCCTCGGCCGCGAGCGAGCCCTCGCCCGCGCCCGCGCCTGCCCGTTCCAGGGCACGCGCCGCGGCGCGCGCGAGCGCAGCCACCGCCACGGTCGAGCCCAAGCGCACCCGGAAGGCCGGGTCGTGAACTTCCGCCGCGCGCTGCGTCGCGACGAGCCGGAGATCAACTTCATCCCGCTGATCGACGTGTTGCTGGTCGTGCTGATCTTCCTGATGGTCACGACCACCTTCTCCAAGTTCACCGAATTGCAGGTGAACCTGCCCGCGGCCGGGGCCGATCGCGCCGGCGAGCGCCCGCGCGAAGTGGTGGTGGCGATCGCCGCGGACGGCCGCAAGCTGATCGACAATCGACCGGCGGCGTTTTCCAGCGCGAACGCGTTCGCGACCGAGTTGCGCCGGGTAGCCGCGGGGCAGCAGGAGCCGATCCTCGTGATCTACGCCGACGCGGGCGCGACCCACCAGTCGGTGGTCGACGTGCTCGAGGCGGCCCGGCTCGCCGGGCTGGCGCGGGTGACCTTCGCCGCGCAGGCCCCCGGCGCCGCCCCGCGCTAGCGCGCGGGCACGGGCGTGGCTTGAACAGGCCGTAGCGGGCAGGCAATGCGCGGCGCGCTCAGGCAGGCGCTCGAGCGTTCGCTGCTCAGGCTCTGGTTCGCGCCGCCCGCGAGCCCCTGGTCGCGAGCGGCCGCGGCGCTGCTGTGGCCGGCTTGCGCGCTCGCGCGCTTCGTGGCCGCGCGGCGGCGCAAGGCGGTGCGGCGCCTGCCGCCCGGCGCGCGCCCGGCGGTCGTGGTGATCGGCAACCTCACGGCAGGCGGAACCGGCAAGACGCCGGCCACCGCGGCCACCGCCAGCGCGCTCTCGGCGCGCGGCTGGCGCGTGGGCGTGCTGTGCGCCGGGTACCGCGCCCAGCGGCGCGAGCCGCGCATCGTCACGCCCGCCTCGGACCCGCGCGCGGACGGCGACGAGGCCGTGCTGCTCGCGTTGCAGACCGGCCTCCCGGTGGCCTCAGGCCGGTTGCGCGGCGACGCCCTCGCGCTGCTCAGCCGGCGCCACCCCGATCTCGACCTCGTCGTGAGCGACGACGGGCTGCAGCACCCGGGCCTGGATCGCACGCTGGAGGTCGGCGTATTCGACGAAAGGGGCGCGGGCAACGGCCGGATGCTCCCCGCAGGCCCGCTGCGCGAGCCCCTCGAGCGCGCCGGCGAGCTCGACGCGATCCTGCTCAACGGCTGCAGCGCGCCGGCTGCCGGCGTGCCCTCGCCACCGGCGCAGCCGCGCTTCCGGTTCGACCTGCGCGTCCAGGCCGTGCAGCGGCTCGACGGCAGCGAGACGCTCGCGCCCGGGGAATTCGCCGCGCGATTCTCCGGGCGCCCGGTTGCCGCGCTCGCCGGGATCGGGCACCCCGAGCGATTCTTCGCGGCCCTCGCCGCGCTCGGGCTCGAGTTCGAGCGCCACGCCCCCGGCGACCACGCGAGGCTCGACGCGGGGGTGCTCGGCGCGATCCGCGCGGAGGCGATCGTGATGACAGCGAAGGACGCCGTAAAATGCCGGGAACTCGCCGACCGTCGCTGCTGGGTCGTCCGCACGGACACCCGCGTCGACCCGGCATTCATCGACTGGATCGAGGAGCGCCTGCGTGGACACCCGACTGCTTGACATCCTCGTCTGCCCGCTGTGCAAGGGCCCGCTCGAGTACGACAAGGCCGCGCAGGAGCTCGTCTGCGGCCACGACCGGCTGGCTTTCCCGGTGCGCGACGGGATCCCGGTCATGCTCGAGGAAGAAGCTCGCGAGTTGCCCGCGCAGTGAGCGGCCCGAACCCAGGCGCGGACAACGAGCGGGCCCGGGCGAACGCCGTGGACACCCCGGACTTCGTCGCGCTGATCCCGGCGCGACTGTCTTCCACCCGGCTGCCCAACAAGCCGCTGGCCGACATCGGCGGCGCGCCGATGGTGGTTCGCGTCGCGCAGCGCGCGCTGGCCTCGGGCGCGGCGCGCGTCGTCGTCGCCACCGACTCGGCCGAGGTCGAGCGGGCCGCGCGCGACCACGGGGTGGACGCGGTGATGACGCGCCCCGACCACCGCTCGGGCACCGATCGCCTGGCCGAGGCGGCGCAGTTGCTCGGGCTGGCCGACGAGACCACCGTGGTCAACGTGCAGGGCGACGAGCCGGAGATCCCGCCGGCGCTGATCGGCGCGGTCGCGCAGTGCCTGCGGGCCGCGCCCGATTGCGCGATCGCCACCGCGGCGCACGCGATCGACACGCTCGACGCCTATCTGGACCCGAACGTGGTCAAGGTGGCAACCGATCGCGCCGGACGCGCGATCAGCTTCTCGCGCGCGCCCTTTCCCTTCCACCGCGACGCGCTCAAGGGCTTCCCGGCCGCGCTGCCGCAGACCTGGCCGGCCTCGCTTCGCGCCGCGCCGCCGCTGCGGCACATCGGCCTGTACGCGTATCGTGTTTCATTCCTGCGACGGTTCCCCGGACTGGAACCGGCGCCGATCGAGATCGCGGAGTCGCTCGAGCAGCTGCGCGCGATCTGGCACGGCTACAAGATAGCGGTGATGATCGCCGCCGAAGCGCCTCCCGCGGGGGTTGACACCCCCTCGGATCTGGCGCGAGTACGCGCCCGTTACGTTTGACCTCCGGGGGCGCAGGCGGTACCTTTCGCCTTGCTGTCATCGGGCGCGTGTTCGCAGCCGGCCATGCGCCGGACACGCCCCGTTTCGGCAAGGTCCGCCACCGGGACATCGCGCCCCTCCTGGTTCCTGCTGGCCAATACCCTAAGCAAACACCCAGGATCCGTCGATGCGTCTGATTCTTCTCGGGCCGCCCGGTGCCGGCAAGGGCACCCAGTCGGCCTTCATCAGCCAGCACTTCGCGATCCCCCAGATTTCCACCGGCGACATGCTGCGCGGCGCGATCAAGCTCGGCACGCCGCTGGGCAGGTCGGCCAAGCGTGCGATGGACGCCGGGAACCTGGTCGACGATGACGTGATCGTCGCGCTGGTGAAGGAGAGGCTGAAGGCGCCCGACTGCCAGGCCGGGTACTTGTTCGACGGCTTCCCGCGCACGATCCCGCAGGCCGAGGCGATGCGAACCGAGGGCGTCGGGATCGACTACGTGCTCGAGATCGACGTTCCGCAAAAGGCCATCATCGAGCGCATGGCGGGGCGCCGCGTGCACCTGCCGAGCGGGCGCACCTACCACGTGAAATTCAACCCGCCGCGCGTGCCCGGCAAGGACGACGTCACGGGCGAAGACCTGGTCCAGCGGCCCGACGACCTCGAAGCGACGGTGCGCCGGCGGCTGCGCATCTATCACGCCCAGACGAGCCAGCTGGTCGATTACTACGACCAGTGGGCAGCGAGCGGCGACCCGAATGCGCCCAGGCACAGAACGATCTCTGGACTGGGCTCGGTCGAAGAGATCCGCGCCCGCATCTTCAACGCGCTCGCCTAGGCCGCCGGGAACCGGGGCGCCGAATTGCCCCTTCGCTTGCCAACCCGGCCCAGGATTGGCGAAAATCGCGTGTTTTGCCTGCTCCAACAAGTCCAATCACGTATCCGGAGGTTTTCCCAATGTCAGCTGCCTCGAACGCGGGCCTTTGGTTCGCGCTGCTCTGCGGCGCGCTCGCCGTGGTCTACGGCATCGTCACGAGCCGCGCGATCCTCTCCCTTCCGGCCGGCAACGCGCGCATGCAGGAGATCGCCGCCGCGATCCAGGCCGGCGCCAAGGCCTACCTGAACCGCCAGTACCGCACGATCGCCATGGTCGGCGTGGTGCTGTTCGTCATCGTCTGGCTCGTGCCGGGGCTGGGCATGAGCACCGCGGTGGGCTTCGCGATCGGCGCGATCCTCTCGGGGGCTGCCGGCTACATCGGCATGAACGTGTCGGTGCGCGCCAACGTGCGCACCGCGCAGGCGGCCACCAAGGGCCTGAATGAGGCGCTCGACGTCGCGTTCAAGGGCGGCGCGATCACCGGCATGCTGGTCGTGGGTCTGGGCCTTCTGGGCGTCGCCGGCTACTTCGGCATCCTGATGGGTTCGGCGCCGCACGGCCTGGGCAAGACGGTGGATCTGCACACGGTGCTCAAGCCCCTGATCGGCCTGGCCTTCGGTTCCTCGCTGATCTCGATCTTCGCGCGACTGGGTGGCGGCATCTTCACCAAGGGCGCTGACGTGGGCGCCGACCTCGTGGGCAAGGTCGAGGCCGGCATCCCGGAAGACGACCCGCGCAACCCCGCGGTGATCGCCGACAACGTGGGCGACAACGTGGGCGACTGCGCCGGCATGGCGGCCGACCTGTTCGAGACCTACGCGGTGACGCTGATCGCGACGATGCTGCTCGGCTCGCTGATGGTCACCGGCGCCACGATGCAGGCGGTGATGTACCCGCTGGTGCTCGGGGGCTTCTCGATCGTGGCCTCGATCGTGGGCGTGATGTTCGTGAAGGCCTCGCCCGGCGGCAAGATCATGAACGCGCTGTACAGGGGCCTGATCGTGGCCGGCGTGCTCGCGACGATCGTCTCGTGGCCGATCACCGCCTGGGTCTTCGCGGGCTCGGACCTCGCCGCGAACGGGCTTTCGGTCATGGGGCTGTGGCTGTGCGTGGTGGTGGGCATGGCGCTCACCGGCCTGCTCGTGTTCATCACCGAGTACTACACGGCCACCGAGTTCAAGCCGGTGCGGTACGTGGCGCAGGCCTCCACCACCGGTCACGCGACCAACATCATCGCCGGAATCGCCGTGTCGATGAAGTCCACCGCCTGGCCGGTGCTGATGGTGTGCCTCGCGATCATCGCCTCGTACACCTTCGCGGGCCTGTACGGGATCGCGGTGGCCGCCACGTCGATGCTGTCGATGGCCGGGATCGTCGTCGCGCTCGACGCCTACGGCCCGATCACCGACAACGCCGGCGGCATCGCCGAGATGGCCAACATGGACGAGTCGGTGCGCAACGTCACCGACCCGCTCGACGCGGTGGGCAACACCACCAAGGCCGTGACGAAGGGCTACGCGATCGGCTCGGCCGGCCTCGCCGCGCTGGTGCTGTTCGCCGACTACACGCACGGGCTCGAGTCGGTCGGCCTGCCGGTGAAGTTCGACCTCTCCGACCACATGGTGATCGTGGGCCTGTTCATCGGCGGCCTGATTCCTTTCCTGTTCGGCGCGATGGCGATGGAAGCGGTCGGGCGCGCGGCCGGCTCGGTGGTGGAAGAAGTGCGCCGCCAGTTCCGCGAGATCAAGGGGATCATGGAAGGCACCGGCAAGCCCGAGTACGGCAAGGCGGTGGACATGCTCACCACCGCCGCGATCAAGGAGATGATGATCCCGTCGCTGCTGCCGGTGGCGGTGCCGGTGCTCGTGGGCGTGATCCTCGGGCCGGTCGCGCTCGGCGGCGTGCTGATGGGCACGATCGTCACGGGCCTGTTCGTCGCGATCTCGATGTGCACGGGCGGCGGCGCCTGGGACAACGCGAAGAAGTACATCGAGGAAGGCAACCACGGCGGCAAGGGTTCCGACGCGCACAAGGCGGCGGTGACCGGCGACACGGTGGGCGATCCGTACAAGGACACCGCGGGCCCCGCGGTGAACCCGCTGATCAAGATCATCAACATCGTCGCGCTGCTGATCGTGCCGCTGATGGGCGCGATACACGGCGGCAAGGCGGTGAAGGCCGACGCCGGCCCGACCGCGACGCCCGCGGCGATGGTCGCGCAGGCGACGGCTCCGGCCACCGCGCCGCTGGTCGCGCCTGTCGCCGCGATCGCCGCCGGGGCAGCGCCCGCCGATCGCGTGACGCGTTAGCCGTTCGAGAGCGTGCGGCCGGATCCGGCCGCCGCGTCGTCGGCCGCACCTGCAACGACATCGGGGCACCCACGGGTGCCCCGATGCCTTTGTGCAGCCGCAATCCTTTGCCGCCGGTAGAAGGCACGCGATTGCGCTGGTGCGGCGGCACCGGGAGCGCCGGCGAGCTCGCGCAACGAAATTGCAAGGCGATTTGTCAATGCACGCGCACGGTCATGCGCGGATACTTCACGGCTGAGTTGGCTGCCGGTCACTTCGTCCGATCGGCTCGCAACGGCGACGCGGTGGGCGGCAGGTTGCATGCAGGGGGCTCGTCATGCTCGCCCGGGTCGTTATCGGCGTCGCGTTGGCCAGCGCGGTGGCGATGGGTTCCCCGCGCGCCCAGCAAGCCGAACAGAGCGTTCGGGCACCCGACGGCAGACCGCCGGTCGAAACGAAGGTGCACATCCCCGGCACAACCTACGAGGTCGACTTCGGGGCCCTTCGCTCGCAGCCGGGTGCCGCGGCCCGCTCCCCTGCCCTGCTGAAAGCGATCATCGGCTGGCTGTCGAGCTCATTCGAATTGCCGGCAACCGACGCACTCCCCGTCGTCACGCTCGCCCCCAAGCAAGCCATCGCGACCCTGGCGCGCACGGGTGCGTTGTCGGACAGCCGCCAGGCGGCCGCACCGAAACCGGCGCACGAACCGGAAATCCTTGCCCTCTACGATGCGCCGGCCAGGACCATCTACCTGCCCGAGGGGTGGGTGGGGGGCACCCCCGCGGAGTTGGCCATGCTCGTGCACGAGATGGTCCACCACCTGCAGCACGCCGCCCATCTCACGTTCGCTTGCGCGGAGGAAAGGGAAGCGCTTGCCTATGCCGCCCAGGAACGGTGGGGTCTTCTGTTCGGGCGCAACGTGAACGCCGATCTTGGCCTCGACCCGTTTCGGACCCTGCTGATCTCCCGGTGCCTCCCTTACTGAGGACCAGGCACCCGCGTGCGTCCGGCCGTGGTCGCAGGCTCGCTGCGCAGCCGCCACTTCGTTATAGTCGGGAGCCAATGCACTCGAGGAGCGAGCAATGCACGTCAAGGGAAGCGTGGTCCTGGTTACTGGCGGAGCGTCTGGGCTGGGCGGCGCCACGGCGCGGTCGATGGTCGATGCGGGCGGGAAGGTGCTGATCGCCGACGTGAACGCGGCGCTGGGCGAAGCCTTTGCCCGGGAACTCGGCGCAGCCGCCAGGTTCGTCAAATGCGACGTCACCTCCGAGGCCGACGCCAAGGCGGCAGTGGACGCTGCGAAGTCGATGGGCAAGCTCGTGGGGCTCGTGAACTGCGCCGGCGTCGGCCCGGCGGCCAAGACGGTGGGCAAGGACGGCCCGCACCCGCTCGACATGTTCGCGCGCACGATCCACATCAACCTGATCGGCACGTTCAACATGATCCGCCTCGCGGCCGCAGCCATGTGCGCGAACGATCCCAACGAAGAAGGCGAGCGCGGCGTGATCGTGAACACCGCGTCGGTGGCCGCGTTCGACGGCCAGATCGGCCAGGCCGCCTACTCCGCCTCCAAGGGCGGCATCGTGGGAATGACGCTGCCGATCGCGCGCGACCTCGCGCGCGACGGCGTGCGCGTGGTCACGATCGCGCCGGGGCTCTTTCTCACGCCGATGCTCGAGAGCCTGCCGCCCGCTGCGCAGGAGTCGCTCGGCAAGCAGGTGCCGTTCCCGCCGCGACTGGGCCGCCCGCCGGAGTACGCGCGGCTGGTGGCCGACATCTTCGCCAACACGATGCTCAACGGCGAGACGATCCGGCTCGACGGCGCTATCCGGATGGCGCCTCGCTGATCAGCGCCTCGGCCCAGCGACCCAGCGCCAGCACGCGCGGGTCGCTGTCCGCTGCGCCCACGATCTGCAGCCCCACGGGCAGCCCCTGCTCGGTGCCGCACGGGATCGACAGCGCGGGCAGGCCAACCAGACTGAACGCGAGCGTCTGCCCGAGCACCGCCTCGCGGGTGCTCATCCGGCGTCCGCCCGAGACCTCCACTTCGAGTTGCCGGCGCAGCGGCGGGAGCACCGGGGAGGTGGGCAGGACGATCGCGTCGAAGTCGCGCAGGATCGCCGCGAGATCGCCGCGCACCTGTTCGCGCGCGTGCATCGCCTCGAGATAGCGCACCGCCGGGAGTGCCGCCCCGTCGAGCATCGGCGCGCGCACCGCCTCCGAGAAGCCTTCGCCGCCCGCCGCCAGCGCGGCGCGATGCACGAACGCGGCCTCGGCCCGAACAATGGGCGTGTAGTTGGCCCACGCCAGCTCGAGCGCCGGCATCTCGAGCCGCTCGATCGACGCCCCGGCACGGGCCAGCGACTCGAGCGTGCGCTCGAAGCGCTCGGCCACCGCGTCGCTCATCCTGTTCGCGAGCCAGCTTCCGGGCACCGCCAGTCGGGGCGCGCGCGGCACGCTGGCGTGCGCGGTGTTTCGCAGCGCCATCGCCTCGAACAGCAGCGCGCAGTCGTCCACCGATTGCGCGATCGGGCCGGCGTGGTCGCAGGTTCTCGACAGGTACAGGGCGCCGGCGAGCGGAATCGCGCCGTAGCTCGGCTTGAACCCGGTCACGCCGCAGAAAGCCGCCGGAACCCGCACCGACCCGCCGGTGTCGCTGCCCACCGCTGCGAGGCCGATTCCGCGGGCCACCGACACCGCCGCGCCGCTCGACGAGCCCCCCGCCTGGCGCGCCGGGTCGTAGGGATTGCACACGTCGCCGGTCCAGGCGTTCTCTCCGGTGGCGCCGAGCGCGATCTCGTGCATGTTGGTCTTGGCGAAGATCAGCGCTCCCGCCGCCCGCAGCCGCGTCACCAGTTCGGCCTCGTCTCGCCCCAGGTCCGGCAGCGGGGCGCGGGTGCCGCCGCGGGTGGGCATCCCGCGCACGTTGAACAGGTCCTTGATCGACACCGGAATGCCGTGCAGCGGGCCGCGAAGCTGGCCCGCCGCCGCTTCGGCGTCCATTGCGCTTGCCTGCGCGGCGGCCGCCTCCCAGTCGACGTAGGCGATCGGGTTGAGCGCGCGCGCGCGCTCCTCGTTCGCACGCGCCCGCGCGAGCAGCGTCGTTGCCTTCTCGCTGCCGGTGGCGATGCCCCGTGCCGCGGACCTGATCTGTTGCCTTCCCATCGCCTCGCTCCCGCAGATGCCAGCGCCCGTGCCAGCGCCCGCGCCCGTGCCGGCGCGGATTCGGGCTAAGCTATCACGCTCCAGCCAGAACGCGCTGCCGCGCAACGCCGCAGCCAAACGACCGATGGAACGCAGGGCATTGAAGGGCGGCCGGTTGAAGTCCGGCGAGTACCACGAACGCGAGCAGCGCCTGGAGCTCGAGTTCGTCGACGGCGCGGTGCGCGTGTACCAGGGCGTGCCTGCGGAGGTCTGGCGCCGGCTGCTCGCCGCGCCGAACCCGGCGAGCTTCTTCGAGGACCGGATCGCCGACGAGTACCCGAACAAGCCGGGCTCCGCGCGCGCCGCCGACGGCGCGAAGGATCGGCTCGACGCGCTGTTCGGCGCGCCGCCGCCGGCGCCCGACGACGGGGCCGATTGAGGCGGCGCGAACCGGCACGCGCCCGAACGGCCATCGAAGCGCTCTCGTTCCGCATCTACTGCCGCGTCGTCGACAACTACGGCGATGCGGGCGTGTGCTGGCGGCTCGCCCGCCAGCTCGTGCTCGAGCACGGCGCGCGGGTTGCGCTTGTGATCGACGCGCCGCAGGTGCTCGCGGCGATCGTGCCCGGCGCGCGTGCGGGGCAGCGTTGCGAGGGCGTCGCGATCGAGCGCTGGCCCGGCAGCGCCCGGGCGCCCGCCGAGGGCGAGGTGGTGATCTCGGCATTCGGCTGCGACCTCCCCAAGCCGGTGCGTGCCGCGCTGGCCGCGCCGCGCGGCGCGGGCGGCGCGCGCGCCACGCGCCCGCCGCTGTGGGTGAACCTCGAGTACCTGAGCGCGCAATCCTGGGTCGAGGGCTGCCACGGGCTGGCCTCGCGCAAGCCCGACGACGGCGCCGTGGAGCACTTCTTCTACCCGGGGTTCACCGACGCCACCGGCGGACTGCTGCGCGAGCGCGGGCTGCTTCGCGCAGGCGCGCTCGCGCCCGGCGCACCCGAGGCCTCGCCTGCGCGGCGCGTCTCGTTGTTCTGCTACCCGCAGGCGCCCGCGGGCCAGCTGCTCGAGATGATCGCGACCGGGGCGCGCCCGACCACGGTGCTGATCCCGGTGGGCGTGGCCGAGCGCGCGATCGCCCAGATCGCCGGCACGCCGCCGCCCCCGGGCACGGCGGTCACGGTCGGGCGCCTGCGGATCGAGCGCTTCGCGCTGCTGCCCCAGCCCCAGTACGATCGGCTCCTGCGCGGCTGCGACCTGAACTTCGTGCGCGGCGAAGACTCGTGGGTGCGGGCCATCTGGGCCGCCCGCCCCTTCGTCTGGCAGCCGTACCTGCAGGAAGGCGACGCGCACCTCGCGAAGCTCGAGGCCTTCCTGGCGCGCTTCGAGGCGGTTGCCGGCCCGGGGCCCGGCGAGGTGGCGCCGATGATGCGCGCGTGGAACGGCGGCGCCGGGCTGGAAACGGCGTGGCCGGCATTCGCCGAGGCGCTCGATCGCTGCGCGCCGGCGTTCGCCCGGTTTCGCGGCGCGCTCGCCGCCGGCACCGATCTCGCAACGCGCCTGGTCGAATTCTGTCGCGTCAGGCTATAATCTAAGGTTAATTTGTTTGGCTTTTTGCCGGCACGCGTCGCGCATCGCGACCGGGCCGCGAGCCCCATACCCACCAGGAAACGCAATGAAACTCGCACAGGACCTGCGCGCCGGCAACGTCGTCATGATCAACGGCGACCCGATGGTCGTGCAGAAGGCCGACTACAACAAGTCGGGCCGCAACGCCGCCGTCGTGAAGATGAAACTCAAGAGCCTGTTGAGCAACTCGGGCACCGAGTCGGTGTACAAGGCCGACGAGAAGTTCGACATCGTGATGCTCGACAAGAAGGAAGTCACCTACTCGTACTTCGCCGACCCGATGTACGTGTTCATGGACGCCGATTACAACCAGTACGAGGTCGAGGGCGACTCGATGGGCGACGCGCTCAAGTACCTCGACGACGGCATGCCGTGCGAGGTCACCTTCTACGAAGGCCGCGCCATCTCGGTGGAAATGCCCAACAGCGTGGTGCGCGAGATCGAATACACCGAGCCGGCCGTCAAGGGCGACACCTCGGGCAAGGTGATGAAGCCTGCGCGCATCAAGCCCACCGGCATCGAGATCCCGGTGCCCGCGTTCGTAGACATCGGCGACAAGATCGAGATCGACACGCGCACCGGCGAGTATCGCAACCGCGTGAAGGCCTGATTCGCGACCGCGCCGTCGCCCGGCCCCCGCTGCCGCCCCGGTCGCGCCCGCGCCCACGCGCGGCAGCGCCGCGCGCCTCAGGCCGCCTTGTGCAGGTGCCTCATCACGGTGCCGCGCAGCGAGTGCAGCGCCACCGGCTTGACCAGATAGCTGTCGCAGCCTGCGAGCGCGCCGCGCGCGAGGTCGAAGGGCGACGAGCGCGACGTGAGAATCACCACCGGCGTTGCCCTGATCGCCCGATTGCGCTTGATCTCGCGCGTGAGCCTGTAGCCGTCCATCTCGGGCATCACCACATCCACGAACACCAGCGCGTACTCGCGCTGGACGAGCAGTTCGAGCGCCGCGTGCGCGCTCTCGGCGCCCTCGCAGTCCAGACCCATGCGTTGCAGCGCCACCGCGAGCTGGCGACGCACGGTGGCGCTGTCGTCGACGATCAGCGCGCAGGGCCGCTCGGACACCGCGCCGTGCCCGAGCACCGCCGGCGCCAATTGCGCGACCGCCCCCTCGTCGTGCGCGTTGAGCAGCGAGGTCTCCACCACGCGGTTGAGCGCCGGGAGGAGGTTGACGGTGAAGCTGTCCTGCAGGAGGTCGTCCCGACCGCGCGCCGCGTCGGTGCGCCGGCCCAGGCGCACGACCGGCCGCGCCCTGGGCAGCCGACGCAGCGTGCTCGCCACCTCGGGCCCGCCGCGCGCGGTCATGTCGACCATCGCGATGTCGAACTCGCCGGGCCCCCGCCCCGCGGCCATCACGAACCGATACTGGTTGTGGCGCGCGTGCCGCAGCACGATCTCCATCAGCCGCTGCAGCTTGCCCGCCAGCCCGAAGATCGCAACGCGGAAAAGGGGCCGCGGGTCGACCTCGCCCGCCGCGAACGCCTGGCGCGCTTCCCAACCTCGTGCCACTTGCCCTGCCTGGGCCATTGCCCCCCCGGATACCACAGCGATCCGGCGCTCGATGCACCCGCGCGCCGCTCGCTCGTCCGCCGCGAGCTCGTCCGCCGCGAGCTCGTCCGTCGCGATTGTAGCGCCTAACCACCCCGAAATGACAAGCGATGTGTCGTAAAAAAGGCTTTTGACGCAGTAACTTAGGCCATAAAGCTGAGAGCGTCTCTAGATTCGGCGCCCGCGGCCCGCGCGCGCGCCCAACGTCGCGCCCGGCGGCCTGGCAGTCGACGGCCCGGCGGGCGGCGATCGCAACCGGGCGCACTTGCCGCCCGTGTCGTTTCCAATACAATCGGGCCAAGGACGGCGTCGCGTCGCGTTGTCCGGCACGGCGGCATCTGCCGCCGTTGTGTTTTTTCGGCGCAGCGGAGAATCCCATGGCAGCGCCCACGCACCTGATGTCCACCTACGCGCCCCCCGCGATCGGGTTCGGCCACGGCGACGGCGTGTGGTTGTTCGACCATCAGGGCCGACGGTATCTCGACTGCCTCGCCGGCATCGCGGTGAACACGCTCGGGCACAACCACCCGAAGCTGGTCGCGGCGCTGCGCGAGCAGATCGGGCGGATGATCCACACGTCGAACCTGTTCGAGCACCCGCTGCGCGAGCAGCTCGCGGGAATGCTGGTCGAGCGCAGCGCGATGACCAACGTCTTCTTCTGCAACTCGGGCCTCGAGGCCAACGAGGCCGCGATCAAGATCGCGCGCAAGTACGGGCACGGGCGCGGCATCGACCGGCCCGAGATCGTGGTCTACGAGAAGGCTTTCCACGGCCGCTCGCTGGCCACGCTATCGGCCACCGGCAGCCCGAAGGTGCACAAGGGTTTCGAGCCGCTGGTCGAGGGCTTCGTGCGGGTGCCGCTCAACGACGGCGACGCGCTGCGAAACGTCGCGCGCGACCGGCCCAACGTGGTGGCCGTGTTCCTCGAGGCGATCCAGGGCGAGGGCGGAATCAACCCCGCGCGCGCCGACTACCTGCGCGACGCGCGCAAGCTGTGCGACGAGCGCGGCTGGCTGCTGATGATCGACGAGGTGCAGTGCGGCACCGGGCGCACCGGCAAGTGGTTCGCGCACCAGTGGGCCGGCATCGTCCCGGACGTGATGCCGCTCGCCAAGGGCCTGGGGTCGGGGGTGCCGATCGGCGCGGTCGTCGGGCACGGCCCGGCGGCGGACGTGTTCACGCCGGGCAGCCACGGAACCACCTTCGGCGCGAATCCGCTCGCGATGCGCGCCGGCGTGACGACGATCGAGGTGATGGAGGCCGACGGCCTGATCGCGCAGGCCGCCGACGTGGGCGAGCACCTGAGCGGGCGGCTGCACGAGGCGCTCGACGCGTTGCCGGGCGTGGTCGAGATCCGCGGCCGGGGGCTGATGATCGGGATCGAGCTCGATCGGCCGTGCTCGGCGATCGTGGCGCGCGCGCTCGAGGCGGGCGTCGTGCTCAACGTCACGGCCGACCGGGTGATCCGCATGCTGCCCCCCCTGATCTTCACGCGCGAGCACGCCGACCTGCTGGTCGACCGGCTCGTGCCGCTGGTGCGCGACCTGCTCGCGCGCCCGGCCGCGGCCTGAACGGAGGCCAGCATGACACTGCGTCACTTCCTGCAGTTGAGCGATTTCGATCGCGACGAGATCGCCCACGTCTTCGAGCGCACCGGCGTGATCAAGGATCGCTTCAAGCGCTACGAGCCCTATCACCCTCTGGCAGACCGCACGCTGGTGATGATCTTCGAGAAGGCGAGCACCCGCACGCGGCTCTCGTTCGAGGCCGGCATGCACCAGTTGGGCGGATCGGCCATCTACATGAACACCCGCGACTCGCAGCTCGGGCGCGGCGAGCCGGTGGAAGACGCCGCGCAGGTGATCTCGCGGATGTGCGACATCGTGATGATCCGCACCTTCGAACAGGCGATCCTCGAGCGCTTCGCGGCCAATTCGCGCGTGCCGGTGATCAACGGGCTCACGAACGAATTCCACCCCTGCCAGATCCTGGCCGACGTGTTCACCTTCATCGAGCACCGCGGCTCGATCCGCGGGCGCACCGTGGCCTGGATCGGCGACTCGAACAACGTGTGCAGCACCTGGCTGCAGGCGGCCGAGGTGCTCGACTTCAAGGTGAACGTCTCCACGCCGCCCGGCTACGAGGTGGACGTCGCGCGCGCGGGCGTTCGCGGCACCACCCACTTCGAGCAGTTCGCCGACCCGCTCGAGGCCTGCCGCGGCGCCGACCTCGTCACGACCGACGTCTGGACCAGCATGGGATTCGAGGCCGAGGACGGCGCGCGCAGGCGCGCGTTCGAGAACTGGTGCGTCGACGAGGAGATGATGGCGGCGGCGGCCGGGCGCGCCGTGTTCATGCACTGCCTGCCCGCGCACAGGGGCGAGGAGGTGGCCGCCGAGGTGATCGACGGCCCGCAGTCGGTGGTGTGGGACGAGGCCGAGAACCGCCTGCACGTGCAGAAGGCGCTGATGGAGTTCCTGCTGCTCGGGCGGGTTCAGTAGCGGGGCTGCCGCGCTCGCTCAGGCCAGCCGGCGCCCGAAGAACGGGTACGACGGGTCGTTGTAGCCCGGCGTGGACGAGTGCCCGGGCACGACCAGCGAATTCACCAGCGACTCGTCCTCGGGCTGCCACGCGAAGTCGATCGCGCCGAAGTAGCCTTCCCACTGCGAGAGCGTGCGCGGCCCCGCGATCACGCTCGAGAGCACCTGGTTGGCCAGCAGCCACGCCACCGCGAACTGCACCAGCGTGATGCCGCGGCGTTCGGCGTGCGCGGCGAGCGTCTGCGCGATCTCGAGCGACTCGGCCCGCCACTCGGTCTCCATGATGCGCTTGTCTTTTCTCGCTGCGCGCGACCCGGGCTCGGGCGTCTGCCCGGGAAGGTACTTGCCGCTCAGCACGCCGCGCGCGATCGGGCTGTAGGGCACGACGCCCAGGCCGTACGAGGCGCAGGCCGGCAGGATCTCCACCTCGGGCACGCGGTTGAGCAGGTTGTAGTAGGGCTGCAGCGCCGCCGGGCGCGCAACGCCCAGCGCGTCGCAAACGCGCACCACTTCGGCGATCCGCCAGCCCCGGTAGTTGGACAGGCCGAAGTACCGGATCTTCCCGGCGCGCGTCATGTCCTCGAGCGCGCGCACCGCCTCCTCGAGGGTCTCGTCCTCGAAGTCGCGGTGCAGGTAATACAGGTCGATGTAGTCGGTGCCCAGCCGCTCGAGGCTCGCGTCGACCTCGCGCATCATCCACTTGCGCGAGTACCGCCCTTCGTTCGGCCGATCCGACATCGTGTTCCCCACCTTGCTCGCGAGGATCCAGTCGTCGCGTCCGGCGGCGATCAACGGCGCGAGCACGCGCTCCGACGCGCCGGTGGTGTAGACGTCGGCCGTGTCGATGAAGTTCACGCCGCGCTCGCGCGCGCTCGCGACGATGCGCGCCGCTTCGGACGGGTCGGTCTGGTCGCCGAACATCATCGTCCCGAGGCACAGCTCCGAGACCTGCAGGTTCGTGCGTCCCAGTCGGCGGTATTTCATCTGCGGCTCCTCGCGCGGGAAAGCCGCAACATTAGCAGACGGCGCCGCGCGCTCAGCCCCGGTGGTCTGCGAGCCGCTCGGCCAGGCGCTTGCGCGCGCGGTGCAGCCGCACCCAGCAGTTGGCCTCGGTGATGCCGAGCGCGGCGCAGACCTCCGAGGTGGGCCTGCCTTCGAGCGCCTGCATCACGAACACGTCGCGCAGCGTCTTCGGCAACGCGTCGATCTCGCGCGCGAGGTCGTCGCCCATCCGGCGCTGCTGCACGAGGCGGGCGGGATCCTGCGCGGCGGCCGCTTCCACCGCCGCCTCCGCCATCACCGCCGACTGCTCGGGCGCGCCGCCCGCGTCCGGCTGCGGCGAGACCGAGCGCACGTAGCGCGACTCGCGCCTGAACGCGTCCTGGATCTTGTGGTTGAGGATGCCGATCAGCCAGGTGCGCAGCGCCGAGCGCCCCTGGTAGCTCGAGCGGCTCGCGAGCGCCGCCATCAGCGCGTCCTGGACCGCGTCTTCGGCGAGGTCGTCGTCGCGGATCTTGCGCCGCGCGAAGCGCAGCATCGCCAGCCGGTGCGCCGCCAGGTCGATCGGCAATCCGGTGGCGAACATCGCAGCGGCACGGTTCGGGGCCAGGGTGGCAGCGGGCATCGCTCTCCTCACGGGTTCGGGTTTGAAATTCGGTTGACGCGTCGCAGTCTGCCCACGCCGTCTAACGCGCCAATCTCGCGAAGATCACGAATTGGTAACGATTGGGCGACAGCCGCCATTGCGCGTCCACCGGCCCGATCCGCTTTGCTATCCTCGCCTCAAACCGGAGCGGCCAATGGAACGCAGGATTCTCGTCGTCGAAGACCAGCAGGACATCGCGGACCTGATCGCGATGCACCTGCGCGACCTCGGTTACGCGGTGGACTGCGTTCACGACGGAAACAGGGGCTTCGAGGCGGCGAGCAGCGGCCAGTACGACCTCGTCGTGCTCGACGTGATGCTTCCCGGGCGAGACGGCCTCGACGTGGTGCGCGCGCTGCGGATCGAGCGCGTGCACACGCCCGTGCTGATGCTCACCGCGCGTTCGGGCGAGATCGACCGGGTGCTCGGCCTGGAACTGGGCGCCGACGACTACCTCACGAAACCCTTCTCCATCCCCGAACTGCAGGCGCGCGTGAAGGCGATCCTGCGGCGCGCCGATCGCAGCGCGAACGCGCCCGGCGAACAGGCCCCGGAGCGCATTCAGGTGGGCCAGCTGGTGATCGACACCGGCAGCCGCGAAGTCTCGCTCGGCAAGCGCCCGGTCTCGCTCACCGCGAAGGAGTTCGACCTCCTGGTTCACTTCGCCCGCAACCCGGGGCGCGCGTTCACGCGCATGCAGCTGCTCGACGCGGTCTGGGGAACCAGCTTCGAGGGCTACGAGCACAACGTCAACACGCACATCAACCGGCTGCGCGGCAAGATCGAAGCCGACGCGTCGAACCCACGCTACGTGCTCACCGTGCGCGGCGTGGGCTATCGCTTCACCGACAGCAAGTGAAGTCGCTGCGCGTCAGGGTGCTCGCGCTGGTGGCCGGTTTCGGCTTCGTGATCGCGATCGCGCTCGCGGCGATCATGTTCACCTCGGTTCGCGGCTACTACACCGACTCCCTGTACGAGAAGTCGAGCCGCTTCGTCGAGCGCGTGCTCGAGATGCACCCCGACCTGTGGGAGTCCTACGAGAGGAACCCGTCGGGGTTCGGCGCCCGCCTCCGCCAGTACGTGCTCTACTCGCCGAACACCGGCCTGTACCTGCTCGACAACGACGGTCGCATCCTCGCGTCGGCGGGCGACAACCGCATTTCGGCAGGCACGGTGCGCGTGGACCTCACGCCGGTGGTGAGCGGCATGCGCACCGACCCGGACGCGCCGATCATCGCGGGCGACCCCGACGCCGATGGCAAGCCCTGCCTGGTGGCCGCCAGGCCCGTGATGTCGCAGGGCCAGCAGGCCGGATGGCTCTACGTGGTCTCGCGCGCGGCCGATCTGAGCAGCCACGAGCCGCAACTGGTGCGCAGCTACGCGATCCGCACCGCGATCACGGCGAGCCTCACCACCCTCGCGATCGGGGTCGTGCTCACGATCGTGATGCTCGCGATACTCACCCGCCCGCTGATCGCGCTCACGCGCGCCGTGGAACAGGCGCGCGACTCGGGGTTTGCCTCGGACGTGTGCACGGTGCTGCCGAACTGCGAGCGCGAAGACGAAGTCGGACGGCTCAGCCGCACCTTCCGCGACACCTTCGAGCGCCTGCGCGAGGAGACCGAGCGCGTCACGCTCATCGACGCGCGCCGCCGCGAGATGGTGGCGAGCGTCTCGCACGACCTTCGCACCCCGCTCACCGCGTTGCTCGGCCAGCTCGAGACGATCCGCATGAAGGGCGAGACGCTGAGCGCGGACGAGCAGCGCGCGCTGTTCGACCGCGCGGCGAACAACGCACAGCACCTCAAGAAGCTCACCGACGCGCTCGCCGAGCTCGCGAGCCTCGACAGCCCGGATTTCCGCACGCACCCGGAGCCGATCGCGATCGGCGAACTGGTCGACGACGTGGTGCAGCGCTTCAGCTCGCGCGCGGCCGACGCCGGGCTCGAGCTCGCGCTCGACTACCCCGACGGGCTGCCGCTCGCGAGCGTGGACGCCGCCCTGGTGGAGCGGGCGCTGTCCAACCTGATCGACAACGCGCTGCGCGTGACGCCCGAGGGCGGCAAGGTGGACGTGCGCGTGGTGTCGGAGGGTTCGGGCGTGCGGGTCGAGGTGAGCGACAGCGGCCCGGGAGTCGCGCCGGAGGATCAGGCGCGCGTGTTCGACCGCTTCTACCAGACCTCGGGCCACCGCGAGCACCGCGGCAGCTCGGGCCTGGGGCTGGCGATCGTGCGGCGGGTGGCCGAGCTGCACGGCGGCCAGGCGGGGCTCAGGAGCGAGCCCGGACGAGGCGCGACCTTCTTCATCGCGATCCCGCAATCGGCCTGAGCGCGCGCGAATATAATGGCGGATTGCCCACAATCCCCAGTGCCCGACCCGCGGGCTCCAAGCGATGAACAAAGTCAAGAAAGTGGTGCTCGCCTACTCCGGCGGGCTCGATACCTCTGTGATCCTGAAGTGGCTCACCGACGTCTACGGCTGCGAGGTCGTGACCTTCACCGCCGACATCGGCCAGGGCGAGGAGGTTGAACCCGCGCGGGCCAAGGCGCGCAAGTTCGGCGTCAAGAGCATCTACGTGGAGGACCTGCGCGAGGAGTTCGTTCGCGACTTCGTGTTCCCGATGTTTCGCGCGAACACCGTCTACGAGGGCGAGTACCTGCTCGGAACCTCGATCGCGCGCCCCCTGATCGCCAAGCGTCTCGTGGAGATCGCCAAGCGCGAGAAGGCCGACGCGATCTCGCACGGCGCCACCGGCAAGGGCAACGACCAGGTGCGTTTCGAGCTGGGCGCCTACGCGCTGATGCCCAACGTGCGCATCATCGCGCCCTGGCGCGAGTGGGACCTGCTCTCGCGCGACAAGCTGCTCGCCTACGCCGACAAGCACGGCATCCCCGTGGACTACAAGAAGCGCAAGGGCGGCGCGCCGTTCTCCATGGACGCGAACCTGCTGCACATCTCGTACGAGGGCGGCATCCTCGAGGACCCGGCCGCCTCGCCGCCGGAAACCGGAATGTGGCGCCTCACCGTGGCGCCCGAGAAGGCGCCCAGCAAGGCCGAGGAAGTGGAGCTCGACTTCGTTCGCGGCGACCTGGTCGCGATCAACGGCAAGAAGATGAAGGCGCACGAGCTGCTCACCGAGCTCAACCGGCTCGGCGGCAAGCATGGCGTGGGCCGCCTCGACCTGGTGGAGAACCGCTACGTGGGGATGAAGAGCCGCGGTTGCTACGAAACGCCGGGCGGCACGATCCTGCTGCGGGCCCACCGCGCGATCGAGTCGCTCACGCTCGACCGCGAGGTCGCGCACCTGAAAGACGACCTGATGCCGCGCTACGCGAGCATGATCTACAACGGCTACTGGTGGAGCCCCGAGCGCGTTGCGCTGCAGACGCTGATCGACCACACGCAGGCCGGCGTCACGGGCAAGGTGGCGCTCAGGCTGTACAAGGGCAACGTGATCGTGGCCGGCCGCAGCTCGCCCAACTCGCTGTTCGACACGAAGATCGCCACCTTCGACGACGACGAGGGCGCCTACGACCAGGCCGACGCGGGCGGGTTCATCAAGCTCAACGCGCTGCGCATGCGCATCGCCGCGAACAAGGCTTCGGCAAGCGCGAAGAAGCGCGGCTCGCGCGGCTGAGACCGGCGCGGCCGGGGCGAGCGCGGGCGCGGCGCCGATGCCGCTGATCACGGTAAGCGACGCGCAGCTCGCCTACGGGCACTTCGCGCTCCTCGATCACGTCGACTTCTCCCTCGAGCGCGGCGAGCGCGTCGCGCTGGTGGGCAGAAACGGCACCGGCAAGTCGTCGCTCCTCAAGGCGCTGTGCGGCCTGGCCCAGCTCGACGCCGGGGAGATCGTGCGCGAGTCGGGCGCCACGCTGGCCTACGTTGCGCAGGAACCCGAGCTCGACGCCGAGGCCACCGTGTTCGAGGCCGTCTCGGCCGGGCTCGGCGAGCAGGTGCGCGTGATCGTCGAGTACGAGCGCGTCGCCGCCGCCGTTGCACGGGGCGACCACGGCCCCGACACGCTCGAGCGCATGGCCTCGTTGCAGCACCGCATCGACGCAGCCGATGCGTGGGCGCTCACGCACCGCATCGAGCGGGTGATCACGCAGCTCGCCCTCGACGGACAGGCCGCGGTAGGGGCGCTCTCGGGCGGAACCCGCAAGCGCGTCGCGCTCGCGCAGGCGCTGGTGCGCGAGCCCGACGCGCTCGTTCTCGACGAGCCCACGAACCACCTCGACATCGCCTCGATCGCGTGGCTGGAAGAGCTGCTCACCGGCTTCGCCGGCGCGGTGCTGGTCGTCACGCACGATCGGCGCTTTCTCGACCGGGTGGCGACACGCGTGGTGGAGCTCGACCGCGGGCGCCTGCGCTCGTACCCGGGCAGTTTCGCGGCCTACCGCGCGCGCAAGGCCAGCGAACTGGCGGCGGAGGCCCTGGAGAACGCGCGCCAGGACAAGCTGCTCGCTGCCGAGGAGGTCTGGATCCGCAAGGGCGTGGAGGCCAGGCGCACGCGGGACGAAGGCCGGGTGCGGCGGCTCGAGGCGTTGCGGCGCGAGCGCGCGCTGCGCCGCGACCGGCTCGGGAGCGTGCAGCTCGCGGTCGACTCGGGCGAGCGTTCCGGCAAGCTCGTGGCCGAACTGATCGACGTGACCAAGCGCTTCGGCGAGCGCGCCGTCGTGCGCGAGTTCTCCACCGTGGTCCAGCGCGGCGACCGGGTCGGGCTGATCGGGCCGAACGGCGCGGGCAAGACCACCCTGCTCAGGCTGATGCTCGGCCAGACCGAGCCCGACAGCGGCACGGTGCGGCTGGGCAGCAACCGCCGGGTCGCCTACTTCGACCAGCTGCGCGCCCAGCTCGACGACGAGGCGACGGTGGCCGAGACGATCAGCCCCGGCTCCGAGTACGTGGAGATCGGCGCGACGCGCATCCACGTGATGAGCTACCTCGGGCGCTTCCTGTTCGCGCCCGAGCGCGCGCGCTCGCCGGTGCGCTCGCTCTCGGGCGGCGAGCGCAACCGGCTCCTCCTCGCGCGGCTCTTCGCGCGCCCGGCCAACCTGCTCGTGCTCGACGAACCCACCAACGACCTGGACGTGGAGACGCTGGAGCTCCTCGAGGAACTGCTCGCCGATTTCGCCGGGACCGTGCTGCTGGTGAGCCACGATCGCGAGTTTCTCGACAACGTCGTCACGCAGACGATCGCTTCGCTGGGCGAGGGACGGTGGCGCGAGTACG
>DATCZK010000181.1:0-5870 GCA_036525975.1 Burkholderiaceae bacterium | reverse complement strand
TCGCTCGACGACGCGGTGCGCGACGTGGCCGCCGCCGTGGAGCACGCGCGCGCGGGGGGCAAGGTGGCGGTCGTCGGTTACTGCTGGGGCGGCACCGTGGCCTGGCTCGCGGCGGCGCGCATCGCCGGGCTCGCCTGCGCGGTGCCCTACTACGGCGGCGGCCTCCCGGAGTACGCCGGCGAGGCGCCGCGCTGCCCGGTGCTGTGCCACTTCGGCGACAAGGACACCTCGCCCGCGCCCGACGCCGCCCGGGCGGCCGTCGCCAGGCACGCGTCAGCGAGCGCTCACTTTTACCCCGCAGGGCACGGATTCAACTGTGACCAGCGCGGGTCGTACGACGCAGCTAGCTCGAAGCTGGCGCGCGAGCGCACGCTGGAGTTCCTCGCGAAGCACGTCGGCTGAGCGTTGCGGCGGCCGGGGGCGCCGGCCTTGCCGGGCGCCGCTGGCGCTACCCGCGCGCCGCCGCGACCCGGTCCCGGTAGGCGACGATCCGCTCCTTGAGCCCCGGCGCCGCGGCCGAACGCACGAGCGCGGCGAGATCGCGGTCGGCGCCCTGGTCGGACAGCGCCGCGCGCAGGGCGGCGTACGTGTCGCGGCCCACGGCGGGCTCGCCCGCCACGACGGCGGCGGCGGCGGCATCGGACGCGATCCCGGTGGCCAGGCCGCTCGCGAGCGCGGCGTGGGCATCGACCGTCTCGCCCGTGCTCACCCACCGCAGCGCGCGGTCGGCGCCCACGCGCGCGGCCAGCCGCCGGGTGCCGAGCACGATGCCGAATCCGGCGCCCGGAAAACGCAGGCTCGCGTCCGGCGCGAGCAGCCGGTGGTCGCAGGCGGCGAACAGGTCGGCGCCGGCGCCGACGATCCGCCCCGCGCCGAACGCCGCGGTGCGAAGCGGCGCGCGCCAGACCGCGTCGAGCAGCAGCTCGATGCGCACGAAGCGCGCGAGCAGGCTCGCGTCGGTTTCGTCGTCGAGCGTCGAGAGGTCGAAGCCGGTGCAGAAGTGCCGGCCCGCGCCGGTGAACACCAGCGTGTGCACCGACGCGTTGGCCACGACCCGCGCAACGCTCTCGTGCAGCAACTCCACCAGCTCGGCCGACAGCGCGTTGCCGCGCCCGGGGTTGTCGAGCGTGAGCAGCGCGAAGCCGCCGTCGACCTCGAGGCTCATCGATCGCCGCGGCTGGCCGCCGCACGCAGCGCATCGCCGTGCTCGCCCAGCGCGGGCGGGCGCGTGTCCACGCGCACGGCCCGTCCGTCGAGCCGCACCGGGCACCCCACCGTGCGCGTCTCGGTGCCGCCGGGAAGCGTCATCGGCTGCACCAGCTCGAGGTGCACGGCCTGCGCGTCCGCGAGCGCCTGCGAATAGCCGTTGATCGGCGCGCCCGGCACGCCGGCGGCGGCGAATTTCTCCAGCCAGCGCGCCGCGTCGTCCTGGGCGAAGCGCACCTCGAGCAGGTCGCGCAGCGCCGCCTGGTTGGCCGCGCGCGTGGTCGTGGACCCGAAGCGCGCGTCGGCCAGCAGCTCGGGCGCGCCCACCACCTCGCACACCGCGCGCCACAGGCGGTCGTTGCCGGCGGCGATCGCGAAGAAAGCGTCGCGCGCGCGAAACGCCTGGTAGGGCGCGTTTCGCGGGTGCGCCGACCCCAGCCTGCGCGGGTCGCGCCCGGTGCCGAAGTACTCGCTCGTCTGCAGCGCGCCGATCGCCAGCGTGGTGGCGAACATCGGCACGTCCACCTGCCCGCCGGGCCCGCCGGCGCGCACGCGCGCGAGCAGCGCCGCGATCGAATAAGCCGCATAGAGCCCGGCAGCGAAATCGGACACCGGCACCCCGCACTTCGCGGGCGGCCCGTCGGGCTCGCCCGTTACGCTCATCACGCCGGCGGCGGCCTGGATCGTGAGGTCGAATCCGCCTTCGGACGCGCGCGGCCCCACCTGCCCGAAGGCCGAGATCGAGCAGTAAACGAGCGAGGGCTTGCGCTCGGCGAACCAGTCCCAGCCCAGGCCCAGGCGCTGCATCACGCCGGGGCGGTTGTTCTCCACCAGCACGTCCGCGTCGAGCACCAGCGCGCGCGCGAGGTCGCGGTCGGCCTCGCTCTTGAGGTCGAGCACGATCGACTGCTTCGAGCGGTTGAGCGAGGCGAAGTTCTCCGAGAAGCCGTTGCTGATCGGCGGCCAGTGGCGCAGCGCGTCGCCCTCGCGCGGCTCCACCTTGATCACCTCGGCGCCGAAGTCGGCGAGCAGCATCCCGCAAAAGGGCCCGGCCGCCACCTGGCAGAACTCCACCACGCGAACGCCGGCGAGCGGAAGGCTCGCCGCCTGGGCGCGGGCCGCACCCGTGCCGCTGGCGGCGCCCGTGCCGCTGGCGGCGCCCGTTCCGCTGGCCGCGCTCGCGCCGCTGGCGGCGCCCGCGCCTCCGGAACCGCTCATCCGAAGGGCCTCACCCCGATCAGCCAGCCGTGCAGGTAGAACGCGAACGCGAACCAGGCCACGAGCCCCGCCACCACCGCGATCGCGTCGCCCGACAGCGTGCCGGCCGGGATCACGCGCGCGGCCAGCCGGTCGCGGCGGCGCGCGCTGCGAAAGTCGATCACGGCCCAGGCGAGGAAGGCCCCGAACAGCACGAGGTCGGCCAGCAGGCCGTTGGCGATCAGGTGCGCGAAGGCCCAGATCTTCACGCCGGCGACCATCGGGTGCCCGAGCGCGGCGCGGATCCGGTTGCGCGGTGCATACGCCGCTGCGATCAGCACGAACGAAATCAGCGTGAGCAGCGACGCGGCGTGGCGCGTCCATACGGGCGGGTTGAACAGCTCCACCGGCGCGGCGCGCGCCTGGCCGTAGCCCCAGACGATCAGCGCGAGCCCGGCGAGCGAGACGAGCGTGTACACGCCCTTGTACGCGTTCTCGCCCCGGCGGGCGATCTGCGCGCCGCGCCAGTCGTCGGCGAACACGCGCACCGAGTGCGTGCCGAGAAACAGCAGCAGGCCGATCACGAGCGTCGTCATCGTCTTCCTTTCTTGATTCGCGAGTGTGGGCGGATAATAGCGCGCACGCTGTGCGCGGCGCGTGGATTGCTCCGCCGCACGCCCGATTGCCGCGATTGCCGCACGATGACCGAACTGATCCTGATCCGCCACGGCGAGACCGACTGGAACCTGCAGCACCGCTTCCAGGGGCAGATCGACGTGCCTCTGAACGCGCGCGGGCTCGCGCAGGCCGCGCGCCTGGGCCAGCGGCTGCGCGTGGAACCGCTCGACGCGATCGTCTCGAGCGACCTGCGGCGTGCGCGCCAGACAGCGGCCCCCGCGTCGAGCCTGCTCGGCCTCGCGAGCGAACCCGACCCGGGGCTTCGCGAGCAGGCCTTCGGCGTGCTCGAGGGGCTCGCGCTGCCCGAGATCCTCGCGCGCCATCCGCACGAGTGGGACATGTGGCGGCGCCACGACCCGCAGTACGCGCTCCCCGGTGGCGAGAACGTGCTGAGCTTTCACGCGCGCGTGCTGGCCGCGTTGCGGGCGCTGGCGCGCCGCTTCGCGGGCGGGCGCGTCGCGGTCGTCACCCACGGCGGCGCGCTCGACATGGTCTACCGCACCGCGATGGGCATGCCGCTGTCGGGCCCGCGCACCTGCCTGATCCCGAACACGGGGCTCAACACCGTGCGCGTGCAGGGCGACAAGGTGGAGATCCTGAACTGGGCCGACGACGCGCACGTGAGCGACCTGGGCGCGGTCGCGCCCCTCGACCTCGCCGCGCTCTCGCCGCCCGACATCCAGAAAGACGGGCCCCCCTGAGCGACGGGTTGGGGGTCGCGCGGAGCGGGGCGCGCGCGGTACCATTGCGCGAGCGCGACGCGGCGCGGCGCCCCGCGCCGGCGAAGGCGCGGGCCCTGCGCACGGGGCGACGCACCGGCGGCCGCAGCAACCGATTCCATTGAAGGAGCAACCAAGATGAAGCTGTACATGCACCCTGTCTCCACCGCCACGCGCCCGGTTCGCCTGCTGATCAAGGAGAACGGCATCGCCTGCGACGAGGTGGTGGTGGACATCCTGACCGGCGCCCACTACCAGGAGCCGTACGCATCGCTCAACCCGAACCGCCTGGTGCCGATGCTCGAGGACGGCGACTTCCGCCTCACCGAGAGCTCGGCCATCCTCAAGTACCTGGCCGACGTCAACAACCTGCCGTCGTATCCGAAAGACCCGAAGAAGCGCGCCAAGGTGAACGAGGCGATGGACTGGATCAACACGCAGCTGTACTCGGCGCTGGGTTACGGAGTGGTCTATCCGCAGCTCTTTCCCCACCACAAGCGCCCGGGCGACGAGGTGCAGGCCGGGACGATCGCGTGGGGGCAGGAGGGGGCCAAGAAGTGGCTGCAGGTGTTGAACGACCACTGGCTCGGTGGCGGCAAGAAGTACCTGTGCGGCGACGAGATCACGATCGCCGACTACTTCGGCGCGAGCATCGTCTCGATCGGCGAGCTGGTCGGCTCCGACTTCGCGAACTACCCGAACGTGAAGGCCTGGCTCGCGCGCCTCAAGGCGCTGAAGTCCTGGAAGGAAGTGAACGAGGTCTTCGACGGCTTCGCGGCCGCGAACAAGGGCAAGGAGTTCGCGCGCGTCTGATCGCCGCGCAAGCCGCGCCTCAGCGCTATTCGTAATCCGACGGCGCGCCGTTTTCCAGCAGCACCTCGAGGAAACGCGCGCCGTCGCGCAGCGCGGCGAAGTGCCGATAGGCCCTGATCGTGAACGCCGAGGGGTCGATCAGGTAGAGGATCGCGTTGATCTGCCCCTCGTGCTCGAACGCGCTCTGCGCGGAATACGCCGCGAGCATCGCGTCGCGCAGGTTGCCCGGCAACGTCGCGATCTGGGTCACGCATCCGATGTACTCGATCGCGGTGAAGCGCGGCACTTCGGCCGCCATGTTCGCCTCGGCGATCCGGTGCGCGACTTCGTGCGCGACGTAGCTTCGCCACAGCGCCGGGCTCATGTGAGGCCACAGCGCGAGCGGGCGCTCGAGCGCCGCGCGCGCCGCCGAGTCGTAATCGCGAATGCGGATTTCGTCCTGCGCCGGTTCGAACACCGCAACCGACCTCTCGGGGTCGGCCTCCGGCAGCGCCGGCACCACCCTCACCACCACCGTGCCGCGCAAGACGAGACCGCGCCGGGCCAGGAACTCGATCGCGTCGAGCGCTCCCACGCACGCCTGCGCGCGATCGGCCGCAGTGCCGCCCACCACGCTCACGCTCGGCGACGGGCACCGCGGCTGGGCCGCGAACGCGAAACCGCCGAGCAGCAGCAAGGCCGCGGCGATGGCCGAGAGCGCAGCGCGCAGCGCCCCGCCCTCGAAGTTCGGTGCGGGCAATCGGCTCGTCATCTCGCGGCGCTCCTTGCGTTGCGCCCACTCCCACCATACGCCAACCCCGGCCCGAGCGCGACCCGGCGCGGCGTCCTGCCGCGGGGCGAGCGGCTGCCCTCGGGCCGGCTGCCTGCGCGCCGCCCGTCGTCCGGGCGGGCGTTGACGATAAACTGCCGCCGTGCCCACAGGAAAGGAACCCCCGCCATGAACAAACTGCTCGCCGCCCTCGCCGCAACCGCCGCCCTGCTCGCGACCTGGATGCCGGGGACCGCCGGCGCCCAATCGGCGCGCGCTCTCAGCGGCCAGGTGCTCGAGGCGCAGGACGCCGGCATCTACACCTACATCCGGCTCAAGACCGCCACGGGCGAGGCCTGGGCGGCCGTGAACAAGGCGGCCGTCAAGAAGGGGGAAACGGTCACGATCGGCAACCCGATGGAGATGCGCAATTTCGAGAGCAAGTCACTGAACCGCACCTTCGACAGGATCGTGTTCGGCACGCTCGCGGCGGGCGCGGGCGCGGGCGC
>DATCZK010000180.1:0-17862 GCA_036525975.1 Burkholderiaceae bacterium | reverse complement strand
CCCCCGGGCGCTGCGCCGCCCCCCGCCGGGCGCGCGCCGCCCGCGCCGCGCGAGATCAGACGCCTTCGGGGATCTTGGAGGCCATCATCGCGCGGCGGTCGATCCTGCGCCCGTCGACGATGAACGTGCCGTCGCCCACGGCGTGGATCGTGCGCCGTTCCTTGCGCGCGGCGTCGGCCCAGGCCGCGACGGCCTCGAGCACCACGATGTCGTGCCTGCGCACGATGTCCACGACCTTGCACTCGAGGTTGGCCAGGCATTGCCTGATCAGCGGCGCGCGCACGAACCTGCCCGGCACCGGCGTGAGCCCGAACGCGGCGAACTTGTCGGTGTCGGCGCCCGAGCAGGTGCCGATGCCCACCACCTCGTCGAGCATGTCGACGGCGGGAATCGCGATCACGCACTGCCTGGTCTTGCGCAAGGCTGCGAACGAGTGGTTCCACGCTCCGGTCGTGATCGCGAACACCGGGGTGAAGTCCACCACCATCGTCCACGAGATCGTCATCACGTTGTTGCGCGCGCCGTCGTTCGTGGTCACGAGCACGACGGGCCCGGGTTCGATCAGCGTGAAGGCCCTGCTGAGTTTCAATCGGCGCATCGGGTCGTCTCCTGAATCAGAGCCACTGCACTGGACTGGCCGCCGTCGCGACATTACGCTCCCGGGGCGCCGCCACCGGCGACGGCGCATCCCGCGCGACGGGGCCGCGGGAAGCGCGCCTCGAACGGGCCCCGACGGGAGATTCGGCCATGACGATATCGATGCTCGCGGACGTCGCGGACCTTCTGGCCGCGCTGGGGGTGATCTCGTCGCTCGTGTTCGTCGCGTTCGAGATCCGCAAGTCGTCCGAGCAGGCGCGGCTGTCGAACTGGAATGCCGTGCTGGCCGGTCTTCGCGAACACAAGCGGCGCACCGACGACCCGCACGTCGCCGACCTGGTCGTGCGGGGGCGCGCGGATTTCGAGAGCTTGTCGGCGGCGGACAAAGTGGCCTTCGGCTACTGGATGGAAGAACTGATCCAGGGGTTCGACGGCCTGATCGTTCACCAGAATTCGCTGGCTGTAAACCGCGCGGAGAGCCGCCGCGCGGCGATCGGCGCGTTCGCGTTGCACTTCTCGTTCCCGGGGGTGCGCGCGTGGTACCGGTGGTCCGGGGTCGCGCACCGCTGGCCCTCGCAGCTGGTCGAGGCGATCGAGGAGGGCATCGAGCGGGCGAACAGCGCCTGAGCCCGCGGCCCGCGCCCGGGGCGCGCCGACGCCCTAGGTCGCGCGACGATGCGCCTCGGCGTCGCGCAGCAGCGCGCTCACCTCCTCGTCGTGGATGCCGAGCTGGCTGAATTTCTGCTCGATGTTCCTCAGGTAGTCGATGCTCGCGCCGGCGAAACCGCTGCCCGTGGCCACGTATTGCACCTGTCGCTCGCGGGAGATGCCCGCGTCGATCAGTTCGGCGTCGTGATCGGCGACGAAGGTGAGCGCCTCGATCGGGCCCGCCGGCGTGTGCGCCTGCACGAATACCGCCCGGTAGGCCGGCGCAACCTGCTCCCGCCGCCACAGGATCTCGGTCTCCTGCTCGATGTCGTCGCGGGCGATCCGGAACGCGAGGCCCTCGCAAGCGGGCCCCTCGTCCAGCGCCGCCATGAGGCCGGGCTTGTCGCGGGTGCCTCGCGCGCCGTAGATGTCCTTGAGGATGAAGCGCCGCGCATGCCCGGCGACGCGGGCGCGCCGAACCTCGGCGAAGCGAATCGCCGGGTCCCACATCAGCGAGCCGTAGCCGAAGACCCAGAGGTCGGCCTCGCGGCGCCCGGCAAGCGTTGCCGCCCGCAGGGCCTCGCGCGCCTCGTCCGGGTACCACCAGTCGAGCGGCAGGCCCATCTGCCGCATTTGCGCGGCCAGCACCGCGGTCGTGAAGGTTCGGAAGAACGACTGCAGCGGATCGGCAATCTGGTCGCGCAGTTCCGGGTGGTGCGCAAAAGGATCGGGCGAATCGTCCATCGTGCGGTTCTCGGCGAGCTGTGCAGGAATCCCCGGCGCCGGAGTATGCCCCAGGCGCGCGCGCCTCGGGCAAGCACCGGGTGCGTGCGGCGCAGTCCGCGCGCCTGGTCGGCGCGTCTCGTCCTTGGCGCCCCGTTCTCGACTTGGGATCGCGCGAACTCAGGCGGCGGCGTCGCTCTTGCGCCCGGCGGCGATCACGAATTCCCCCGGCACCCGGTAACCGCTGCCATCGCGCCAGCGCTCGATCGAAGCCAGGTATTCGGCCCGCACCGCGTCGCGCGCCTGCGCGTCGAATCGCGAGTACGCGAGCGCGACCGGTCCGGCGAGGAAAGCCGCGTCGCAGGCCGCGTCGGCGTTCTCGTAGACGAGCTGGGTCGGCACCCGGCTCGTGCGGATGTCGACCAGCCCGGCTTCGCCCATTGCCCGCGCCAGCGCGTCGGCGCCGCCCATGCGAAAGAACATCGGGCAAACCTCGGAACGCACGCGCGCGTCCACGATCGGGAAGATCTCGGCCCAAGCGCAGGCGCGCCGCTCGCCCCACACCGACACGACCATTCGCGCGCCGGCGCGCATCGTGCGCGTCATCGTCAACAGCGCGGCTTCCGGATCGGGCATGTACATCAGGCCCAGGCCACACAGCACGGCGTCGAAGTGCGCGAGCGGCACGTGCCGGTCGAGCGCCTGCGCGTCGGCGCGCACGAAACTGCATTGCGGCAGCGCTGCGGCCGCTTCGACCAGCATCGTCTCGGAGATGTCGCTGCCCACCACCTCGCCGCCGGGCGCCACCGCCTCCCAGGCTGCGCGCGCGAGCACGCCGCCCCCGCAGGCAACGTCGAGCACGCGCTCGCCCGACTCGAGTTTCGCGGCCTCCAGCACCGCCCGCGTGGCCGGCGCGAGCGCGTCGTTCCAGGCCCGCTCGTAGTGCGGCGCCGCGAGGTCCCAGCCGTAGCGCTGCACGCGCAGTTGAAGTCTGGCGTCCATCGCTTCAGCTCTGCGCGCGGGCTGCGAACACGATGCTTCCCGTGCACGGTTGCGGGTCGGCGAAGACGTGAAGATAGGGGCTGTTGCGTTCGGCCTTTTCGACCGCCGCGCGCACCGCCTCCTGCGACGCGTCGCAGTCGATGTAGAGCGTGTGTCGTATCGCGAGGTATCCGGGGTAGACGTTCGCCATGCCGACCAGCCCGCGGTCGTCGTAGTCGGCCTGCACTTCCACTTCGAGGCTGCGCGTCTCGATCCCAGCGCGTGCCAGGCCGATGCCGTAGCCGATCGCCAGGCAGCTGGCGAGCGCGGCGCGGCCGTGCACTCCCGGCGTAGGCCCTGCCTCGGTGCCTCCCGCCTCCCTTGGCATGTCGATCGTGAACTGCCAGTCGTCTTCGCGGGCCTCGCAGCGCAAGCCGTCGACGATGCGCGCGCGCATCACCCTGGTTCCGCTCGCCACCGCCGGTTTCTTGGCGAAGATGCTCTCCAGCCGATCGAAGGCGGCGCGGATTCGTTGCAAATGGGTCATCGTCTGCTCCTGTTCGATGGGCAACTCACGACCACACTCTTGCACGCCAGCGTCAGACCGGCGTCAATCGCGCGTCAGCGGCCAGCGGTTTCGGGCCAGAGAGCCTGCAATCGCGCCATCAGGCGCTTGCGCACCCAGCCGCGCGCCTCGGCGGCGGTGAGCGTCGGCCGAATGCGCAGCGCCTCGCGCAGCGCCGCCGACGCGCGCGCATCGTTGCCGCGGTCGATCTCGATCGCCGCCAGCGCCAGCCGCGCCGGGTAGTAGCGCGCGTCGGCGCTGCAGCCGGCCAGTGCCATCTCGGCCGCCTTGTCGATTTTCTTGAGTCGGTGGTAGGCGCCGGCGAGCAGCGTGTACCAGACCGGGCGACGGTAATCGTCGGGGCTCAGGCGCAGCCCGCGCTCGAGCATGCTGATGCCCTTCTCGGTGTGACCGAGCAGCAGATGGGTGGCGCCCGCGGCGGCCCAGGCCTGCGGGTTTCCCGGGTTGGTGTCGATGGCGCGCTGCACGAAGGATTCCGCCCGCTGCGGCTCGCCCAGGTCGGCCAGCGCGCAGCCGGCGTATCCCAGCACTTCCGAGCTGCGCGGGGCGAGACCGAGCGCCTGCTCGGCGTCTTCGCGTGCTTCTTTGCGCACTTCGTCGCCAGCCATCAGGCCCATGTTCGTGGCCAACGCCAGCAGGATCGCCTTTTGCGCGCGTGCCAGCGCGTGCGTGGGGTCGGTCTCGAGGGCGCGGCGATAGAAGTCGATCGTCTGGCGCACCGATGCCTCGGACCAGCCCAGCTCGAACATCGTTCGCATCGCCCGGCGCATGCTGTCCCATGCCGGTTCGTCGGGGGCTGGCGGTGCGCCCGATGCGGCGATGCACGTCTGCAGTTCCAGGTCGCCCGCCCACGCGCTGACGCGCTCGTCGATCGGGTCGTCGATCGCGAACTCTTCGCGCAGGCCCCAGTGAAACAGCGCGTCGATCCCCGAAACCAGGTTGAGCGTCAACCGCACCCGGTCTTGGTCGAGCACGCGCAGCCCTCCCGAAACGAGGTAGCGCACGCCGAGCGCCTCGCTCGCTCGCATCAGGTCGCCCTGCGCTCGCGCCAGCGCGGCGCGTGCCATCGGGGCGTCGACCACGGCGAGCGTCGGGCGCAGCGCCAGCGCCGTGCTCAGGTCCTCGGCCAGCCCGTGCGCGAGCGGATCGAGCGCCTCGGCGTCGCGCTTGGTGGTGAACAGCGGGAGCACCGCGATCGACAAGGCGCCGGCATCGCCGATCAAGCGTTGGCGGGAAGCGTTGCTTTGGGCCGACCGCAGCGTCTTGTGCAGCTCGACGGTCTCGTGCTGCGGCAGCACGCCGTGCACGCGGTTGAGCGCATCGCAGCAGCGATCGAACTGGGCAAGCGCATCGGCACGCCGCCCTTGCCGCATCAACGCGCGCATCAACCCGCGGTGCGCCGCTTCCGCGCACGGATCGATCTCGAGCCATCGCTGGAGCACTTCCACCAGGCGCTCGTTCTCGCCGCGCTGCTCGTGGTGCGCGGCCAGCCGCTCGCAAACGGACAAGGCCACGCGCTCGAGCCGCACGCGCTCGCTGGCGTGCCAGGCGTCGAACTCGTTACCGGCGTCGTCGAGCAGCACACCCAGCGCGCCCCTGTACAGCGCCAGTGCCCGGGTCAATTCGACGCCCTCGCCGCTCTTCGCGAGCGCCTCGAACTGCACGACGTCGACGCTCACTTGCGCCGGCTCGAGCACCAGATGCGACGCGGCTCTGAGGACCGGAACATCACGACCGCGCAGATCGCTGAGCAGTTGCCGCAGACGCTGGCGTGCGCGCGGGGCGTCGGCGTCGGGCCACAGCAGCGCGCAGGCCCGGTCGCGCGACACGCCTTCGGCGCCCGCTTGCGCGATCAGCGCGAGCAGCGCGATCGAGCGCCGCGGGAAATCACGACGCGTGACGCCCTGCGCGGAGCGCAGCGCGACGTCGCCGAGAAGCTGCAGATGGAGCATCGTCCGATTATCGACGATCAACGACAGGCGCTTGCCGTCTTCTTTGCCCCGGGGGTGGGCGGCGTCGTCACCGCCGGGGGCGTGGTCGACACCGACGTCAACCTGGGCGCCGGCTTCACCTGCGAGGTGCGGGTCGGGAACCCGAGCTTTGCTCCGCGAAGCGTGCGCGCGCTCGAGCGCCCGCGATCGAGCTGATCGTCGGGCGCTGGCGGCGCCATAGGCGCGCTAGCGCTTGTCGCTGCGCGCGCTCGAGTTCGCTCTTGACCAGGCAAGCAGCCGCTCGAAGTCGCCGTCGAAAGCCCTCTCCTTGAGGGCTTCGTAGAAGATCGAACACTGCATGATTGCGCCATTGTCGAGCTGCCCCTCCGTGGCGGCTCCCCCGCACCAGAGATAGAAGCGCTTGAGCTGGTCGATCGACAGGCGCGCGACCTCGCCGCCGTCGTCGGCACGCGCGAGCGCGGGTCGAGCGCCCGCGCTCGAGAGCACGCAGGCCGCCAGGACGATGCAAACCGCGCGAAATCGCTGGAATGCGCCACGTTGCATCCCCGCGCGGGCGCGCGAGTTGACTCGATCAGGGTTCATGTCGATCTTCCTTGACGTACACCGGCGGGATGCCGGCCTCATCAAAGAAGCCTTGCAGCTACCCGTGACGCGCGCCCGAGGCGCGAGTCCCGGTGAGAGAGGAAACTGCGCCGCGTCGAAGAAAAACCCGGGTCTGGGGCCCGGGTCGGCTTGCTCGACGGTGCGTTTCGTATCCAGCTTCCCTGGCCGCAACGATTGCTTGACCGGCGCGACTCTACACCGCATTTGCTTTGCAGGGGCGGAACGTGATCAAGCGTTGTTTTCCCGCCTCCCGGGCGCCGGGGTCGACGCCCGGTTTCGCGAAGATCCTCGAGACGCGGTTGCGCACGGTCTTCCAGCCCGGCCAGGCGCACTGGCCGGAGAACGAGCCGATGCGTTCGTTCGCGGCGCTGGCGGCGGCCGGCGCGCGGTGCGCCGTGCGCCGGGGGTTCGAGGCCCGAGAGGCAAATCGGGCCTCCAGGCGATCCCCCCGTCCGGAGCGGCGCTCAGATTCCCGCTTCGGCCTTGAGCGCCGCCGCCTTGTCGGTGCGCTCCCAGGTGAACTCGGGGTCCTCGCGGCCGAAGTGCCCGTAGGCGGCGGTCTTCTGGTAGATCGGGCGCAGCAGGTCGAGCATCTGGATGATGCCCTTGGGCCGCAGGTCGAAGTGCCGGCTCACGATCTCGGCGATCTTGTCGTCGCCGATCACGCCGGTGCCCTCGGTGCTCACCATCACCGAGGTGGGGCGCGCCACGCCGATCGCGTACGAGACCTGCACCAGGCACTTGCGTGCCAGCCCCGCGGCCACGACGTTCTTGGCCACGTAGCGCGCCGCGTACGCGGCCGAGCGGTCCACCTTCGACGGGTCCTTGCCCGAGAACGCGCCGCCGCCGTGCGGCGACGCGCCGCCGTAGGTGTCGACGATGATCTTGCGCCCCGTGAGGCCGCAGTCGCCCTGCGGCCCGCCCACCACGAAGCGGCCGGTCGGGTTGATCAGGTAGCGGATGTCGCCCTTGATCAGATCGGCCGGCAACACCGGCTTGACGATGTCCTCGATCACCGCCTCGCGCAGCGTCTCGTAGGCCACGTCGGGGTGGTGCTGGGTGGAGAGCACGATGGTGTCCACCGAGTGCGGCCTGCCGTCGACGTAGCGCAGCGTGACCTGCGACTTCGCGTCCGGGCGCAGCCACGGCAGCCGGCCGTCCTTGCGCAGGTCGGCCTGGCGCTCCACCAGCCGGTGCGCGTAGTAGATCGCCGCCGGCATCAGTTCGGGGGTTTCGTCGCAGGCGTAGCCGAACATCAGGCCCTGGTCGCCGGCGCCCTGTTCCACGTCCAGGCCGCGCCCCTCGTCCACGCCCTGCGCGATGTCCTGGCTCTGGCGGTCGTAGGCCACCAGCACCGCGCATCCCTTGTAGTCGATGCCGTAGTCGGTGTTGTCGTAGCCGATGCGCTTGATCGTGTCGCGCGCGACCTGGCCGTAGTCCACGATCGCGCCGGTGGTGATCTCGCCCGCGAGGATCACGAGCCCGGTGTTGCACAAAGTCTCCGCGGCAACGCGCGAGAACTTGTCCTGTGCGAGGATAGCGTCGAGAATCGCGTCCGAAATCTGGTCTGCGACCTTGTCGGGGTGGCCTTCGGAGACCGATTCCGAGGTGAACAGAAAATCGTGGGCCAAGTCACTTCTCCGGGCTGCGGTTGGGACATCGGCGGGAATCGCTCTTCCGCCTGCGTTGTCCGCTTTGGAGAAGCGGCGACGCTTTAGCGGGATTGTGTTCGCGCAGCCGGCTTGCGACTGCGTTGCCGCCCCGCAAGTTGTCCATTAAGTCGGCGGCCCGGCGATTATAGGCCACCCGGCGCCGCACGATCTGACATCGATCACGAACCCGACCAGATGGTGAAACTCTTTCGCTTTCTCGCCCTCCTGCCCCTGGGCCCGATGCAAGCGCTGGGCGCAGGGCTGGGGCTGCTCGTGTTCGCGCTCTCGCGCTCTTACCGGCGCAAGATCGCGGCGAACCTCGCGCTCGCCGGCCTGCCGGGCAGCCTGCGCGCGCGCGCAGCGGCGCAGGCCGGGCGCATGGTGGGCGAATTGCCCTTCGTCTGGTTCGCGCCCGCGGAGCGGGTGCTGGCGAGGGTGCGCTGCGACGAGGCCGAGGTGTTCGACGACGCCGTGCGCGAAGGCAAGGGGACGCTCATCCTCACGCCCCACCTGGGGGCTTTCGAGGTGGCCGCGCGCTGGTGCGCTTCGCGTTTTGCGCTCACCGTGCTCTTCAAGCCCCCGAAACAGGCCGCGCTCGCCAGCCTGCTGGCCGCCGCACGCAACCAGGGGGCGATGCGCTCGCTGCCCACCACCGTGGGGGGCGTGCGCGGCTTGCTCCGCGCGCTGCGCGCGGGCGAAGCGGTGGGCCTGCTGCCCGACCAGGTGCCGGACTCGGGCATGGGGGTGTGGGTGCCCTTCTTCGGCAAGCCGGCGTACACGCTGACGCTGCCCGAGCGCCTGGCCCAGTCCACCGGCGCGGCGGTGCTGATCGTCTGGGGCGAGCGGCTGGCACCCGGCCAGGGCTGGCGGCTGCACGCGCGCAGGCTGCGCGAGGCGCCGACGCCGGAAGCCGTGAACCGCGCGATGGAGGCCACGATCCTGCGCCGGCCCGAGCAGTACCTCTGGGGCTACAACCGCTACAAGTCGCCTGCCGGCGAGGCGGCGTGATGCGCGAGGCGCTCGCGAGGCTCGGCCTGCGGGTTCTGCGCGCGATCGCGAAGCTCCCGATCGGGCTGGTGCGGCCGCTTGGCGAGCGGCTGGGCGACCTGCTGTGGCTGGTGGCCGCAAAGAGGAAGCACGTTGCGCTGGTGAACCTCGCGCTGTGCTTTCCGCACTGGAGCGAGGCGCGCAGGCGCGAGGTGGCGCGCGCGCACTTCCGCTGCTTCGCGGCCAGCTTCCTCGAGCGCTTCATCGTCTGGTTCGAGCCGCCCGAGCGGCTGCGGCGCCTCGTGGCGCTGCGCGGCGGCGAGCACTACGAGGCGGTGCGCGGCAAGCCGGTGATCCTGCTCGCGCCGCACTTCATGGGGCTCGACGCGGGCGGCCTGCGCTACCAGCTCGACTACGGCGGCGCGTCGATCTACGCGCGCCAGAAGAGCCGGGCGCTCACCGAGGCGATGGTGCGGGGGCGCACGCGCTTTCACGGCGCGCAGACGCTGCTGCGCAACGAGGGCCTGCGCCCGGCGCTTCGCCTGCTGCGCTCGGGCACTCCGCTGTACATCCTGCCCGACATGGACCTGGGCAGGCGCGACGCGGTGTTCGTGCCCTTCTTCGGCGTTCCGGCGGCCACCGTCACCTCGGTGGCCCGGCTCGCGTCGCTCGCCGGCGCCGTCGTGCTGCCGGTCGTCACGCGGATGGTTCCGGGCGGCTACGTGGCCACGATCGGGCCCGCCTGGGCGGATTTCCCGGGCGACGACCTCGAGGACGCCACCCGGCGGATGAACGCCTACATCGAGGGCTGCGTGCTCGAGATGCCCGAGCAGTACCTCTGGAGCCACCGGCGCTTCAAGACGCGCCCCGACGGCGAGCGCGACGTTTACGGCGACGCGGGGCGCGGCGCAGATGAGTGATAATCGCCCGATGCGGTTGCGGTTCACGAAAATGCACGGCGCGGGCAACGACTTCGTCGTGGTCGACGGGGTTCGCCAGTCGGTGCGGTTCACGCCCGAGGCGCTGCGCGCGCTGGCCGACCGGCACCGCGGCGTGGGCGCCGACCAGATCCTGCTGGTCGAGCCGGCCGAGCGCGAGGGCATCGACTTTCGCTACCGCATCTTCAACGCCGACGGCGGCGAGGTGGAGCAGTGCGGCAACGGCGCGCGCTGCTTCGTGCGCTTCGTGCGCGACCAGGGGCTGAGCGACAAGAGCACGCTTCGCGTCGAGACGCTGGGCGGCGTGATCGAACCCAGGCTCGAGCCCGACGGCAGGGTGAGCGTGAACATGGGCCTGCCCAGGTTCGAGCCCGCGAAGGTGCCCTTCGAGCCGGGCGAGATGATCGCGCAGAAGGTGGGCGAGGACACGGTGTGGCTGCTCGATGTGGGCGAGCACACGCGCGAGGTCTCGGTGCTGTCGATGGGCAACCCGCACGCGGTGCAGTGGGTGCACGACGTCGACCTCGCGCCGGTGCGGCTCGAGGGGCCGCTGATCGAGCACCATCGGGCGTTCCCGCGCCGGGTGAACGCGGGTTTTGCCGAGCGGGTGGACGCGGGCAGCATCCGGCTGCGCGTCTGGGAGCGCGGAGCGGGCGAGACGCTCGCCTGCGGCACCGGCGCGTGCGCCGCGGCGGTGAGCGCGATCCGCCGTGGCTTGGCGCGCTCGCCGATCGACGTGCACACGCGCGGGGGCGTGCTCACGATCGCCTGGAGCGGGGGGGCCGTGACGATGACGGGCCCTGCCGAGACGGTGTTCGAGGGCGAAATCGAATTGAACGAACCGAACGGTTAGAGATGACGACACCCCCTTTGGGCGACGCCGAGGTCGCGCGCTACCTGGCCGATCACCCCGAGTTCTTCGGCGCCCACCCGGAGCTGCTCGCGTCGATCAGCGTGCCCCACCGCCACGGCGGCAAGGCGATCTCGCTGCACGAGCGCCAGCTCGAGGTGCTGCGCGAGAAGCACCGCGCGCTGGAGATGAAGCTCGCCGAGCTGATCCGCACCGGCCAGGAGAACGACGCGATCGGCGAGAAGCTGCTGCGCTGGACGCGCCAGCTCCTCGTTGCGGCGAGCACCGATCAATTGCCCGGCGCGGTGATCGACGGGATGCAGGCGGTGTTCGGCGTTCCGCACGTGGGGCTGCGCTTGTGGGGGCTGCGCGAGGCGCATCGCGGGCTCGCCTGCGCGGCCGCGGTCGACGCCGACGCGATCACGCTCGCCAACAGCATGAGCGAACCCTACTGCGGCCCGAACGCCGATTTCCAGGCATCTTCCTGGCTCCCGCAGGGCGGCGCGAGCACGCGTTCGATCGCGCTGCTGCCGCTGCGCAAGGGCGCCGACCCGAACGCGTTCGGGATGCTCGTGCTCGGCTCGGCCGACCCGGGGCGCTTCCAGATGAACATGGGCACCGCGTTCCTCGAGCGCATCGCCGAGATCGCGAGCGCGGCGCTGTCGCGCCTGGTGGAGTAGGGGCGGCGCCGTGCCTGCGGGCGAGGTCGAGGCCTACCTGCAGCGCCTGATCGCCGAGCGCGGCTGCTCGCCGCACACGGCCGACGCCTACCGGCGCGACCTCGCGCTGCTCGCGACGATCGCGGGCGAGGGCGGCTGGCCGGCGCTGGACGAGGCCGCGCTTCGCCGCTGGGTGGCCGGCGCCGCGCGCGCCGGCGCGGCGCCCAAGTCGATCGCGCGCAGGCTCTCGGCGTGGCGGGGTTTCCTCGACGCGATCGTGCAGCGCGGGCTGATCGCCTCGAACCCGGCGCGCGGGGTGCGCGCGCCGCGGGCGCGCAAGCGCCTGCCCAAGGCGCTGTCGCCCGACCAGGCGATGAGCCTGGTGAGCGCACCGGCGGGCGCGCCGGCGAGCGCGGGCGGGTTCGCCGGCCTGCGCGACGCGGCGATGCTCGAGCTGCTGTACTCGTCGGGCCTGCGGCTCGCCGAGCTCACGGGGCTGGACGCGCGCTATTTCGAGGAGGCGGGGTACCGGTCGCACAGCTGGCTGAGCCTGGCCGAGCGCGAGGTGAGCGTGCGCGGCAAGGGCGGCAAGCGCCGCACCGTGCCGGTGGGCGCGCCGGCGATCGCGGCGCTCGGCGCCTGGCTCGACGAGCGCGCGCGCTGGCTCGCCGCGCGCCCGGGCGCCGACGCGCGGGCGCTGTTCCTCAGCGCGCGCGGCGCGCGGCTGTCCAACCGGGCCGTGCAGCTGCGCCTGGCGCGAATCGCGCGCGAGCGCGGCGTGCCCGCGAACGTGCACCCGCACGTGCTGCGCCACTCGTTCGCGAGCCACCTGCTGCAGTCCAGCGGCGACCTGCGCGCGGTGCAGGAGCTGCTGGGCCACAGCAGCATCGCCACCACCCAGGTCTACACCTCGCTCGATTTCCAGCGCCTGGCCAGCGTCTACGACGCCGCGCACCCGCGGGCGCGCAAGCGCTAGGGCGCGCCCGCGGGTGCGCGCCGTGCGCGCGGCTGCGCACCGTGCAGGTTCGCGCTGCCTTGCGCGCCAAGTTCCGGTCGGCGCTAGAATGCGTCGCTCGACGCGACCGAGCCGCGCTCTCCGGTGCCCGGCGCGTCGCGAATGGAGAAGCACAGATGGCATCCAAACACGTACCGGTCACGATCCTCACCGGGTTCCTCGGCGCGGGCAAGACCACGCTGCTCAACCGCATCCTCAAGGAGCAGCACGGGCATCGCATTGCCGTGATCGAGAACGAGTTCGGCGAGGAGGGCGTGGACAACGACCTGCTGCTGCAGGACCGCGAAGAGCAGATCGTGGAGATGAACAACGGCTGCATCTGCTGCACGGTCCGGGGCGACCTGATCCGCATCCTCGGCGACCTCAAGGCGCGCCGCGAGTCGGGCGAGCTTTCGTTCGACCGGGTCGTGATCGAGACCACGGGGCTGGCCGACCCGGGCCCGGTGGCGCAGACCTTCTTCCTCGACGACGAGATCGCCGACGCGTTCCTGCTCGACGCGGTGATCACGGTGGTCGACGCCAAGCACGGCAACGTGCAACTCGACGAGCACCGCGAGGCGCAGGAGCAGGTCGGGTTCGCCGACCGGATCCTGCTCTCGAAGACCGACCTCGCAACCGACTCCGAGCAACTGGCGCTGCGCGAGCGGCTGCGCCGGATCAACCCGCGCGCGTCGATCAAGCCCGTGCAGTTCGGATCGGCCGACATCGCCGACATCCTCGACATCCGGGGCTTCAACCTCAACGCCGCGCTCGAGATCGACCCGCAGTTCCTCACCAGCGACGATCACGAGCACGACGACGCCGTGCAATCCTTCGTCTTTCGCTCGAACAAGCCCTTCGATCCGCTCAAGCTCGAGGAGTTCCTGGGCGGGATCATCCAGGTTTACGGGCAGGACATGTTGCGGTATAAAGGCGTGCTTTTCATGAAGGGCTCGGACCGGCAGACGGTGTTCCAGGGCGTGCACATGATGATGGGCGCCGACACCGGGCGCAGGTGGCAGCCGAGCGAGAAACCGTCGAGCAAGATGGTCTTCATCGGGCGAAACCTGCCCAAAGAGACATTTGTCAAAGGTCTGGAGCAGTGCCTGGCATAAGCTGGGCCGCGGTTCGTTCCGTGGCCTGAACGAATTCGACTTGGGGTAGTGATGGTGGCGACGAAAGAAAAGAAACCTCTCACAGAGGCACAACTGCTCAAGATGAAGGACTCCGACTACATGAACGAGTCCCAGCTCGAGTTCTTCCGCGTGCGCCTGCAGCAGATGGAACGCGAGATCCTCCAGAACGCCGACGAGACCACCGAGCACCTGCGCGAGACCGTGATCGTTCCCGACCCGGCCGACCGTGCCACGATCGAGGAGGAGCACGCGCTCGAGCTGCGCACGCGCGACCGCGAGCGCAAGCTGCTCAAGAAGATCGCGCAGTCGATCGCGCGCATCGACTCGGGCGAGTACGGCTACTGCGAGGAAACCGGCGAGCCGATCGGGCTCGGGCGCCTGCTCGCGCGGCCCACCGCCACCCTGTCGCTGGAGGCGCAGCAGCGCCGCGAACTGCGCCAGAAGATGTACGGCGACTGAGCCGTTCCCGGGCGCGGTCGCGCCGCGCGCGGGCGGGCAGCGGCCAACGGTGCGCGCAGGCCACAGTGCGTTGACAACCGGTCCTCTCCGACCGATCGCTGGTCGGCGAAACAGGCCCGCCGCGCGGGGGGCCGATGCTACACTCGATCGACGTTTTTGACGGGGTTCGGTCGTGGTGTTTTCGCTGTTTGGCCGCAAGGAGAAGTCCGACGCAAGGCGCTTCGCGACTGCGATGCCGGCTCGCACGCCCGACTCCACGTTGCGCGGCCCGGCCACCGCGCCGAGCCTCGAGACGCAGCGCGAGCTCGCGCGCCTGACGGCCGAGAAGATCGACCGGATCGAGTCGGAGATGATCCCGGGCGCCGGATCGGGCGCGCCCGCCTCCACGTTGCCGATGGCCGAACGCCGGCGCTCCGCCGCGCCGCCGCCGCTGGAGGTGGAGACCGCGGCGGTGTTCGATCGCCACGTCCGGGCCGAGCCGGCGATCGAGGTCAACGCCCCGGCGCTGCCGCCCGAGCTCGAGGAGGCGGCGATACTCTTCGCCAACGCCCAGCCCGAGGCCGCCGTGGCCACGCTGCGCGAGGTGCTCGCGCGCGGCGGCTCCGGCGCGCTCGCGCTGCAGGCATTCAGGATGCTGTTCGACGTGCTCGTCGTGCTGGGCGCGCGCGACGAGTACGAGGCGCGCGCGATCGATTTCGCCGCGCGCTTCGAGCGCTCGCCGCCGCCCTGGCCCGCCGGCAGCGCGGTCAACGACGCTGCGGGGGCGCCCAGGGCGGGCACCACGATCCGGTTCGGCCAGGCGCTCGAGGGCGGCGCGCAGCGGGCGCTCGAGCAGGGGCGCCGGGCGAGCGCGGCCGGCAAGGCCGTCACGCTCGACTTCGGCCAGGTCGGGTCGATCGGCGCCGACGGTGCCGACGAGGTGTGCAGCCTGGTCGCGCTGCTCGAGCGCGGCACCGGCGAGGTGACGGTGAACGGCGTCGAGGCGCTGCATCGGGTGGCGCGCGCCGCGATCGAAGTCGGGCGCCGCGACGAATCCGACGCGATCTGGCGCGCCGCGCTGCTGGCGCTGCGCCTGCGGGGCGACCAGCAGGGCTTCGACGATCTGGCCATCGACTACTGCGTGACTTTCGAGATCTCGCCACCGGCGTGGGAACCCTTGCCCGCGAGGTTTCGCACCGCCGCGCAAGGCGGCCAGCGGCGCGATCCCAACGGCGCACGCGAGGCCGGCGCGCCCGAAGCGCGCCCGCCGCGCGCCGATTCCGACTCGTTCGCGCTCAGGGGCGAACTCACCGGCCTGATCGCCACCGAGCTCTCGGCGCTGCGCGCGCACGCCGGGCCGCGCTCGCAGGTGTCGATCTGCTGCAGGAAGCTGGTTCGGCTCGACTTCGTCGCGGCCGGCGAGCTGCTCAACGAACTCGTGGCGCTGGCGGCGCAGGGCAAGGTGGCCCTGTTCGACCAACCCAGCGCGATCGTCGAAGCGCTGCTCAGCGTGATGGGCATCGCCGAGCTCGCCGAGGTTCGCCCCCGGCCGCACTAGCCGTTCGCCCCGGGCCGCGCCAGCCGTTCGCCCCCAGCCGCGCCAGCCGTTCGCCCCTGTTGCGGTGCGCGGGCGCGGCGAAACCGCGCGCGGATGTACGATTCGCGGATGGAGCAATTTCACGGAACGACGATCGTCTCGGTGCGCCGGGGCGCGAGCGTGGCGCTGGGCGGCGACGGCCAGGTCACGCTGGGCAACGTGGTGATCAAGCAGGGCGCGCGCAAGGTGCGCAGGCTCTACCAGGATCGCGTGATCGCCGGGTTTGCCGGCGGCACCGCCGACGCGTTCACGCTGTTCGAGCGCTTCGAGGCGAAGCTGGAGAAGCACTCGGGCAACCTGGTGCGCTCGGCGGTGGAGCTGGCGAAAGACTGGCGCACCGACCGGATGCTGCGCCGCCTCGAGGCGATGCTCGCGGTGGCCGACGCCGAGCACTCGCTGGTGATCACCGGCAACGGCGACGTGCTCGAGCCCGAGCACGGGCTGATCGCGATCGGCAGCGGCGGCCCCTACGCGCAGGCGGCGGCGCGCGCGCTGCTCGAGAACAGTGCGCTCGACGCCGAGCAGATCGTGCGCAAGTCGCTCGCCATCGCGGGCGAGATCTGCATCTACACGAACCAGAACCACACGGTAGAGACGCTGGGCTGAGCGGCGCGCGGCCGACACGCGCGCGGCCCGCGGCCAGGCCGGCGCCCGCATGGGACAGCACAGATGACGCACATGACCCCCGAGGAAATCGTCTCGGAACTCGACAAGCACATCGTTGGCCAGTCTCGCGCCAAGCGCGCGGTGGCGATCGCGCTGCGCAACCGCTGGCGCAGGCAACAGGTGGACGAGCCCCTGAGGCGCGAGATCACGCCCAAGAACATCCTGATGATCGGCCCCACCGGCGTGGGCAAGACCGAGATCTCGCGCCGCCTGGCGCGCCTGGCCCAGGCGCCGTTCATCAAGGTGGAGGCGACCAAGTTCACCGAGGTGGGCTACGTGGGCCGCGACGTGGACACGATCGTGCGCGACCTCGCCGAGATCGCGGTCAAGCAGACGCGCGAGCAGGCGATGCGCAAGGTGGAGCAGCGCGCGCTCGACGCGGCCGAGGACCGCGTTCTCGACGTGCTGGTGCCGCCGCCGCACGCTTCCTCGCCCCCCGGCGGCTTCGGCTTCGGCGCGCAGCCGAGCGCCGCGCCGCCGGCGCAGGATTCGGCCACGCGGCAGAAGTTTCGCAAGAAGCTGCGCGAGGGCGAACTGGACGACCGCGAGATCGAGGTCGACATCGCGCAGGCCGCGCCCACGGTGGAACTGGCCGGGCCCCCCGGCATGGAGGATCTCACCCAGCAGCTGCAGTCGATGTTCTCGGGGCTGCAGGGGCGCAAGCAGGCGCGCAAGCTGCGCATCGGCGAGGCGATGAAGCTGTTGCGCGACGAGGAGGCAGCCAAGCTCGTGAACGAGGACGAGGTGCGCGCGCTCGCCGTGCAGTCGGTGGAACAGAACGGCATCGTCTTCCTCGACGAGATCGACAAGGTGGCCACGCGCTCGGAGATCCAGGGGGCCGACGTCTCGCGCCAGGGCGTGCAGCGCGACCTGCTGCCGCTGATCGAAGGCAGCGCGGTGAACACCCGCTACGGCGTGATCCGCACCGACCACATCCTGTTCATCGCCTCGGGCGCGTTCCACCTCTCGAAGCCCTCGGACCTGATTCCGGAGCTGCAGGGCCGCCTGCCGATCCGCGTCGAGATGGACTCGCTCACGGCCCACGATTTCACCCGCATCCTCACCGAGACCGACGCGAGCCTGTGCAAGCAGTACCAGGCGCTGCTCGCGGCCGACGGCGTCGAGCTCGAATTCACCGCCGACGGGGTCGAGCAGCTGGCGCGGATCGCGTTCTCGGTCAACGAAACCACCGAGAACATCGGCGCGCGCAGGCTCTACACGGTGATGGAAAAGCTGCTCGAGGAGGTGTCGTTCGCGGCGTCGCGGTACGCCGGGCGCACGATCCGCATCGACGCGGCCTACGTCAACGATCGCCTCGCGGCCACCGCCGAGCGCGAGGACCTGGCGCGCTACATCCTCTGAGGCGCGGGCGCGCCGGCGAGCGGGCCCGGCGCGAGCCCGCGCCGGGCGGTTGCGCCGCTCAGCTCTCGCCCTCGGGATCGGGCGATGCCGGCAGCCCCGCGAGCAGGCCGGCGAGAAACGCGATCTCCGCCAGCTGGGCGATTGCCAACAGCGCCGCGGGGCGCTCGTGCGCGAGCCTGCGCCGCGCGACGCGACGCGCCAGCGCGGCGGCCAGCAGCGCGAGCGCGCAGGCCTTGTACACCGGCCAGACCTCGCCGCCCCAGGCCTGCAGCGCAACAACGGGCAGCACGCCCAGCGCCAGCGGCACCGCGAAGTCGAGCACCCGCGAGCGCGGTTGCTGCGCGGGCATGCCGATCACCGCGATCGCCGCCAGACCGCGCGAAACGGCGGCCGCCCCCACGAGCGCGGCCGCGATCCATGCCGGGTCGATCGTGGACAGCAGTTCGAGCCTCGCGACGACGAGCAGCGCGATGCCGGTGATTCCCGCGCCGCC
>DATCZK010000179.1:0-2920 GCA_036525975.1 Burkholderiaceae bacterium | reverse complement strand
GCGGCGCGCGCGTCGATCTGCTTCTGCACCAGCGGGGTTAGCACCCACCCGGGGCAGATCGCATTGCAGGTGATGCCGGTGCGCGCCGTCTCCAGCCCCACGACCTTCGTGAGCCCGACGATGCCGTGCTTGGCCGCCACGTAGGCCACCTTTTCCACCGAGGCCACCAGCCCGTGCGCCGAGGCGATGTTGATGATGCGGCCCCAGTTGCGCCTCTTCATCGCCGGCAGCGCGCAGCGGATCGCGTGAAACGCCGACGAGAGGTTGATCGCGATCACCGCGTCCCAGCGTTCCGCGGGGAACCTGTCGATCGGCGCCACGTGCTGGATCCCCGCGTTGTTCACGAGGATGTCGATCGCCCCGAACCGCTTCTCCACCGACGCGACCATCGACTCGATCTCGGCGGGCCTGGACAGATCGGCGCCCTCGTAGGCCACTTGCACGCTGAATTCGGCGGCCAGCGACGCGCGCAAGCGCTCGACCTCGCCCGCGTCGCCGAACCCGTTGAGCACGAGGTTCGCGCCCTTCGCGCCCAGGGTGCGCGCGATGCCCAGCCCGATGCCGCTGGTGGAGCCCGTGACGAGTGCCGTCTTGCCCTTGAGCATGGCCTCTCCCTGTTAAGATGTCCTCCGATTCTACTCGCCCGAAAACAGGCAATCCCCGTGACCGAACCCAGGCTTCGCCACGTGAGCTGCGCGAGCACTCGCGGCCTTCACCGCATCGGCTACGCCGAATGGGGCCCGCCCGACGCGCCCGTGCTGCTTTGCGTGCACGGGCTCACGCGCAACGGGCGCGATTTCGACGTGCTCGCCGAGCGCTTGTCGGACCGGTACCGGGTCGTGTGCCCCGACATGATCGGGCGAGGGCGCTCCGACTTCGCGGCCGACGTGGCCCAGTACGACTTCGCGCAGTACGTGTCCGATTGCGTCACGCTGATCGCGCGGCTCGACGTGGAGGAGCTCAGCTGGCTCGGCACGTCGATGGGCGGGCTGATCGGCATGGTGATGGCCTCGATTCCGGGCAACGCGATCCGCCGGCTGGTGCTGAACGACGTCGGCCCCGTCGTGGGTGCGGCCGGCGTGGCGCGCATCGCCTCCGACATGGGCGACGACCCCACCTTCACCGACTTCGAGCACGGCGAGCGGGTGCTGCGCCAGCGCTTGTCGGAATTCGGCCCCCACAGCGACGAGCAGTTCAGGTTCCTCTCGCGCCACCACGTGGTCCAGCGTCAGGGGCGCTGGACCTTTCACTACGACCCGCGCATCGGGCAGGCGGCCAGGGAGGCGCTCGAGAAGCCGGCGATGCCGCTCTGGCTCGTCTACGACGCGATCCGCTGCCCGGTGGGCGTGCTGCGCGGCGAGCACTCCGACATTCTCAGTGCCGAAACGGCCCAGGAGATGACGCGCCGCGGACCGCGGGCCAGGATCGAGGAAGTGCCCGGAATCGGGCACGCGCCCACGCTGATCGCCGAAGACCAGATTGCGGCCGTGGAGCGATTGCTGCACGATTGACCCGCGTCGCCGGAGCCGTGTCGCGGCGGGCGCGAACAACACCATCGAGGGGAAAGAGATGACGATCGAGCGGCTCCACGTCGGACCGAGGCTGTCCGAAGCGGCAATCCACAACGGCGTGGTCTACCTGGCGGGGCAGGTGGCCGAGGACACCTCGCTCGACATCGGCGGGCAGACGCAGCAGGTGCTCGACGCCGTCGATCGCCTGCTCGTCGAGTGCGGCAGCGACAAGACCCGCATCCTGCAAGCCACGATCTTCATCAAGACGATGGCCGACTTCGCGGCGATGAACGCGGTCTGGGACAAGTGGGTGGTGCAGGGCCAGACCCCGCCGCGCGCCACCGTGGAGTCAAAGCTCGCCAGGCCCGACTATCTGGTCGAGATCAAGGTGGTGGCGGCGCAGCGCTGAGGCTCAGCGCCAGCCCACGCGGTCGATGATCTTCGCGGCCGTGACCTGGCTGCGCCCGATCGCCGAGATCGGCAGCGTGTCGGCCTTGAACTCGCCCAGCGATGCCAGCGCCGGATTGGTCGTGGCGGCGGTCTTCACCACCGGCCACTCGTTGTTGCCGTCGGCCAGGTGGATCTGCGCCTCGTCGCTCGCGAGGTACTCGAGGAACTTCACGGCGGCGTCGCGATGCGGCGCGTGGCGCGCCACGGCGCCCCCCGACACGTTCACGTGCGTGCCCCAGCTCGACTGGTTCGGCATCACCGCGGCCACCTTGTCGGCCACCGCCTTGTCTTCGGCCTTGTCCGAGCGCATCAGCCTCGCCAGGTAGTAGGTGTTGGTGAGGGCTGCGCCGCACTCGCCGCTGGCCACAGCCTTGATCTGGTCGGTGTCGCCGCCGCGGGGCGAGCGCGCGAAGTTCGCCACCACGCCGCGCGCCCACGCCTCGGCCTTCGCCTCGCCCAGGTGCTCGGACATCGCGCCGATCAGCGAGAGCATGTACGGGTGCGTGCCGGTGCGGGTGCACACCTTGCCCTTGAGCGCGGGTTTCGCGAGGTCTTCGTAGCTGGCCACCTCGGCCGCCGGCACGCTGGCCTTGTTGCGCACGATGACGCGCGCGCGGGTGGAGAAGCTGAACCACTCGCTGCCCTTGCCGTCGTCCCTGGCGCGCAGGTGCTGGGGAATCCGCGACTCGAGCACGGCCGACTTCACCGGCTGGAACAGGCCCTCGATCTGCGCCTTCCACAGCCGCGCCGCGTCCACCAGCAGGATCACGTCGGCGGGGCTGTTGCGCCCCTCGTTGCGCAGTCGCTCGAGCAGCGCCTCGTCACCCGCCTCGAGGCGCTTGATCGTGATGCCGGTCTTGCGGGTGAAGTTGGTGTAGAGCGCCTCGTCGGTCTGGTAGTGGCGCGCCGAGTAGAGGTTCAGGACCTTTTCCTGGGCGAGGGCGGCCGGGGCGGGCAAG
>DATCZK010000178.1:0-19326 GCA_036525975.1 Burkholderiaceae bacterium | reverse complement strand
GTCGAGCAGCGTGAGCCCGTAGCGCCCGTCGCCTTCGACGCTGAGCACGCCCTCGAAATTGCGCCGCCCCTCGATCGGACGGCGCAACTTCACCGTTGCCAGCGCGCCCGCGAAGCGCTCGAAGTCCGCCGCCTTCTTCAGCGGCCGGTCCAGCCCCGGCGAGGACACCTCGAGACGCCGATACTCCACCGCCTCGACCTCGAACACCCTGCTGAGCTGGTGGCTCACCCGCTCGCAGTCCTCCATCCGGATTCCGCCCGCAGAGTCGATGAACACGCGCAGCAAGCCGCTGGCGGCGAACTCGAGGTCGACGAGCTCGTAGCCCATGCCCGCGAGCGTGCGCTCAACGATCGCCTCTACCGAACTCACCTGCGCGCGCCTCCGTAAACAAAGACCAAGAAGCCCGGCCCCAGGCGCGCACCAAAAAAAAATGGGCTGAGCCAGCCCACTTCTTTGAGCACGCCCGACGGTACTCCGCCGACCGGGCGCTTGTAATCGCCGAATTATAACCCGCTATTGACCGCTTGGCGAGCGCTTGCGCCGCCGGCGCGGCCCGCCCCCCGGTTTTGCACCGGCTTTTCCGCCCTGTTTTCCACCGCCTTTCCCGCCGCCCTTCCCCTGCCCGAGCGGGCCGCCGGCGCCTACGCCGCCGCCCGCTCCTCGCCCGCGCTGCGTTCTGCGCCCGCCGCTCGGGGGGAAACCGCCCGAGGGCGTCGCGGGCCCCGCGCCGGGCCCGCCGCCCCCGCGCGCGCCAAACGCGCGCTTGCGCCGTGCGCCCGCGGCGTTGCCGGGGTCTCCGCGACGCACCATCCGGGTGATTCCCTCGAGGTGCGCGTCGGCCGAGCGCGGTTGCCACTCGTCGTCGTCGTGATGCTCGGGCACGACCTCCTCGCGCAGCTCGTCGTGGAACATCGGTTGGGCGTCCTCGTCGTCGACCAGGTGCTCGTCGTCGTCGTCTTCGCCGCCCTCGGACGCGCCCTCGGCCGCGCCCTTGCGCACCGCCTGAAGCAGTGCCGCCACGTCGCCGCGCGGCAACTCCACCCAACGCCCGCGCGTGAGTTCGCGCGGCAGCCCCACCGGGCCGAAGCGGATCCGCACCAGGCGGCTCACCGTGAGGTCGACCGCTTCGAACATCCGGCGCACCTCGCGGTTGCGCCCCTCGGAGATCAGCACCCGGTACCAGTGATTGGCGCCGTCGCCGCCCACGTCGTCGATGCGGCTGAAAACCGCCATCCCGTCTTCGAGTTCCACGCCGGCGAGCAGTTTCTCGCGCGCCTCGTCGTCGATGCGCCCGAGCACCCTCACCGCGTACTCGCGCTCCCACCCGTAACGCGGGTGCATCAGGCGATTCGCGAGATCGCCCGAGGTGGTGAATATCAGCAGCCCCTCGGTGTTGAAGTCGAGCCTGCCCACCGACACCCAGCGCGCCCCCTTGATCCGCGGGAGCCGGTCGAAGACGCTGGCGCGCTTGTCGGGGTCGTCGCGGCTCGTGATCTCGCCGGCGGGCTTGTGATAGAGCAGCACGCGCGTCGGCGGCGGCAGCGCCGGACGCCGGATCGGCTTGCCGTTGACGCGGATCTGGTCGTTCGCGCCGATTCGCTGGCCCACGTGCGCGGGCTGGCCGTTGACCGACACGCGGCCCGCGATGATCAGGTCTTCCATGTCTCGGCGCGACCCGAGGCCGGCGTCGGCCAGCAGCTTGTGCAGCTTGGGGGCCGTCTCGTCGTCGTCGACCGGGATCGTGCGGTCGTTGTCGCGCCCGATCTCCACGCCCACGACCGCGTCGCGCGCGAACACGGGCAGCGGATCGTCTTCAACCGGCTGGCGCGAGCGCTCGGGCTGCGAGCCCGGCTCCGCGCCCGACTGCGCGCCCGGCTCCGCGCCCGGCTCCGCGACCGGCTGCACGCCCTCGTCCGGGCCGGGCTGGCCGGCGTCGCGCGCGGGGCCCTGCCCGCCGTCCTCGGGCCGGCCGCCGGGTTTCCCTTTGCTGCGCCGGCGTCCGCCGCGCGGGCCGCGCCGGCGCCTGGGTCCGCGCGACTTGCCGGCTTCCGACGGGCCGCCGCCGCCCCCGCGGTCGCCCTCGGCGCCCGCCGGACGATCGCCGTCCTGCGAACCGGAAGCCGCGTCGCCTGCCCCTGCCTGATCGTCGTTCAACTCACACTCCTCCGTTCACCGCCTGCGACCCGCCGCCGTCGCGGGCGCCGGCGTCGTCGCCCGGCCCCGGTTCCGGCTCCACGGCCAGCTCCAGGGCGGCCTGCTCGGCCGCCGGCTGCGGCGTCGCGCTGGTTGCCGCATCGTGTTGCGCGGGCTGCGATGCGTCGTGCAACGCGCTCGGGTCATCCGTCGCGGCGCCGACCGCGCCGCCCTCGCCGCTTTCCGCCGCGTCCGCCAGCGGCGGGAGCTCTTCCAGCGACCTCAGGCCCAGATCGTCGAGGAACTGGCGCGTGGTCGCGAGCAGCTCCGGGCGCCCGATCACGTCCTTGTGCCCGATCACCTCGATCCAGCCCCTGTCCTCCAGCGTCTTGATCACGTTCGACGACACGGTCACGCCGCGGATCTCCTCGATGTCGCCGCGCGTCACGGGCTGGCGGTAGGCGATGATCGCGAGCGTTTCCATCACCGCACGCGAGTAGCGCGGCGGCTTCTCGGGGTTGAGCCGCGCGATCTGCGCCGAGGCCTCGGGCGAAGTCTGGAAGCGCCACCCGCCCGCCAACGCCACCAGCCGCAGGCCGCGGTCGCGCCAGGCCTGCCCGATGTCCTCGAGCAACCCGCGGACGGTGTCGGCGCCGATCCCGTCGTCGAACAGGCGACGCAAGTCCGACACCGACAACGGCTGGGGCGCCGACAGCAGGGCGGCTTCGATGATGATTCGCGCTTGCGCGGTATTCAATCCGCGGCTCCGGCTCAGAGAATGGTTTGACGGGCGTGCCTCGAACACGATGCGTGCGCTCGGCGCCCGAACACGAGTTTCGTACTCGGCGTTTGCATTGCTGTTGGCTCCGACCCGCGGCCGGATGATCCGCACGACCGACTGCGCCGTGCTTCGCTAGCGACTAACGCCTGCGATCTGCCCGGAGACATGCCGTGGCTCCGGGCTGCAAACCACGATTCTATCCGCTTTTGCCCCATGCGGAAAACTTTTCCCCGCCGCGCGAAACGATCGCTCGCGATCCGCCCGACGGCCACCCCCCCGCGCCGAGTTCGAGGCGAGCCATTCGGCGGGCCCGCGACGCGCCGGCGCCGAGCGTGCGCGCCACGGCGCGCCGCGCGCGCGAGCGCTCACGCGAAGCGCGCGGCCAGACGGCAGGCGAAAAAAAACGCCGGCTCCACTGCGGGAATCGGCGTCTTTCGGGAGTTCTTGGTTGCGGGGGCAGGATTTGAACCTGCGACCTTCGGGTTATGAGCCCGACGAGCTGCCAGACTGCTCCACCCCGCGTCCGGAACTGGCGAGTATAGCGCAAAGCGCCGTCGTGCGGCAACTTGGCGAACGCGCGGCGCCGGCGGGCGCCGTACCGTCGCGCGGCGCGCGCGGTTGCTCGAGCGAGCCGCCGCAGCGCTGCTAAACTCGCGCGATGCACCGCGCCGAACCGAGCTCGCGATGAGGTACTGCCCCGCTTGCGCCCACGAGGTCGAGCAGCGCATTCCGGCCGGCGACAACCGGCTGCGCCACTGCTGCCCCTCGTGCGGGGCCATTCACTACCAGAACCCCCGGATGGTGCTGGGCACGATCCCCACCTGGCAGGGCAGGATCCTGCTGTGCCGGCGCGCGATCGAGCCGCGCTACGGCTACTGGACGCTGCCTGCGGGCTTCATGGAAAACGACGAGAGCACGGGCGAAGGCGCGGCGCGCGAGACGGTGGAGGAGGCGGGGGCCCGAATCGAGCTGGGCGCGCCGTTCTCGATCCTCGACGTGCCGCACGTGCAACAGGTGCACATGTTCTTCCACGCCCCGATGCTCGGCCCCGATCTCGACCCGGGGCCCGAGAGCCTCGAGGCCAGGCTGTTCGACGAGCGCGACATCCCCTGGGAGGCGATTGCGTTTCGCACCGTCTCGCAGACCCTGCGCTGGTACCTGGAAGACCGGCGCAACGGCGCGTTCGGCCTGCACACCGGCACGATCGGCCACGAGAAGCGCACCCGCACGCAACCAGCCACGGAGCAGTGAATTGGAACGACGCGAGTTCATGATCGGATGCGCCGCCGGGCTGGGATGCACGGCCGAGGCCCTCGCGCAGACCGCCACCGGCGCGGCCACCCCGTACCGCCGCGCGCTGCTGGTGGACACGGCCGGAAAGCCGCTGCGCGCGCGCGAGATCCCCGTGCGCCAGAACCTGCTGTTCCACTACCCGTACGTGGGCACGCCCGCGTTCCTGCTCAACCTCGGGCGCCCCACCGCCGCGAGCTCCGCGCTCGCCACGGCCAGGCGCGGTCGCTACCAGTGGCGCGGCGGCGTGGGACAGGGCCGCTCGATCGTGGCCTACTCGGCCATCTGCGCGCACCAGATGGCGTACCCGACGCGCGAGATCAGCTTCATCAGCTTTCGCACCGAGGCCGGGCCGCAGAACCGCAGCACCGACGTGATCCACTGCTGTGCCGAGCACAGCCAGTACGATCCGGCCGACGGCGCGCGCGTGCTCGCCGGGCCCGCGCCGCAACCGCTCGCCGCGATCGTGCTCGAGCACGAACCGCAGAGCGACACGCTGCACGCGGTGGCGGTGCAGGGCGGCGAGATGTTCGACGCCTTCTTCGCGAAGTACGAACTGCGCCTGACCCTCGAGCACGGGTCGCGCGCGCGCGACCGCGCCGGCGAAACCTGCACGGTGCAGCCGCTGGATCAGTACTGTCGGCAGCAGGTGCGCTGCTGAGCGCAGCCTCGCAAGGCCCGCAGTGCGCCTTCCCTGGATCGGCCCCGACCAGCCGTTGCCCGACCCGCGCGAAGCGCTGCGCGAGCCCGAAGGCCTGCTCGCCGCGGGCGCCGACCTGGGCCCGGAGCGCCTGCTCGAGGCCTACCGCAAAGGGGTCTTTCCCTGGTATTCGCAGGGCCAGCCGGTGCTGTGGTGGTCGCCCGACCCGCGCATGGTGCTCTACCTCGAGGGGTTCCGGCTGCGCCGCTCGCTGGTCAAGACGCTGCGACGCTTGCGACGCGAGGCGAGCTGGCGCATCACCCTGGACAGCGCCTTCGAGCGCGTGATGCGGGCGTGCGCCCAGCCCCGGGCCGAGCAGGACGGAACCTGGATCACCGACGCGATGATGGCCTCGTACGCGGCGCTGCACGAGATGGGCCACGCGCACTCGGTGGAGGTCTGGGAGGGCGAGTCGCTGGTGGGCGGCCTGTACGGCGTGTCGATCGGGAGGATGTTCTACGGCGAGTCGATGTTCGCGCGGCGCCCCGACGCCTCGAAGGCGGCGCTCGCCGCCTTCGTTTTCACGCTGCGAGCGAACGATTTTCGCGTGATAGACTGCCAGCAGGCCACGGGGCACCTCGCCTCGCTCGGCGCGATCCAGATCACCCGGGAGGAGTTTCTGGAAGAAGTCTCGGAGCTCTCGTCGATGCCCGCCCCGCAGTGGCGGGCGCTGCGTGTCGAGTGGCCTGACGTGTGAAACGGGTGAAACGGCACCACGCATGACGCACCTGAACGAACTGCCGTTCGCCGCGCTCCAGTTCTACGCGACGGCGCCCTACCCGTGCAGCTACCTTCCGTCGCGCCAGGCGCGCTCGCAGGTGGCCACCCCCAACCACCTGATCAACGCCGACGTCTACGGCGAGCTCGTGCGCGCCGGCTTTCGCCGCAGCGGCGTGTTCACGTACCGGCCCCACTGCGACGGCTGTCGCGCCTGCGTTCCGATCCGCATCCCGGTGGCGCGCTTCGCCCCGAACCGCAGCCAGCGTCGCGCGCTGCGCGCGCACTCCGACCTCAAGGTGCTGGTGGCACGGCTCGCGTTCTCGGCCGAGCACTACGACCTGTACCTGCGCTACCAGGCCTCGCGCCACGCGGGCGGCGGCATGGACCACGACAGCCGCGAGCAGTACGCGCAGTTCCTGCTCCAGAGCAAGGTGAACACGCGGCTGGTGGAATTCCGCGACCGCCAAGACGCCCTGCGCATGGTCTCGATCGTCGACATCCTCGGCGACGGGCTCTCGTCGGTGTACACGTTCTACGACCCCGACGCGCGGCCGGCGAGCTACGGCACCTTCAACGTGCTCTGGCAGATCGAGCAGTGCCGGCAGCTGAACCTGCCCCACCTCTACCTCGGCTACTGGATCGCGCAGAGCCAGAAGATGGCCTACAAGGCGCGTTTCCGCCCGCTGGAACGGCTGGTCGACGGGCTCTGGAAGCCGCTGGACGACGCGCCGCAACCGCAACCGCAGCCGGCGCCCGGCTCGCCCCGCGAGATGCGCGACCTCCCCGAACGACTCTGAGGGCGGCGCGATGATCGACCCGTACCCGCTCGCGCGGCCCTTGCTGTTCGCGCTCGATCCGGAACGCGCGCACGACCTGACGCTCGCGGCGATCGAGGCTGCCTCGTGCACCGGCGCGCTGCGGTTGGCGGCCGGCGCGCCGGTGCAAGACCCGGTCGAGGTGATGGGCCTGACGTTCGGCAACCGCGTTGGACTGGCGGCGGGCCTGGACAAGAACGGCGCCCACGTCGACGCGTTCGCGGCGATGGGCTTCGGCTTCATCGAGGTTGGCACCGTCACGCCGAAGGCGCAGCCGGGCAACCCGCGCCCGCGCCTCTTTCGGCTGCCGCGCGCGCATGCGCTGATCAACCGGATGGGGTTCAACAACGACGGCGTCGACGCGTTCGTGCGCAACGTGGAGCGCGCGCGCTTCGACGGCGTGCTGGGCCTGAACATCGGCAAGAACGCGGCCACGCCGATCGAGCGCGCAACCGACGACTACCTGCTGTGCCTGGAGCGCGTCTACCCCCGCGCCAGCTACGTGACGGTGAACATCTCCTCGCCCAACACGAAGAATCTTCGCGAGTTGCAGAGCGCCGACGCGCTCGACGCGATGCTCGCCGCGCTTCGCGATCGCCAGCAGCGGCTCGCCGACCGGCACGCCCGGTATGTTCCGCTGGCACTGAAGATCGCGCCCGACCTCACCGAGGCGCAGATCGAAGCGATCGCGGATCGGCTGCGCGCGCACGCGATCGACGCCGTGATCGCAACCAACACGACGGTGTCGCGCGACGCCGTGGCGGGGCTCGAGCACTGCGACGAAGCGGGCGGGCTCTCGGGCGCGCCGGTGTTCGAGGCCTCGAACCGCGTGATTCGGGCGCTGCGCGCGCTGCTCCCGGCCGGCTCCCCGATCATCGGCGGGGGCGGCGTGATGTCGGGCGCAGACGCGCGCGCCAAGCTCGATGCCGGCGCGACGCTCGTGCAGGTCTACACCGGGCTCGTCTACCGCGGTCCGGCGCTCGTGCGAGAGTGCGCGCTGGCGCTGCGCGCGCGCGAGGATGTTTCCGGCGGCGCTTCGAGGCAACGATGAGAGAGGCAACGATGAGCGACTCCGCAACCGCGCTTGGCGCGCGCAGCCTGGGCCTGGCGCTGGCGCTGGCGCTCGCCGCAACCGCCGCTGCACCCGCGCAGGCGCAAGTGATCGTGGACAACGCCTGGGTGCGCGGCACCGTGGCGCAGCAAAGAGCCACCGGCGCGTTCATGAGGATCACCTCGGCAACCGACGCGAAGCTGGTGGCCGTGCAGTCGACGGCGGCGGCGATCGCCGAGGTCCACGAGATGCGCATGGACGCCGGCGTGATGCGGATGCGCCCGATCGCCGGGCTGGCGCTCCCCGCGAACCGCGCAGTCGAGCTCGCGCCCGGCGGCTATCACCTGATGCTGATCGACCTGAAACGGGCGCTCGTGGAGGGCGACACGGTGGCGATCACGCTCACCGTGGAAACGGGCGACGGCAAGCGCTCCACGGTCGAGGTTTCCGCGCCGGTCAGGCCTTTGGCCGCGGCGGGCCCGCCGCGCAAGCACTGAGCGCGTCCTGCGCGGCCTGCGCGGAGCGCGCGCGGGCCGCGGCTCCGAGCACGATCGGCTGGCCGTGCGGCGTGGTCTCGGCGGCCACCCGCCACGCCTGGCGCAGCGCGGTGAGCGCGAGCGGCTGCGCGATGCCCTTGTCGAGCAGCAGCCGCTCGAGCGCGGCGAGCCAGTGTTCGTAATAGGTGTCGCCCAGGTCGGGGTCGCCCTCGGACTGCGCCCTGCGGATCTCGGCGGACAGGCGCTCGGCCCACTCGGTCCACTGGAACACCCCGCGCTCGTGCAGCGCGAGCACGAGCGCGAACGCCTGCGCCTGCCAGGGCTGCGAGAACACCGGCCCCTCGCTGTCGCAGGGCAGGTGCGGCAGTTGCGGCACCCGGGTCATGCCGCGGTGAGATAGGGTTCCCAGCAGTCCACGCACACGCTCGCCGCGGTCGTGTCGGCCCCCCAGAGCTCGCGCGCCTGGAATCGCACCGTGTAGAGCCACTGCGGATCCTCGCCCAGCCCGCGCGCGCTGCTGTCGGGAAAGACGTGCGCGCCGTGCACCGCAACGACCTCGCCGCGCTTGTCGCGCGCGTAGCGCGGCAGGCGCGTGTGGTGGGCCGGGTTCATCTCGCGCGTGCGCACCGCGTCGCCGAGCGCGAAGCGCGCGGGCCCCGGCGCGCTGCGCTCGGTGGGGCCGCCGCGCGCGAGCGCCTGCGCGACGCGGTCGTGCGCGAGCGCCACGATGCCCGCTCGCGGCGCGCGCAGCGAGCGCCCGGCCTCGATCTCGTCGTTGCCGACGAGCCCCTGCGCCACGATCAGGCGCTCGAGCCCCTCGAACCAGATCTGGTAGTAGCTGCTCGCGAGGTACTGCGCGGGCGGCAGGCTCTCGCGCGCCGAGCGCGCCATGTCGATGTTCCACTGCCCGGTGAACCCCATCGCGACCGTGAGCGCGAAGGCGCGGCGTTCCCAGGCCTCGTGAAAGGCGGGCTCGTCGGGCTCGGGCGCCACCGGCCCGAATCCCATCTGCCCGCCCAGGTCCTGCGCGCCGTTCATCGCCGATCCTCGCCGCCTGCGGACGCGGCGAGCGCGAGCCCGGTGCCGATCATCGAATCGCGCGTGACGAGTTGCGCGAGCCGCTCCTCGCTCCACCCCTCGGTGCCCTGCGGGCGCATCGGCACGACCAGGTACCGGATCTCGGCGGTGGAATCCCAGACGCGGATCTCGGTGGCCTCGGGAAGCGTGACGCCGAAGTCGGCGAGCACGCCGCGCGGATCGATCACGGCGCGAGAGCGATACGGGGCCGACTTGTACCAGACCGGCGGCAGGCCGAGCACCGGCCACGGGTAGCACGAGCACAGCGTGCACACCACCATGTTGTGCACCTGCGGCGTGTTCTCGAGCGCCACCATGTGCTCGCCCTGGCGCCCGCGAAAACCGAAGGTCTCGTCGGCGCCGATCGCGGCGGTGGCGTCGGCGAGCAGCCAGTTGCGATACGCGCTGTCGACCCATGCCCGCGCCACGACCCGCGCGCCGTTGTGCGGGCCGATGCGGTGCTCGTACGCGTCGATCAGTTCGTCGAGCGCGGCCGCATCGACATAGCCCTTGTCCACCAGCAGCGTCTCGAGCGCGCGCACGCGCAAGTCCTGCTCGGAGAGCGTCGATCCGGGGTGCGTGTGCGGCGGCGTCTTGTCCATCGGTATGATTCTGCAACATTCGCGCTGCCGTGTCGCGACCCCGCGCCGGCATCGCCCGATTCGCACCCACAGCGGCCGGAGAGACCTTCGGGATGTCCGAGATCGTCCTCACCACCATCAACACGCGCTACGCGCACGCGTCGCTCGGGCTGCGATGCCTGCACGCCAACCTCGGCGGGCTCGCGTCGCGCGCGCGCATCGTCGAGTTCGTCTGCGGCGTGCGCACCGAGACGATGCTCGAGCGCCTGCTCGCCGAGCAGCCGCGGGTGATCGCGATCGGGGTCTACATCTGGAACGTGGACGAAGCCACGCGCCTGGTGGCGCAACTGCGGCGGGTGGCGCCGGGCGTGAAGATCGTCGTGGGCGGCCCCGAGGTGAGCCACGAGGTGGCCGAGCAGCGCATCTGCGCGCTCGCCGACCACGTGGTCACCGGCGCCGGCGAGACCGCCTTCGCCCGGCTCGCCGCGCAGCTGCTCGAGGGCCCGAGGCCGCTTACCAAGGTGATCGCCGGGGAGGACAGCGAGCCGGCTGCGCTCGAGCTCCCCTACCCGCTCTACACCGACCACGACATCGCGCACCGGCACCTGTTCGTGGAAGCCTCGCGCGGCTGCCCGTTTCGCTGCGAGTTCTGCCTCTCGGCGCTGGACCGCACCGCGCGCCCCTTCGCGCTCGAGCGCGTGCTCGGCGCGCTCGCGCAGCTGCACGCGCGCGGGGCGCGCAGATTCCGGTTCGTGGACCGCACCTTCAACCTCAAGACCGGCACGAGCCTGGCGATCCTGGCGTTCTTCAGGGAGCGCCTGATCGCGACGCCCGACGACCCGGTGTTCGCGCACTTCGAGCTGATCCCCGACCACCTGCCCGACGCGCTGCGCGCGACGATCGCGTCGTTTCCGGCCGGCTCGCTGCAGTTCGAGATCGGCATCCAGACCTGGAACCCCGACGTGCAGAAGCTGATCAGCCGGCGCCAGGACAACGCGGCGGCCGAGCGCAACATCGCGTGGCTGCGGCGAAACACCGGCGCGCACCTGCACGTGGACCTGATCGCGGGGCTTCCGGGCGAGGATCTGGCGAGTTTCGGCGCCGGCTTCGACCGGCTCGTGGCGCTCGACCCGCAGGAGATCCAGCTGGGCATCCTCAAGCGCCTGCGAGGCGCCCCGATCGCGCGCCACACCGAGTCGCACGGCCTGGTGTTCAACCCCGACCCGCCCTACAACGTGCTGGCCACCGATGCGATCGCGTTCGCCGACATGCAGCGCATCGCCCGGTTCGCGCGCTACTGGGACATCTTCGCGAACTCGGGCCGCTTCCCGCACGCGCGGGCGCTGTTGCTCGGCCACGAGCCCTTCGCCCGCTTCATGCGCTTCTCCGACTGGCTCTGGGCCCACACCGACGCCACCCACGCGTTCTCGCTCGAGCGCCAGGAGGCGCTTCTGCGCCGCTGGCTCGAGGAGGAAGCCGGGATCGACGGCGATGCGCTCGGGCGCCCGCAGCCGGCGCAGAACACGTCCCGCGCATCGAGCGCTTCCGCCGCAGCCTCCGCGACGCCGCCCCGCCAGGCACGGCACCTCGCCTGACCCGCGCGCCACGACACATGCTCGCGCTCGACGCCGCATCGACCACCGCCGCGCTCGAGTTCGGGCCGTTGGTGGACGCGCTGCGCGCGATGCTGCTGCGCCGCAGCGCCGGCCTGACCGAAGCCCCCGAGCGGCTCGCGCTCGCCCTGCCCGGCGGCTCGTTGCTCGTGATGCCCGCCACCGACGGCGAGTTCGCCTCGACCAAGCTCGTGACCGTGCACGCGGAAAACGCCGGCCGCGGCCTGCCCAGCCTGCAGGGTGAGGTGCTGCTGATGCGCGCCGGCACCGGCGAGCGCGTGCTGATGCTCGACGGACCGAGCGTGACGGCGCGGCGCACCGCCGCGCTGTCGCTGCTGGCGATGAAGCTGCTCGCGCCGCAGTGCGCGGGCGCGCAGATGCTGCTCATCGGCGCGGGCGTGCAAGGCCGCTCGCACCTGGAGGCCTTCGCCGCGGCCGGCGGCGTCTCGCGCGTGCGGATCGCGTCGCGCTCGCGCGCGAGCGCCGAGCGGCTCGCCGAGCACGGCGCCCGCCTCGGCATCGATGCACGGGTGGAGATCGACGTGGAAGCGGCGCTCGGGGAGGCGCGCATCGTCGTCACGGCCACCACCGCGACCGCGCCGCTGTTCGCCGACCGGGTTCGCGACGACGCCTTCGTGGCGGCGGTGGGCGCGTACCAGCCGCGCATGTGCGAGCTGCCCGCCTCGCTGGTGCGCAGGGCGGCCGTGTTCGTCGACGACGCCGGGGGCGCCAGGCACGAAGCGGGCGACCTCATCCAGGCCGGGATCGACTGGGGCACGGTCACGGCGCTCGAGGAGGTCGCGGCGGGGTCGGCGCGGCCCCCGGCGAGAGGGCCGGTCGTGTTCAAGAGCGTGGGCCAGGCCTTGTGGGATCTCGCCGCGGCGCGCCTGGCGTGGGAATCGCTTTGCCGGGCACGCTGAGCCAGCTGCGCCACGAAGGGCGCGGCCCGGTGATCGTGGTCGGCGCCGGGATCATCGGCGCCGCCTGCGCGTGGCGCATGGCCGAGCGCGGTTTCGAGGTCGTCGTGCTCGAGCGCGAATCGGGCCCGGCCACCGGGTCCACGGGGCGCAGCGTTGCGGGCGTTCGCCACCAGTTCTCGGAAGCGGTGAACGTGAAGCTGTCGATGGCCAGCATCGAGGAGTACCGGGCGATGCCGCAGGCCGACTATCGCCCCCACGGCTACCTGTTCGCGGTGCCGCACGCGAGCTGGCAGTCGCAGCGCCAGAGCGCGGCGATGCAGCGCGCGCTCGGCGCGCCCGTGCAGCTGCTCACGCCGCAGGAGGCCGCCGAGCGCGTGCCGATGCGCGTGGACGAACTGGCGGGCGCCACCTGGTGCGGCGCCGACGGCATCGTCGACCCGCACGGCATCTGCCTCGAGTACGTGGCCCGCGCGCGCGCGCTCGGCGCGAGGTTCCTCTTCGGCGAGGCGGTGCAGCGCCTCGAGCGTCGCGACGGCCTTTGGCACGCGCAGGCCTCGAGCGGGCGCTTCGCCGCCCCGCTCGTGGTCAACGCGGCCGGGCCGTGGGCCGGCGAGGTCGCGCGCGCGGCGGCGATGATCGTGCCGGTGGCGCCGGCGAGGCGCATCGTGTTCGCCACGGCGCCGTTGCCCGCCGAGTTGCGCGCCCACGCGCCCTATCCGCTCACGATCGACCTCGCAACGGGCGTGTACTTCCGCTCCGAGGGCGAGCGGCTGATCTTCGGGTGCAGCAACCCGGCCGACACCGGCTTCGAGGAAGGCATCGACTGGCCCTGGCTCGAGGAGGTCTACGCGCGCGCGCTCACGCGCTTCCCCTGGTTCGAGCAGCTCGCGATCGATCGGCGCGCCTGCTGGTGGGGCTACTACGAGATGACGCCCGACGGCAACGCGGTGCTCGGCCGGATGCCGGGCGCGGAGGGCTGGATCAACGCCTGCGGCTTCTCGGGGCACGGCGTGCAGCAGGCCGGCGCGATCGGCCGCGTGATCGCCGACGAAGCCTGCGGCGAGGCGCCCTTCATCGACGTCGACGCACTGCGCATCGAGCGCTTCGCGCGACGCGAGGCGGGAAACGATGCCGGCGAGCGCCTCGTGATCTGAGAGCTGCACCGGGCGCCATCGGCAGGGTCGCAGTCAAACGCCCGCTCACACGTTCTTCCCATACGTTAGGCGCTGCGCTCACATCTTTGGAGACTGCGATGCCGAATCACGGTGATGCCATCGGAGACATGGACCTCCAGCGGCTCAGGCAGGAAACGCCCGCTTGCCGCGACCTGGTGCATTTCAACAACGCCGGCGCTGCGCTGATGCCGCGGCCGGTGGTCGACGCCGTCGTGACCCATCTGCGCGACGAGGAGCGCTTCGGCGGCTACGAGGCGGAGAAGCGCGCGGCCGGAACGCTGGCAGCCTTTTACACCGAGTTCGCCGGCCTGCTCAACGCCGGCCCGGACGAGATCGCCTACGTGGAGAACGCCACGCGCGCCTGGGACATGGCCTTCTACGGCCTTCGCCTCGGGCCCGGCGACCGGGTGATCACCCACGCCCCCGCCGAGTACGTTTCGAACTACCTCGGACTGCGGCAGCAGGCGGCAAGGCGGGGTTTCGAGGTGGACCTCGCGCCGTCGGACGCCGACGGGGTGGTGGACGTGCCCGCGCTCGAGGCGATGATCACGCCGCGCACGCGCGCCATCCTGCTCACCCACGCCACGACCGCGGGCGGCATGGTGAACCCGGCCGCCGAGGTGGGCCAGGTCGCGCGTCGGCACGGGCTGATCTACATGCTCGACGCCTGCCAGTCGGTTGGGCAGATGCCGATCGACGTGCAGGCCATCGGTTGCGACGTGCTCTCGGGAACGGGGCGCAAGTACCTGCGCGGGCCGCGGGGCACCGGCTTTCTCTACGTTCGCCGCGACCGGATGGACGAGATCGAGCCGGCCTTCGTCGACCTGAAGTCGGCCGCGCTCGACGGCGAGACGGGCGTTCGCCTCACCGCCGACGCCAAGCGATACGAGACCTGGGAGTCGAACGTCGCCGGCCGGATCGGCCTGGTGGCGGCGGTTCGCTACGCGCGCGCGATCGGCCTCGAGCGCATCGAGGCGCGGGTGCGCTCGCTCGCCGAGACGCTTCGCGGCGAACTCGCCCGCCTGCCCGGCGTGACCGTGCACGACCGCGGGCGCGTGAAGTCGGGCCTGGTGACCTTTCGCGTGCAAGGCGAGACGCCGGCCGAGACGATGGCGCGGATGGCCGCGCACGGCATCAACATCTGGATCTCGTCGATGCTCACCGCGCCGATGGACTTCGGCCCGCGCGGCATCGACAGCCTCTCGCGGGCCTCGGTCCACTACTACAATACCGAGGACGAAATCGCCCGCCTGATCGCGGCGCTTCCGCGAGGCTAGGCCGACACGCCGGTGCAGCGTGCGTCGCATCGGGCGGCGCATCGGAGTTGCCGGGCACACCACGTTCCAAGCACTCGACCCAAAAGGAGAAACCGTGTTTCTGCGCACCATCGATGCGAGCGAGGCCACCGGCCGGGTTGCCGAAATCCTGCGCGGCGAAGTCCAAGCGCGGGGCTTCGTGATGCAGGCGACGGCGTGCTGGACCGCGCGCCCCGACCTGCTGCCCGCGTGGGAGGACTTCTTCGGCATCGTCCGCAAGGGCTTCTCGCTCTCGGACCGCGACTGGCGACTGATCACCTTCGTCGCCGCCCAGGAGGTTCCGTCGACCTACTGTTCGTTCGTCTATGGCAGGCAGCTGATCGAAGACCTGGGTTCCAGGGAGGCGGTCATGGCGCTGCAGACCGACCTTCGCGGCGCCGGGCTCGACGCGCGCGAGCTGGCCATGCTCTCCTACGCGCGCAAGGTCGCGCGCATGGCGAGCGAGGTCACGGCCGGCGACATCGACGCGCTTCGCGCGGCCGGTTTCGACGACACCCAGATCTGCGACATCGCGCTGTGCGCGTCGCTGCGCTGCTTCATGGCGCGGTTCTTCGATGCGACCGGCGCGGGGCCCGAGGAGGTCTTCGCGGACGCCGACCCGAGGTTCCGCGCCGCGCTCACCGTCGGCCGCGATCCCGGGTCCCGATGATTTCGCCGGCACGCGCGGCGGCACGGCACGGTCACAGGGTGCTTCGCCCGTAGCGCCGCCGTCCGCGTGCGCAACCGGACGGGCTACCTGATCGAGAGGCGGGCGTTGGCCTCCTCAAATAGCCTCATGTTCTTCTCGATGTCGTATGTCGCCTCGATCAGCGTCTCTGGATCCCACTCGCTGCGGTGGGCGGTGAAGAAGGGACCAAGATACACGTGAATGGCGCCCGTCAGGCGCGGGATGGGGTTCGTCACGGAATGGATTGCCCCGGGCCCCAAGGCTTCAACGTCCTTCGCTCTGAGGGAGCGTGCACCAGCCGCTCTGACGAGACCCGACTGATCGCCGGTACGGCGCCAGAAGATGTTGTCTTCCGCTCCCGTGTAGACCCCGATGATCGCCGCCATCTTGTGGTCGTGCGGCATGATCGTCATGTGCGGCCCCCAGATGACGTTGAGGATCGTCAGGTCGTCAGCGACGTGGATCTTCTGAACGCTCGCCTTGTCCGGCTCGCCGAGACCGGCCAGCACGTCGGCCGGTTGTGACACCGTCCGTTCGAGAATTTCGCGGATCGCGCCCGAGGGATCGGTTTCCTTCAATGCACCCTGGCATTGGTCGACAAATCGTTGAACGTCGAACATGACCGCGACCTCCGGCGCACGCGAAGTGCAGAGTTCATCTTCCGCCAACCGGCAGGCTACCCGGCGACGGGGGCACTGTCTACCGCGTGTGCATTGGCCGACTCCTCCGAAGTCGCGCGCCTCCCGGACACGCCGCAACGGATGATCCGCACTCGTTCGCCGCCCTTTCACCGGCGCGAGCCGAGCGGGTTCGAGGTCGGCTGCGTGCCGAGAGCCTTCTTCGCCGCGTTCGACCGGGGCGACCGCTGCTGCCTGCGAATCCGAGGTCCGGCAGCGCCAGTGCACGAAGCGATCGGGCGCGCCAGCGAGCGAAGGCAGGCATCGACGCGACGTTTCAGGTCACCCTCAGGTGGCCCATCATCCCGCTCTCCTGGTGCTCGATCACGTGGCAGTGGAACACCCAGTCGCCGGGGTTGTCGGCGACGAACGCCACCTCGGCCTGCTCCTCGGGCATCAGCAGCAGCGTGTCGGTGTGATGACGCGGGCGCTGCAGTTTGGTCGATCGCAGCAGCTGGAACGTGTGGCCGTGGATGTGGATCGGGTGCGCGAACGGGGTCTCGTTGTCCAGCGTGAACAGGTAGGATCGGCCGCGCTCGAGCACGGCCAGCGGCGGCGGCACGCGCGCGTGCTCGCCGTCGGGCCACGGCCGCCCGTTGATCGTCCAGAACAGCTTCTGGCTCACGCACAGCGCGCCCAGGGCAGCCCCCGGCGCGCCGGCGGCGCTGCCGACGAACCGCCCCGCATCGCTCGACTGGAACGCGAAGCGCAGGCGCGTGGCTTTGGCGAGGTCGGGCTGCGGGATGCCTGGCGCGCGCAGCGGCGCCGGGGCGAACGCCCGCGTGCGTCTTGACGCCCCCTGGCCGACGAGGCGCGCGAGCTCGAAGCGGCCCGGCGCGGATCTGTCGACCAGCCGCGCGGTTCGCCCGTCGCGCGGCGCGCGCACGACGAGGTCGAGGCGCATCGCGGGCCCCATCGACCAGCTCGACAGCGGGAACGGCGGCACCGCGGTGCCGTCGATCGCGACGACCGCCGCATCGGCACCCTCCACGCCGATCTCCATCACTCGCGTGACGTCGGCGTTGATCAGGCGCAGCCGGCAGTCGCCCGACGCGGGCAGCCGGATCTCGGGGTCGATGGCGCCGTTGACGCTGCGCAGCGACCCGTAGGTTCCGGCGCGCGCGGCGCCGCGCAGCGTGAAGAATGCATTGAACCGGCCCGCATCGCCGTCCACGCGCCAGTCGCGCAGCAGCAGCACCTCGTCGGCGTCGTAGGGCTCGGTCGCGTCGCCGTCGACGATCAGCACGCCCACGAGGCCCCTGCCGAGCTGCTCGACCGTGTTGCAGTGGGTGTGAAAGAAGAACGTGCCCGGGTCCGGGGGCTTGAAGCTGTAGCGAAAGCTCTCGCCCGGCAGCACCGGCGGCTGGACCAGGTACGGAACGCCGTCCTGGTCGTTCGGCAGGCGCACGCCGTGCCAGTGGATCGACGTGCTCTCCTCGGGGCGGGGCAGCCGGTTCTCGAGCGTGGCCTCGAGCCGCTCGCCCAGAGCGACGCGGATCACCGGGGGCCACGCGCCCTCGGCGAAGGTCCACATCGGCAGCGCCCGGCCGCCGAAGCACGCGAGCGCGGTCGGACGCTCGGCCGCGCTCAGTCGCACGGCAACCGTGCTGCCGGCCACCGGTTCGGCGGGCGCGCCGAGCGGTCGCGTGAAACGCGGCCCCGCGCTCCCGCTCGAACCCGAGCCCGCGCCCGCCAGCGCTGCCGAGACACCGATGCCCGCAGCGCCGGCGGCGCCGACGAGCAGGCGCCGGCGGGTCAGCACCGCGCAGGCGGCGACGTCGGCGCCATCGCGCTACCGGCGCCGCTACTTGAAGTTGGCCTTCTGGAAATCGGTTCGCTCCACGGCGCGCTTGATCGGCGGGACCGTGCGCAGGTAGGCGACCACGGCATCCACGTCGCTGTTCGTCATGTTCTTGAAGAACTCGTAGGGCATCGGCGGCGACAGGCGGCGGCCGTCGGGCCGGATGCCCTGGGTCAGCGCCTTCTTGATGTCGGCGTCGCTCCACTTGCCGATGCCGGTCTCCGGGTCTTGCGTGATGTTGGCGGTCATCACGGTCGCGCCCGGCGCCAGCGTGATCAGGAATCCGCCGGACCCGAGGTTGCGCTGCAGGTCGGGCACGCCGTTGGCGTCGGGGCCGGAGTGGCACTCGAAGCAGTGCGCGAGCGAGTTGACGATGTACCCGCCGTAGGCGACCTTGTCTTTGGGCGAAGGCGCGGGCTTGCCCTTGGCGGGCGGCATCGCCTGCTGCGGCACGTTGTACTTCGACTGCGGCACCTCGTTGTGGATCGGCTTGAGCGTGCGCAGGTACGCCACGATCGCCTTCACGTCGGCGTCCGACATGCTGTTGTACGTGGGCACCGGCATCGGCGGGAAGTTGATCTTGCCCTCGCGCGTCCTGCCCTCGCGGATCGCCGTGATGATCTGCGCGTCGGTCCAGGCGCCGATGCCGGTGTTCTTGTCCGGCGTGATGTTCGCGGTGTACACCTCGAAGGCGGGCTCGACGATCTTGAAGCCGCCCGAGTAGGCCTTGTCCTGCAACAGCGCGAAGTCGGGTCCGCGCGGCGTGTGGCAGTTGGCGCACGCGACCGCGCCATTGGCGAGGTATCGGCCTCGCTCGATCAGCGCCTTCTTGTCCTGGGCGAAGGCAGGCAGGTGCGCGGAGATGGCCAACAGCGCGCCACCCGCGACGAGGGACACCATGTTTCGCATCGAGAATCCTTTCATCGCAAGACCGGAAACTGCGCGCCGGCCGGGAGGGGATCAAGGCGCCGCACGACGACTCCCGAACATCGGCGACGCCGACCTTGAAGAATAGGAAGGGTGCCGCCCGCGCAGGGCGATTCCCCTGATTGGCGCGTGGTCTTCGCGCCCGAGCCGCGCCGAGGGCGCGGCCGGAACGCGTCTCAGCCCGGACGTCGTGCGCTTCGCACGCGCGCCCCGGCGACGCCCAGCACGCCGGCCCCGCCGTTCTGGTCGCACACCGCGTGGAAGGCGTAGATGTGGTCCTTCGAGAATGCCATCCCTGACGCGGTCAGGATGTAGTTGGTCCAGCCGGTGCCGGTGTCGGGGTCGTTCAGGTTCGGGCCGGCCGGATCGTCCTTATGCGTGCCCTTGAGATAGCCGATCGCCTCCCACTGGTGAAGATTGTTCGGACTGTTCTTCGAACGCATTGATTTCGCATTGACTGCAATGCACCCGGCGAAGACCGCGTGCGGCGCAGCGGCTTCGCGGGAATCGGCGGCAGCGCGGGAGGGTCCGCGCTCTCCGCTCGCCCCGGTATCAGCGGGGCGAGCGCACGCGCCGCGCCCAGCG
>DATCZK010000177.1:0-2715 GCA_036525975.1 Burkholderiaceae bacterium | reverse complement strand
CGCGCGCGCAGTGGGCCCTCGAGGCGCGCCTGCCCGAGGCGCTCGAGGGCGTCGACATCGCCGTGGTGGGCGTGGTGGCGGCGATGCCGCAGGCGTTCGACCGCGACACGCGCTTTCGCTTTCGCATCGAGCGGTGCGTGGAGCACCAGGGCCCGTGCCCGACCGGCGGCGTGGTCGCGCTCAGCTGGTATGGCACGCGCGCGGCCGGCGCCCGGAGCGATGCCGGCGCCCGGAGCGAAGCGGGCGCCCGGAGCGATGCCGGCGCGCCGGCGAAGCTCGTTCCCGGCGATCGCTGGCGCCTCACGGTGAGGCTCAAGCGCCCGCACGCCCCGGCGAACCCCGGGGTGTTCGACGCCGAGCTGCGCGCCCTCGAGGAGGGAGTCTCGGCGCTCGGGTACGTGCGGGCCACGAAGAGCACAGCCGCCGGAAACCAGAGGCTCGACGAGCGCGTTGCCGATCCGGGGGCGCTGGTGGAGCGCGTGCGCTTTCGGATCCGCGACGCAATGCTCGCCGCGCTCGCCGAGCTCCACCCGGAATCGCGCGGCGTGCTGGTCGCGCTCGCGATCGGCGACCAGGCGGCGATCCCGGCGGCGTCGTGGGAGATGTTCAACCGCACCGGGGTAGGGCACCTGATGTCGATCTCCGGGCTGCACATCACGATGCTCGCGGCGCTCGGCGCGCTCGCCGCCGACCGCGCGTGGAGAAGCCGCCGGCTGGCGCGGGCGATGTCGCCGCGCACCCTTGCGGCGCGGCTCCCCCGGCCCTACGCGCGCTGGCTGTTCGGCGTGCTCACGGCCTTTGCCTACTCGGCGCTGGCGGGCTGGGGCATTCCCGCGCAGCGCACCTGCTGGATGCTGGCCGCGGCGGGCGTGGCGCTGCTTGCCGGTCGCGCGCGCCGCGTGGACCAGGTGCTTTGCACGGCGGCGGCGATCGTCTGCGCCTTCGACCCCTGGGCGCCGATGGCGCCGGGCTTCTGGCTCTCGTTCGCCGCGGTGGGCGCGATCGTCTGGTTCGGCGCCGCGCGCCAGCCGCGGCGGGTCGGCGGTGGCGAGCCCGGCGAGCGCGCCGACTGCGGCGATCGAGGCGTCGCCCCGGCATTCGGGGGCCGCGGCGCGAAGCTCGCGCGCGTGCTTCGCGAGGCAACGCGCACGCAGGTTGCGGCGTCGATCGCGCTCGTGCCGCTGGGCGTGCTGTTCTTCGGCAGCGTCTCGCTGGTGGGTCCTCTCGCCAATGCGGTCGCGATCCCGGTGGTGTCGGCGCTGGTCACGCCGATCGCGCTCGCCGGTGCGCTGCCGCTGCCGCTCGTGCCGCTCGCGGCGCCGCTTCTTCACGTTGCGGGCGCGATCGCCTCGCCGCTCCTGTGGCTGCTGCACTGGCTCGACCCGGGGGGTGCGGGCGCGCCGACGGTGGCGTTGCCGGCGTTCTGGATGCTCGCGCTCGCCTGCCTGGGTTGCGCGGCGCTGCTCGCTCCGGTGCCGGTGGCCGGCCGGTTCGCCGCCGGAATCGGCGTGATCCCGATGCTGATCCACCCGGCCGAACGCCCGCGCGCGGGCGAGCTGTGGGTGACGGCGCTCGACGTGGGCCAGGGAACCGCGGTGCTGGTGGAAACCTCGGGGCGTCGGCTGCTCTACGACACCGGCCCCGGTTTCGGATCGGGCGCCGACGCCGGCGCGCGCGTGGTCGTGCCGTATCTGCGCGCGCGCGGCATCGGCGCAATCGATGCGCTGGTCGTCTCGCACCTCGACCTCGACCACTCCGGAGGCGCGCTGTCGGTGGCTCGCGCGCTGCGCGTGGGGTGGAGCGCAAGCTCGCTGCCGGCCGAGCACCCGATCGCGAGCGCCGCGCCGCCGCACTACCGGTGCCGGCGCGGCGAGGCCTGGCAGTGGGACGACTGGACATTCGAATGGCTGCACCCCGGCGACGAAACCGAGCGGGCGCGCCGCCCCTCGCCCAACGCGCGCAGCTGCGTGCTGCGGGTGAGCGGCCCGGCGGGGCGCGTCCTGCTGGCCGGAGACATCGAAGCGGCGCAGGAGCGCAGCCTGCTCGCGCTGTTCGGGGCCGACGCGCTGCGAGCCGACCTGCTGTTCGCTCCGCACCACGGGAGCGCCACCTCGTCCACACCCGCGTTCCTCGACGCGGTCGCCCCTTCTGCGGCGGTGTTCCAGCTCGGGTATCGCAACCGCTTTCGCCACCCGCACCCGAAGGTGCTCGAGCGATACCTCGAGCGCAACATCGAGATCGCACGCAGCGACGCGCACGGCGCCGTCACGGTGCGCTTCGCGCCGGGGCGGTTGCCGCAGGTCACGCGTCATCGCATCGATGCGCCCCGCTACTGGCGGATTGCGGTCGACGACAACAGCGCCGCGCGCGGCGACGCCGACACGCGCGAATAGAACTCCCGAACCGGATCACCCGCCCGACGCCGCCGGGCGCGCTACTGCGCGGTCCAGCCCCCGTCGACGGTCCACGCCGCGCCGCGCACCTGCTGCGCCGCGTCCGAGCACAGGAACAGCGCCACCTCGCCCAGTTGCTCGGGCGTGACGAACTCGAGCGAAGGCTGCTTCTCTGCGAGCAGCGCCAGCCGTGCTTCCTCCACCGAGCGTCCCTTTTCGGCGGCGCGCGCGTCGATCTGCTTCTGCACCAGCGGGGTGAGCACCCCCCCGGGGCAGATCGCATTGAAGGTGATGCCGGTGCGCGCCGTCTCCAGCCCCACGA
>DATCZK010000176.1:0-22238 GCA_036525975.1 Burkholderiaceae bacterium | reverse complement strand
CGCCCGCCGAAGCGCCGCCGGATCTGATTTCTGTTGTTTCGGCCGCCGCCCGGCGACCGCACGACCGCGCCGCCCTCATCGGGGCGCAGTCACCGGGCAAGCAAGACCACCGTCTGTCGCCCGACCCGGCCCCGAGCCGGGGGGAACGCCGAAAGGACAGACTAACCGCAGAGGCGAGCCGCGAGGCGAGCGCTGCGTAGACCAGAGGAAAACAAACGTGGCACGTTACATCGGACCGAAAGCAAAGCTGTCCCGCCGTGAGGGGACGGACCTTTTTCTCAAGAGCGCGCGTCGCTCGCTCGACTCCAAGTGCAAGCTCGACAGCAAGCCGGGTCAGCACGGCCGGATCTCGGGAGCGCGTACCTCGGACTTCGGCCTGCAGCTTCGCGAGAAGCAGAAGGTCAAGCGGATGTACGGCATCCTGGAGCGCCAGTTCCGCCGCTATTACGCCGAGGCGGTGCGCCGTCGCGGCAACACGGGCGAAAACCTGCTCAAGCTGCTCGAGTCGCGCCTCGACAACGTCGTCTACCGGATGGGTTTCGGGTCGACCCGCGCCGAGGCGCGCCAGCTGGTGAGCCACAAGGCGATCGCGGTCAACGGCCGCGCGCTGAACGTTCCCTCGGCCCAGGTGCGGCCAAATGACATCGTTGCAGTACGCGAGAAATCAAAGGCGCAGGCGCGCATCCAGGATTCGCTGAACCTGGCGGAACAGTCCGGCATGCCTGCCTGGGTCTCGGTGGACAAGTCCAAGCTCGAGGGCGTTTTCAAGAACGTGCCCGACCGCGCCGATCTCTCCGCAGAGATCAACGAAAGCCTGATCGTCGAGTTGTACTCGCGCTAATCGAAGGGATTCCAGAATGCAGACTGCAATGTTGAAGCCGCGGATCGTCGAGGTCGACCAGGTCGGCCCGTCGCACGCCCGCGTCGTGATGGAACCGTTCGAGCGCGGCTACGGGCACACGCTGGGCAATGCCCTGCGGCGCGTGCTGCTCTCGTCGATGGTCGGTTACGCGCCCACCGAGGTGCAGATCTCGGGCGTGGTGCACGAGTACTCCACGATCGACGGGGTGCGCGAAGACGTCGTCGACCTGTTGCTCAACCTCAAGGGCATCGTGTTCAAGCTGCACAATCGCGACGAGGTCTTCCTCACGCTGAAGAAGGAAGGCGCCGGCCCCGTGACCGCCGCAGACATCGACGTGCCTCACGACGTGGAGGTGATCAACCCCGAGCACGTGATCGCCGAGCTCACCCAGGGCGGGCGCATCGAGATGCAGATCAAGGTCGAGCGCGGGCGCGGATACGTTCCGGGAACGCTGCGCAGCCTCGGCGAGACGAAGTCGATCGGCAGGGTCGTGATCGACGCCTCGTTCTCGCCGGTGCGTCGCGTGAGCTACATGGTCGAGAGCGCCCGGGTGGAGCAGCGCACCGACCTCGACAGCCTCGTGATCGACGTGGAGACCAACGGCGTGATCGCCCCGGAAGAGGCGGTTCGCCAGGCGGCGCGGATCCTCGTCGAGCAGCTGTCGGTGTTCGCGGCGCTCGAGGGCGGCGCGGAGGCGGTTCCGGAGCAGGGCACGGCCGGCGGCCGCGCGCCGCAGGTCGATCCGATCCTGCTGCGCCCGGTGGACGACCTCGAGCTCACGGTGCGATCGGCCAATTGCCTGAAGGCCGAGAACATCTTCTACATCGGCGACCTGATCCAGCGCACGGAAAACGAGCTGCTCAAGACGCCGAACCTGGGGCGCAAGTCGCTCAACGAGATCAAGGAAGTGCTTGCCTCGCGCGGGCTCACCCTGGGGATGAAACTCGAGAACTGGCCGCCGGCCGGCCTCGACCGCCCCTGATCGCCGCGCCAACCGCACGAGAGAACACCGAGGACTGAATCATGCGTCACCGTCACGGACTGAGAAAGCTCAACCGAACCAGCAGCCACCGCGAGGCCATGTTTCGCAACATGTGCAATTCGCTGCTGCGCCACGAACTGATCAAGACCACGCTGCCCAAGGCCAAGGAGCTGCGCCGCGTGGTCGAGCCGATCATCACGCTGGGCAAGAAGCCCTCGCTCGCCAACCGCAGGCTCGCCTTCGACCGCCTGCGCGACCGCGAAATGGTCGTGAAGATCTTCGCCGAACTGGGGCCGCGCTACGCGAATCGCAACGGCGGGTACCTGCGCATCCTCAAATGCGGTTTTCGCGTGGGCGACAACGCGCCGATGGCGATGATCGAGCTGATGGATCGCCCCGAAACGGGCGAGGCGGCGGCCGAAGAGTCCGCATCCTGATCGGCGCGAGCCTGCAAGGGCAGGCCGGCGTGCATCGGGCGTTCCTTCGCGTGTCGCGATCGGACGCCCGAATTCATTCGCGCGCCCGCGCGCGCGAGCCGGGTCGCGCGTGAGCGCTGCGCTGCAACCGGCGCCGCCGCCCGCGTCGTCGGGCTCGCCGCAGCCCGCGCTCAGGGTGCGCGGCCTGACGAAGTCCTTTGGCGCCGAGCTTGCGGTCGACGGGCTCGGCTTCGAACTGGCGCGCGGCGAGTGCTTCGGCCTGCTCGGGCCCAACGGCGCGGGCAAGAGCACGACGCTCAAGATGCTGCTGGGCCTGCTCGAGCCGCAAGCCGGGGAGGTGGAGGTGCTGGGGCTGGAAATGCCGCGGCACGCGCTCGCGGCGCGCGCGCGCGTGGGCGTCGTGCCGCAGGCCGACTCGCTCGACCCCGATTTCACGGTGGAAGAGAACCTGCTGGTGTTCGCGCGCTACTTCGGGATCGCGGCGCCGGACCTGCGGCCGAGGTTGCCCGCGCTGCTCGATTTCGCCGGGCTCGCGCACAAGCGCCACGCCCGCATCGACACGCTCTCGGGCGGCATGAAGCGGCGCCTCACGCTGGCGAGGGCGCTGGTCAACGACCCCGAGCTGCTCGTGCTCGACGAGCCCACGACCGGGCTCGACCCGCAGGCGCGGCACCTGATCTGGGAGCGGCTGCGCCAGCTCCTGGCGCGCGGCAAGACGATCCTCCTCACCACCCACTTCATGGAGGAAGCGCAGAGGCTGTGCTCGCGAGTCGCGATCCTCGACCACGGCCGCTCGATCGCCTGCGACGCGCCGCGCGCTCTGATCGAGGCGCACATCGAGCCGCAGGTGGTGGAGGTGACGGGAGACGGGCTCGCGCAGTGGGCCGGCGCGATCATCGACGAGGGCCTCGCGCAGCGCGCCGAGCTCGTGGGCGAGACGCTGTTCGCATACTGTCGCGACGCGCAGGCGCTGGTCGAGCGCGTCGACGCCGCGCCCGGCCTGCGCTGCCTGCAGCGACGCGCCAACCTCGAGGACGTGTTCCTCAAGCTCACCGGGCGCGAACTGCGCGACTGAGCCGATGCCGCAGCCGATTCCGACCACGACCCCCGCCCTGCCGAGGATGCGCTTCGTCGCGGTGTACCTGCGCAACCTGCTCGTGTGGCGCAAGCTCGCGGTGCCGAGCATCGTAGCCAACATCGCCGATCCGCTGATCATGCTGGTCGCGTTCGGCTACGGCCTGGGCCGCTGGCTGCCGAACATCGACGGCGTGCCCTACATCGTGTTCCTCGCCGGGGGCACCGTGTGCATGAGCGCGGCGATGGCGGCGAGCTTCGAGTCCCTTTACTCCGCTTTCTCGCGCATGCACGTGCAGCGCACGTGGGAGTCGATCATGAACGCGCCGGTGGAGCTCGACGACGTGCTCGTGGGCGAGTGGCTGTGGGCGGCAACCAAGAGCCTGGTCTCGGGCACCGTGATCATGGCCGTCGTGTTCCTGCTGGGAATCTCGCGCGAGCCGACCATGATCCTGGTGCTGCCGGTGGTTGCGCTGGCCGGGCTCGCGTTCGCCGCGATCGGCCTTTGCTTCAACGCGCTGGCGCGCGGCTATGATTTCTTCAACTACTACTTCACCCTCGTGATCACGCCGATGACCTTCCTCGCCGGGGTCTATTTCCCGACCAGCCAGTTCCCGGGCTGGCTGGGCGCGGTGTCGGCGGCGCTGCCGCTCACCGCCGCGGTGGAGCTGGCACGCCCGCTGGTGCTGGGGCACCTGCCGCAGAACGCGCCCGCGAACCTCCTGATCCTGTGCGCCTACACGGCGGCGGGGTTCGCGCTCGCGCTGGTGCTCACGCGTCGAAGGTTCGCGCTGTGAGCGCCGCGGGAGCGCATTGGCGCTGGCAGCGCGAGCCCGCTCGCGACGACGAGGTGGTCGTGGTGATCAGCAACGCGCCCGACGAGCAGACCGCGCTGCGAATCGCCCGCGCGCTGGTCGAAGAGGGGCTGGCGGCCTGCGTGAACGTGCTCCCGCCCTGCCATTCGATCTACCGCTGGCAGGGCGAGGTGGAGCAGGCGCAGGAGTTTGCCTTGCTCGCCAAGACGGTCGCGGCGAAGGCCGCGCAACTGGGCGCGCGGCTGGCCGAGCTGCACCCCTACGAGGTGCCCGAGGCGATCGCCGTGCCGGTCACTTCCGGTCTGCAGGCGTACCTCGACTGGGTCGTCGCCTCGACGAAGGGTCGGTGAGGAAGCGGCGCGCGCGAAAGTAGGCGAGCAGCCCGATCGCGATCGCCGCCATCGTGGCCATCGCGATCCAGAAGCCCAGCGGCGAGTGCAGGCCCGGGATCGACTCGAAGTTCATCCCGAAGATGCCGGTGATCAGCGTGAGCGGCAGGAAGATCGCCGTGATGGTCGTGAGCGTGCGCACGACCTCGTTGGTTCGGTGCGCGGTCGACGAGAAGTGCAGCTGCACCGCCGTCTCGATCGAGTGCTCGAGCCGCTTGGCGTGCGCGAGCACGCGCTGGATGTGCTCGAGGACGTCGTTCGCGCGAACCTGGAGCGCGTCGGGCAGCGGCGGCAGCGCCGGCCGATCGTCGCCGGCGTCGGGCTCGAGGCGCCGCTCGAGCCACTGCTCGATCGCTTCGAGCTGTTCCTCGCACAGCGTCTCGAGGCGCCGCAGCTCGCCGCGCGCGTCGAGCAGCATCGGCCAGTCGAGGAACGGGCGCCTCGCGTCGAGCAGCTGGCGCTGCAGGCGCTCGAGGCGCTCGGCGAGCGGTTGCCGCTGGCCGAGGTAGCGGTCGACCATCGTGCCCAGCAGCCGCAGCATCAGCTCCTCGGGCGAAGAGGGGGGCCGCCCGGCGGCGCCCGGCGCCCACGCCAGCAGACGGGCGCGCAAGGCCGGCACGAACTGGCTGTCGGCGGCGCGCACCGTGACCAGGCAGCGCGGGAACGCGAAGTACACGGTGGGCCGGGTGCGCACGCGCACCACCCCCTGCTCGTCGACCAGCGGCGCGGTCGACTGCAGGCCGCGAAAGACGATCATCTCGTAACCGCTGGTCGCGTCGAAGTACGACGGGTGGTGAGGGTTCTCGGCGTCGCGAAGGTGATCGTCGAACACCGGCGTTGCCAGCAGGCCCGCGAGCGGCTGCACCCAGTCGCGCGCCTGCTCGTAGTCGCAGTCGCACCAGAGGAATTCGCCGTCGGCCAGCTCTTGCGGCACGCGCTCGGTCTCGCGCGCGCCATTTGCACCGACGATCAGCAGCCGCATCGCACGCCCCGCTTCGGGCCCCGCCCTCGATCAGCTCTCGCGCAGCCAGCGCGCGGCGTCGAGCGCGAAGTAGGTGAGCACGCCGTCGGCGCCGGCGCGGCGCATCGCGAGCAGCGACTCGAGCACGACGGTGCGCTCGTCGAGCCAGCCGTTGGCCGCCGCGGCCTTGAGCATCGAGTACTCGCCGCTCACCTGGTAGACGAAGGTGGGCACGGCGAAAGCGTCTTTCACGCGCCGCACGATGTCCAGATAGGGCATTCCGGGCTTGACCATGACCATGTCGGCGCCCTCCTGCAGGTCGAGCCCCACCTCGCGCAGCGCCTCGTCGGAGTTCGCCGGATCCATCTGGTAGGTGTTCTTGTCCCCCTTGCCCAGGTTCGACGCCGAGCCCACCGCGTCGCGAAACGGCCCGTAGAACCCCGAGGCGTACTTCGCGCTGTAGGCCATGATCTTCGTGTGGATGCGACCGGCCGACTCGAGTGCGGCGCGGATCGCGCCGATGCGCCCGTCCATCATGTCCGAGGGCGCGACGATGTCGACTCCGGCGTCGGCCTGCACCAGCGCCTGGCGCACCAGGATCTGCACGGTCGGGTCGTTGAGCACGTAGCCGGAGTCGTCGATCATTCCGTCCTGGCCGTGGCTCGTGTACGGGTCGAGCGCGACATCGGTGAGCACGCCGAGCTGCGGGAAACGCTGCTTGATCGCGCGCACCACCCGCGGCACGAGCCCGTTCTCGTCGGTGGCGGCGATGCCGTCGGGGGTCTTGATCGCGGGCTCGATCACCGGGAACAGCGCGATCACCGGCACGCCCAGCGCAACGCAACGCTCGGCGAGCTCGAGCAGCGTGTCGGGCGAGCGCCGCTCCACCCCGGGCATCGACGCGACCGGCTGCCGGACTGCGGTGCCTTCCACGACGAACACCGGGTAGATCAGGTTGTCGGCGCTCAGCCGATTCTCGCGAACCATCCGGCGCGTGAAGTCGTCGCGGCGCAGGCGACGCATTCTCAGCGCCGGGAACCCCGCCCCGACCCGTCGCCCGGAATCGCTCATCTCAGCCTCCCTCGTCTCGTTGAACTAGTTCGCCGCAACCTCGAGCCAGCGCTCGATGTGCGCGGCGGCTTCCTCGACGCCGATTCTCTTGAGCGTGGAAAAAGCGATCAGTTTCGCGTTTTCCGCGCGCACCTCGGCCAGTTCTGCCTTGCTCCTGCGCACCGCCGCCTGCCGCTGCGACGAAGCGAGCTTGTCGGCCTTCGTCAACAGTACCAGCAGCGGCACCTCGGGTGCCAGCCAGGCGAGCATCCTGAGGTCGAGCTCGGTGAGAGAGCGCCTGATGTCGGCCGTGAGCACGACACCGCGCAGCTCGGTGCGATCGCGAAGGTAGCGACCCGCGAGCTCGTCCCAGGTGCGGCGCAGCGCCTGCGGGGCCGCCGCATAGCCGTAGCCCGGGGTGTCCACCAGATACGCCTGCACTTGCTCGCCCGGCCCGAGCGCGAAGAAGTTCAGCGCCTGCGTTCGCCCGGGCGTGGAACTGGAGAACGCCAGCCGCCGGCGATTGCACAGCAGGTTGATCGCCGACGACTTGCCGGAGTTCGAACGGCCCACGACCGCCACCTCGGGCAGCCCGCCGCGCGGGAGCTGGCGGCGCTGCGCCACGGTCGTGTGAAAGCGTGCGCTGAGCAGTCTGGGCATCTTGTGCGGGAGCGGGTCGGGCAGCCGGTTTCGCGGCCGCCCGGGTGGGATTGCGCGCGTGTTCCGCCGCTATTGTAAAATCGATCGTTTGTTCGACCACTCATCTGTGTCATGTCTGTCGGGAATGCGATGAAACGAGAAGACCGAAACGCCTTGCGACCGCTGCGCTGGTTCGCGCTCGCCTCGTTGCTGGCTGCTTCGGGCGCAATGGCGCAGGGCGCCGCGGGCAAGGTCGACCTGGCCAAGGGACAGCAGATCGCCGGGCAGGTCTGCGTGGCCTGCCACGGCCCCGACGGCAACAGCCCGACGCCGGCCAATCCGAAGCTCGCGGGCCAGCACGCCGCGTACCTGGCCAAGCAGTTGCGCAACTTCAAGGTCGAGAAGGGCGCGACCGAGGCGGCGCGCGCCAACCCGGTCATGGCCGGGTTCGCCGCAACGCTCTCGGACGACGACATCCGCAACGTGTCGGCGTACTACCAGTCGCAGAAGCTCAAGCCCGCTGCCGCGAAGAACAAGGACATCGTCGAGCTCGGCCAGAAGATCTTCCGCGGCGGAATCGCCGACAAGCACATACCGGCTTGCGCGGGCTGCCACAGCCCCAACGGCGCCGGAATTCCCGACGAGTACCCGCGCATCGCAGGCCAGTTCGCCGAGTACACCGAGGCGCAGCTGGTGGCCTTTCGCCAGGGCTTGCGCAAGAACAGCGCGCAGATGACCGGCACCGCGGCGCGGATGTCCGACGCCGAGATCAAGGCCGTTTCCGAGTACATTGCGGGCCTTCGCTGATCGGCGCAGCGCCGATCGCCCCGGGCTCGCCGCGCTCGCCGTAAGTTGGCGGGGCGCATGCCGACCGACTCGAACCGCACAGGAGTCACCGCCATGCTGATTCGCCGCCCTTCGTCGACCGACCCGTTGCCCAGCGAGATCGCACCGCGCGCGGTGTTCGAGCGCAGGCGCGCGCTCGTGCGCGCGGGCCTCGCCGGCGCCGCGCTCGGCCCCGCGCACGCGATCCTGCAACCGGGCGGCGCGCACGCCGCGGCGCAAAAGCTCGCGGCCAGGCCCAGCCCCTACTCCACGATCGAGAAGCCCGCGCCCTACGAGGACGTCACCTCGTACAACAACTTCTACGAGTTCGGCACCGAGAAGGAAGATCCGGCGCGCTTCGCGCACACGCTCAGGACGCGCCCCTGGACGGTCGCGGTGGAGGGCGCCGTCGCCAAGCCCAGGGTGTTCGACATCGAGGAGCTGCTCAAGCTCGCGCCGCTCGAGGAGCGCATCTACCGGCTTCGCTGCGTGGAGGGCTGGTCGATGGTGATCCCTTGGGTCGGATACCCGCTGTCGGAGCTGATCCGCCGGGTCGAGCCCACCGGCGCCGCGAAGTTCGTCGAGTTCTACACGCTCGCGGACAGAAAGCAGATGCCGGGCCTGGCGTCGAACATCATCTCGTGGCCCTACGTGGAAGGGCTGCGGCTGGACGAGGCCAACAACCCGCTCACGCTGCTCACGCTGGGCCTGTACGGGGAGGTGCTGCCCAACCAGAACGGCGCGCCGGTGCGGATCATCGTGCCCTGGAAGTACGGCTTCAAGAGCGGCAAGTCGATCGTGCGCATCCGCTTCACCGACAAGCAGCCGCTCACGAGCTGGATGCGCACGCTGCCCAACGAGTACGGGTTCTACTCCAACGTGAACCCGAACGTGGACCACCCGCGCTGGTCGCAGGCCACCGAGCAGCGGCTCGGGGAAGGCGGCATGTTCAGGCGCAAGCGCCCGACGCTGATGTTCAACGGCTACGGCGACCAGGTGGCGTCGATGTACGCGGGCATGGACCTGAAGAAGCACTTCTGAGCGGTTCGATCACGCTCGCCGGGGCGGCGCAGTGAACGCTCGCCAACTGACTCTCGCCAAGTCTCTCGTCTTCCTCGCGTGCCTGGGGCCGCTGGCGCGCCTGGTGGCGCTCGGCGCCGGCGCCGGCGCCGGGCTGGGCGCCAACCCGGTGGAGTTCGTGACCCGATCCACCGGCACCTGGACGCTCGTGATGCTGTGCATCACGCTGTCGATCACGCCCTTGCGGCGAATCACCGGATGGAACGCGCTGATCCGGCTGCGGCGAATGCTGGGGCTGTTCGCGTTCTTCTACGCCTGCCTGCACCTGGCCATCTACGTCTGGCTCGACCAGTATTTCGACTGGGTCGCGATGATCGCCGACATCGTCAAGCGCCCGTTCATCACCGCCGGATTCGCCGGCTTCTTGCTGATGGCGCCGCTCGCGGCCACGTCCACCAAGGCGATGGTGCGCAGGCTCGGGCGGCACTGGTCGGAGCTGCACCGCCTCGTTTACGCGGTGGCGCTGCTGGGCGTGCTGCACTTCTGGTGGCACAAGGCGGGCAAGAACGACCTGGGCGAGCCCATGGTGTACGCGGCGGTGGTGGGCGCGCTCCTCGCGTGGCGCGTGTGGGCGCGCGTGCGCGAGAGCTATTCGGGCAGGCGGCGCTCGAGCGCGTAGAGCGACTCCACCCGTTCGCGCTCCCGGACGAGGTGCGCCGTTTCGCGATCGACGATCACCTCGGCTGCGCGGGGACGCGTGTTGTAGTTCGAGCTCATCGCCATCCCGTAGGCGCCCGCCGACAGGATCGCCAGGAGGTCGCCCTCCTCCACCGAGAGTTCGCGCTCGCGCCCGAGCCAGTCGCCCGACTCGCACACGGGCCCGACGACGTCGTACACCGCGCCGGCGGCGCCGCGCGGCGCCACCTCCACGATGCGGTGGTACGCGTCGTACAGCGCCGGGCGCATCAGGTCGTTCATCGCGGCGTCGACCACGGCGAAGCGGCGCTCGCCGTTTCGCTTCAGGTATTCCACGCGGGTGAGCAGCAGGCCCGCGTTGCCCACGATCGCGCGGCCGAACTCGAACATGACCTCGAGGCCGCGCACGACGGGGCTGGCGTCGATGCGCGCGAAGATCGCGGCGAGCATCGCGCCCGGCGTGGGCGGCTGTTCGTCGGCGTACCGAATCCCGAGTCCGCCGCCGAGGTCGATGTGAGCGAGCCTGATGCCGCCCCTCGCCAGATCCTCCACCAGCGCGACGAGCCGGTCGAGCGCCGCGACGAAGGGCTCGATCTCGGTGATCTGCGAGCCGATGTGGCAGTCGATGCCCGCCACCTCGATTCCGGGCAGCGTGACGGCGAGCGCGTACAGCGCGCGCGCCTCCTCGTAGGGAACGCCGAACTTGTTCTCGCGCAACCCGGTGGAGATGTAGGGGTGGGTGCGGGCGTCGACGTCCGGGTTCACGCGCAGCGAGACGGCGGCGCGCGCGCCGCTCTTGGTGGCGATCGCCGAGATCCACTTGAGCTCGCTCTCGGACTCCACGTTGAAGCAGCGCACGCCGACATGGAGCGCGAACTCTATTTCGGCCGTGGACTTGCCCACGCCGGAGAACACGACCCGATCGGCGCGCGCGCCCGCCGCGAGCACGCGCGCCAGTTCGCCGCCCGAGACGATGTCGAAGCCGGCGCCCTCGCGCGCGAGCAGGTCGATGATCGCGAGGTTGGAGTTCGCCTTGAGCGCGTAGCACACGAGCGCCCGCCGGCCCGCCACCGCCGCAGCGAACGCGCGCCAGCGCTCGAGGATCGCGGCGCGCGAGTAGACGTAGGTGGGGGTTCCGAAGCGCTCGGCGATCGCCGGCAGCGAGACCCCTTCGGCGTGCAGGCTGCCTTGACGCGCTTCGAGCCAGTCCATCGATTCGATTCCGGGTGTGCGGCTGTTGGTGTGGGTTCGAGCCGCGTTCGCGGGCGGCCCCGCCGCATCAGCGCGCCGGCGGCTGCGCCGTGGTGCTGGCCGGGGCGCGCTTCGGGGCGGGCGGGTCGTAGCGGGGCTGGTCGGGAAGGTACAACGGACCCCGCTGCCCGCAGGCCGCGAGGGCCGTCAGTACAGCTAGAATCGCCGTACCGGCCACGGCACGTTTCATCGAGGCAGTCTAGCATGACCGAACAGGAATTCAGCGAGCATTGCGCGCGCGTGATGCGGCGAATCGAGGACGCGATCGACGCCAGCGACGCCGACGTCGACACGAGCCTCACCGAGTCGGTGCTCGAGCTCGAGTTCGACGACGGCGCGACCGTCGTGGTGAGCGCCAACGCGCCGCTGCAGCAGATCTGGGTGGCGGCGCCGTCGGGCGGTTTCCACTACCGCCACGACGCGGGGCGCTGGCTCGACACGCGCGGCGGCGCCGAGCTCTTCGGGGCGCTGGAGGAGTTGCTCTCCCGGCACGCCGGCACCAGCGTGTCGCTCGCGCGCCCGGGCACGGGCGCGGAGTGAACGGGCCTAGCGGCCCAGCGCCGGAAAGGGCAGTTCGCCGGTAGCCGGGGTGAGGACCGTCGACGCGGGCGGCTCGTCGATCAGCCCCAGCGACGCGACCCCCTCGCCGGGGCGGGTTTCGTCGAGATACCACTCGCCGTCGATCTGCACGATGCCCGCCGGCACGCCCGGCGATTGCTCGGGAACGCTGCGCAGCGCCTTGGCCATGTACGACATCCAGATCGGCAGCGCCAGGCCGCCTCCGGTCTCGCGTTCGCCGAGCTTGCGCGGCTGGTCGAACCCGACCCAGGCGACCGCTGCGATCGTGGGCTGGTAGCCCGCGAACCACGCGTCGTGCGCGTCGTTGGTGGTGCCGGTCTTGCCCGCCAGGTCGCCGCGCTTGAGCGCGTTCGCGCGCGCCGCGGTGCCGCTGCGCACGACCTCGCGCAGCAGCGAGTGCATGATGAAGGCGTTGCGCGCCTCGATCGCGCGCAGCGATTCGTCTCCGGCCGCACCCGGGCGCGCCTGCGCCAGGACGCGGCCCTCGGAATCGGTGATCCGGGTCACCAGGTAGGGGTCGACGCGGTACCCGCCGTTCGCGAACACCGAATACGCGCCCACCATCTGCCACGGCGTGACCGACCCCGCGCCGAGCGCCATCGTGAGGAAAGGCGGGTGCTTGTCGGCGTCGAAACCGAAGCGCGAGACGTAATCCTGCGCGTAGCGCGGGCCGATCGCCTGGAGGATCCTTATCGAGACCATGTTCTTGGACTTGGCGATCGCGTGGCGCATCGTCATCGGGCCTTCGAACTTGCCGTCGTAGTTCTTCGGGTCCCAGAGCTGTCCGCCGGTGAGGGCGGGATCGATCACGATGGGCGCGTCGTTGATCAGCGTGCTGGTCATCAGCCCCTTCTCGAGCGAGGCCGAGTAGACGAAGGGCTTGAAGGCCGAGCCGGGCTGGCGCCAGGCCTGCGTGACCCGATTGAACTTGCGGCGCGAGAAGTCGAACCCGCCCACGAGCGCGCGCACCGAGCCGTCGGCCGGGTTGGCCGACACGAACGCGGCCTCGACCTCGGGCAGCTGGGTGATCTCCCACTGGCCCGGCTTGCGCTGCGAGACGCGCACCAGCGCGCCGCGCCGGATGCGCCGCGCCGCGGGCGCCTCGGGGTCGAGCGCGCGCGCGGCGAACTGCAGCCCTTCACCCGAGATCTCCTGCGGCGCGCCGCGCGCGAGCGCCACGGTGACCTTCTTGCGGCTGGCCTCGAGAACCACCGCGGGCAGGAAGTCGTCGACGTCGACCGCGTCGGCCAGGGCGCGGTCGATCTGCTCTTCGGCGCGGTTCGGATCGCTCGAGAGGTCGATGAACGACTCGGGGCCGCGATAGCCGTACTTGCGGTCGTACTCGAGCACGCCGGCGCGCACCGCGGCGTTGGCCGCGCGCTGGTCGTCGGCAACGATCGTCGTGTAGACCTTCAGGCCGGCCGTGTACACGTCCTCGCGGAACAGTTCGAAGGCCAGCATCCGCGCCATTTCGGCCACGTACGGCGCCTGGAGCGCGTCGTCGCTGGAAGGCGCGTAGTGCAGCTCTTCGCGCATCGCCGCCTGATACTGTGCCTGGCCGAGTCGGCCCGATTCGAACATCCGGCGCAGGATGTACTGCTGGCGTTCGGTCGCGCGCTTGGGGTTGACCAGCGGGTTGAACAGCGAGGGGGCCTTCGGCAGGCCGGCGAGCATCGCCGCCTCGGCCGCCGAGAGGCGGGCCAGCGGCTTGCCGAAGTAGACCTGCGCGGCGGAAGCGAAGCCGTAGGCGCGCTTGCCCAGGAAGATCTGGTTCACGTACGCCTCGAGGATCTGGTCCTTGCTGAGCGCCTCCTCGATGCGAAGCGCGATCAGGATCTCGTAGATCTTCCGGGTGTAGGTCTTCTCGCTCGAGAGGAAGAAGTTGCGAGCGACCTGCATCGTGATCGTGCTGGCGCCCTGGTCGCGCCCGCCAGAGACCAGGTTCGTGACGGCGGCGCGGGCGATGCCCACGAAGTCCACGCCCGAGTGCTCGAAGAAGCGCGAGTCCTCGGCGGCCAGGATCGCGTCGCGCAGGACCGGGGGCACCTGGTCGATGCGCACGACGCTGCGCCGCTCCTCGCCGAACTCCCCGATCAGCTGGCCCTCCGACGAATAAACGCGCAGCGGCAGTTTCGGCCGGTAGTCGACCAGCGCGTCGATCGGCGGCAGGCGATCGTTGGCCAGCAGTGCGGCCAGCGCGAGCATCAGCCCCAGCGCGAACGCGCCGGCCAGCGGCAGGCCGACGATCAGGCCCAGCAGCGTGACGAGCGAAAACCCCCGGCGCGTGCCGGGCCGGCTTCGGGTCGATGTGAGTCTTTGGCGCATGGCGGGGGTCGGGGCGGCGACCGCTGCTGGGGGGAGGTTCGCGCCGCCTCCCTGGGCACGGACGCCCTGGGCGCCCGATTATACGGCGGCCGATTCGCTTGCGCCCGCCGGGCGCGCCGTGGCGTGCGCGCGACGCCCCCGCCGCGGGAACCGCACCCGGCGCGATGCGCCCGCCGCGCCAAGCACCCGCGGCCCGATGCGCCCGAGACCCCGATTGCGCCCCGATTCGTGCGTCTTCGCACCCAATTGCGTGACTTCCTGCTCAGTGGTCGCCGTCGCGCGACCGGTGGACGGCCGAGCTAGTGCCCGCGTTGTCAAAAAACTTTACAGTAAGCGAACATTGTTGCTAGCATCTCAAGTAAGTTGTGGAAAGTTCCTGTAAATCCTTAAGATATAAGGATTTTTTGGGGCAAAAGGGGCAAACGTGGCGATCAGTTTACCGTTCCTCTCGCGGCGCGCTTCGCCGCCGCTGCTCGGCATCGACCTGAGCTCGTCTTCCGTCAAGGTCGTGGAGCTGGTGGCCGGGCAGAAAACCGCGGTCCGCCTTCAACGCTACGCGATCGAGCCGATCGAGCGCGGGGCGATCAGCGACGGCAACGTCGAAAACCCCGAACAGATCGCCCAGGCGTTGGGCCGGGCGCTGCGCAAGATGGGAACGCGCACGCGCGAAGCGGCGCTCGCGCTGCCCACCAGCGCGGTGATCACGAAGAAGATCACGCTCCCGGGCGGGCTCGGCGAAGAAGACTACGAGCTGCAGGTCGAGGCCGAGGCCAGCCAGTACGTGCCGTTCGCGATCGACGAGGTCAACCTCGACTTCCAGGTGCTCGGCCCCTCAGGGGGGTCCGACGAGGAGGTCGACGTTCTGCTCGCCGCCGCCCGCAAGGAAAAGGTCGACGACCGCGTCGCGGTGGTGGAGCTGTGCGGACTCAAGGCGATGGTGATGGACGTGGAGTCGCACGCGGCGCGGATCGCGATCGAGCACGTGACGGCGATGCTCCCGAACGCTGGCCAGGGCCAGGTGATCGCGGTGTTCGACATCGGGAGCACGTCGACCAACGTGACCATGATGCTCAACGGCCAGACCATCTTCGAGCGCGAGCAGGCCTTCGGCGGACAGCAGCTCACCCAGGACCTCGTTCGCCTCTACGGGCTTTCGCCCGAGGAGGCCGAGGCGAAGAAGAAGAGCGGCGACCTGCCCGAGACCTTCCGCATCGACGTCGTGCAGCCCTTCGTCGAGCAGGGGGCGGCCGAGGTGATGCGCGCGCTGCAGTTCTTCTTCACCTCGACCCCGTACGCGCGCGTGGACCGCATCTACCTCGCCGGGGGCGCGAGCGTCGTGCCCGGGCTCCTGGAGGAGATCGCCGAGCGCGCCGAGGTGCCCACCGAGTTGATCAGCCCGTTCCAGGGCATGGAGTTCGACCAGGGCGTGCGCGAGAAGCAGCTGCGGATCGACGCGCCTGCGCTGCTCACGGCCTGCGGACTCGCGCTACGGAGGTTCGACGCATGATTCGCATCAACCTGTTGCCGCATCGCGAGATGCGGCGGGAGCGCCGCAAGAAGGATTTCGTTGCCTGGATCGGCTTGTCGGCGATTGCAGGCCTCGCGCTCGCGGTGATCGTGGCGCTGGGGATCGGCAACCAGATCGACGCGCAGATCGCGCGCAACGCATTCATCAAGGGCGAGAACGACAAGCTCGACGCCCAGATCAAGGAGATCGCGCTGCTGCGCCAGGAGATCGAGGCGCTGCGCGCACGGCAACTCGCGGTCGAGAACCTGCAGCGCGACCGCACCCTGCCGGTGCAGGTGATGGACGAACTGGTGAAGTTCACGCCCGAGGGCATCCAGCTTCGCCAGCTCAAGCAGGAAGGCATGAAGGTCACCCTGGGCGGGATGTCTCACACGAACGAGCAGGTCTCGGCGCTCCTGCGCAACCTGAGCCACGAGATGCAGTCCCTCGAGCGCCCCGAGCTGATCGAGATCAAGGCGGTCACGCTCGGCAAGCCCGATTCGAAGGACGCCCGCAAGGTCTACGAGTTCTCGCTGCGCGCGACGATCAAGACCCCGCCCGAGGCGCAGCCGCAACCCCCCGCCCGACCGGTGGCAGCAGGCGCACAGCCGCTCGCCTCGGCGGCGCCGGCCAACAGGTGAATGCGATGGCGAGCCTGAAACTTCCTTCGATCGACCTGCGCGCGATCGCTTCGCAATTCCGGGGACTGCAGGGCAGGCACCCCGGGCTGTGGCCGCTGGCGCCCCGGCTGACGCTGCTCGCGCTTCTCCTGGTCGGGGTGCAGGGGCTGGCGTGGTCCGTCTACTGGCGCGGCCAGATCGAGGAGCTCGAAGCCGGCCAGGCGGCCGAAGAGCGGCTGCGCGCCCAGTACGTGGACAAGCTCAAGCAGGCGGTGAACCTCGACGCGCTGCGCAAGCAGAAGGAGCAGGTGCTGGTCTACGTGAACCAGCTCGAGAAGCAGTTGCCGAGCAAGGCCGAGATGGACGCGCTGCTCACCGACATCACGCGCGCCGGCGTCGGCCGCGGGCTGCAGTTCGAGCTGTTCAAGCCGGGTCAGGTGGTGGCGCGCGAGTTCTACGCGGAGCTTCCGATCGGGATCCGCCTGGTCGGGCAGTTCAACGACCTCGGCGCGTTCACGAGCGAGGTGTCGAACCTCGCGCGGATCGTCACGCTCAACGAGATCCAGCTCAATTACCACGAGAAGTCGAACCAGATCACGATGGAATCGATCGCCAAGACCTTCCGCTACCTGGATTCGGAAGAGATCGCCCAGGCGCGCCGCGAGGCGGCCAAGAACAAGCAGGCTGCGCGCCCAGGCGCACCCCCGGCGCCTGCCGCCCAGGGGGCCCGGAAATGATCGCCAGAACGTCCATCGCAGTCGCGCTGGCAGCGCTTGCGCTCGCCGGCTGCGGCGGCGACCAGCAGGAAGTGCGCGCCTGGATGCAGGAGCAGCGCGCGAAGGTGCCGCCGCACAAGGCCACCGTCGCCCCGCCCAAGCAGTTCGAGCCGTTTCGCTTCGTGGCCGGGAGGGCCGATCCCTTCGCCGCCAGCCGCCTCGCGTTCAAGGACGCGGGAGCAACCGCGACCGGGCCGAAACCCGATCTCGACCGCAGGCGCGAGGCGCTCGAGCAGTATCCGATCGAGTCGATCCGGATGGTCGGCCACTTGAGCAACGGCCGCAGCCAGTTCGCGCTACTGCAGGCGGACACGATGGTGTACCAGGCGCGCGTGGGCAACTACGCGGGCCAGAACTTCGGACGGATCACGCGAGTGAGCGAGTCCGAGGTCTTGCTCAAGGAGTTGGTCCAGGACGCGGCAGGTGACTGGGTCGAACGAAGCACCACGCTGCGACTGCAGGAGAGCGCGAAATGACGAAGGAAGTGAGGGTTCCGGCCGCGATAGGGCGCGCCGCGAGGTGGGCGGCCGCGTTCCTGTTCGCAGGCGCGATGGGCAGCGCGTTGGCGCAGAGCAACGCGATCGAGGCCGTGACCGGTGCAGTCCAGGGCGGAACCACGCAGGTGCGCATCAAGCTCAAGAACGCGATCACCGCGCAGCCGCCGAGTTTCTCGGTGAGTTCGCCGGCGCGCGTTGCCGTGGACTTCGGCAACACCGAGAACAAGACCGGGCAGAGCACGATCGAACTGGCGCAGGGCGACGTGCGCTCGGTGACGATCGTGCAGGCCGAGGGCCGCTCGCGCGTCGTGCTCAACCTGCGCAAGGCCGCCAGCTACACGACCGCGCTCGACGGCGCGGCGGTGGTCGTCACGCTCACGCCCGCGATCGACACTGCGGGGGCCACGCCGCCGCTGGCGTACAGCTTCGGCGCTTCGGGCGCAGCCGCCTCGCACGCGCTGCGCGACATCGACTTCCGTCGCGGCCGCGACGGCGCCGGTCGCGTCGTGGTCGACCTCTCCGACAGCGGCGTGGGCGTGAACGTGCGCCAGCAAGGGCAGTCGGTGATCGTGGACTTCCTCGGCACGAAGCTGCCCGACAACCTGCGCCGCAGGCTCGACGTGGGCGACTTCGGCACGCCCGTGCGCTCGGTGCGCGCGACGCAGGAAGGCGAGAACACGCGGCTGGTGATCGAGCCGACCGGGCAGTGGGAGCACAACGCCTACCAGAGCGACTCGCAGTTCGTGGTCGAGGTCAAGGCGGTGCGCGACGACCCGAACAAGCTCGCCACCGCGCAGGGCTACCGCGGCGAGCGGCTTTCGCTGAACTTCCAGAACGTGGACGTTCGCGCGCTGCTGCAGGTGATCGCCGACTTCACCAACCTCAACATCGTCACCAGCGACTCGGTCGCCGGCAGCGTGACGCTGCGCCTCAAGGACGTTCCCTGGGACCAGGCGCTCGACATCGTGCTGCAGTCCAAGTCGCTGGACATGCGCAAGAACGGCAACGTGATCCTCGTTGCGCCCAGCGCCGAGCTCGCCGCCAAGGAAAAGCTCGAGCTGCAGTCGCGCCAGCAGATCGCCGACATCGAGCAGCTGCGCACCGAGGTGTTCCAGCTCAACTACCAGAAGGCCGAGAACCTCGCGGCGCTGCTGTCGAACGAGAAGCAGCGCGTGCTCTCCAAGCGCGGCAGCGCGGTGTTCGACGCGCGCACCAACAAGGTCTTCGTGCAGGACACGACTGCCCGGCTCGAGGACATCCGCAAGCTGATCGCGCAGGTGGACGTCACGGTGCGGCAGGTGCTGATCGAGGCGCGGATCGTGGAGGCCGACGACAAGTTCAGCCGCAACCTCGGCGCGCGCCTCGGTTTCAACGACCTGCGCTCGACCGTGACGCGTTCGGTCGCCGTGACCGACCCGGTCACCGGCGGCCTCACCGCGATGAACGTGCCCGTCTACGGCGCCGGCATGCCGCTGGTGGGCAACACCTTCGGCGCGATTGCGGGCAACCTGCGCGGCGTCGCCGACGTCTCGTCGCAGGCCGGGTCCGGGCTCGACGGGCTGAACGCCGTGGGGATCGGGCGGCTCACAGCGCTCGAGAACACCAACTTCGTGAACCTGCCGGCGCCGTCGATCAGCGGCTTCCAGCCCGCGAGCTTCGCGATCAGCCTGTTCGGTTCCTCGCTCACGCGCTTCCTCAACCTCGAGATCTCGGCGCTCGAAGCCGACCAGCGCGGCAAGGTGATCTCGAGCCCGCGCGTGCTCACCGCCGACCAGGCCAAGGCAACGATCGAGCAGGGCACCGAGATCCCGTACCAGAAGGCCACTTCGAGCGGCGCCACGTCGGTGGAGTTCCGCAAGGCGAGCCTGCGACTCGAGGTCACGCCGCAGATCACGCCCGAAGGCAGCGTGATCATGGAAGTGGCGATCAACCGCGACCAGCCTGGCCAGCTCACGCCGGCAGGCCTGGCGATCGACACGCGCGCCGTGCGCACGCAGGTGCTGGTGGAGAACGGCGGCACGGTCGTGATCGGCGGGATCTACGAGCAGGTGGAGCGCAACGCGGTGAACAAGGTGCCGCTGCTGGGCGACATCCCGATCGTGGGCAACGCGTTCAAGCAGACGCAGCGCCGCAACGATCGCACCGAGCTTCTGGTATTCCTCACGCCGCGGATCCTGACCGACACCGCGATGGCGCGCTAGCGGCGGGTTCGGCTCCACCGGCCCTCGCCCTCGCCCGCGCCCGGGCGCGCGGGCGCGCGGGCGCGCGGGCACGCGCCGTGCCAGGCGCGCGCTGCGTTAAGCTGTCGCGATGCAGCAGCCAGAGCCATCTGACGGTGCGAACGGGGATTCGGGTGGGGCGCATTCGCCGTCGCCCACGCCGGTCTTCCTGGTCGGCATGATGGGTTCGGGCAAGTCCACGGTGGGGCGGCGGCTCGCCAGGCGGCTCGAGCGCGACTTCGTCGACGCCGACAAGGAAATCGAGAAGCGCTGCGGGGTGCCGGTGGCAACGATCTTCGAGGTCGAGGGCGAGGCGGGCTTCAGGCGCCGCGAGGCCGCGCTCGTGGACGAGCTCACGCAGCGCGCCGGCATCGTGCTCGCCACCGGGGGCGGCGCGGTGCTCGACGAGGAAAGCCGGCGCCACCTGCGCGAGCGCGGGTTCGTCGTCTACCTGTGCGCGAGCGCGGCCGAGCTGTGGAACCGGCTGCGCACCGATCGCGTGCGGCCGCTGCTGCGCGCGGCGAACCCGAAGCAGCGCGTGGCCGATCTCGTTGCGGCACGCGACCCGCTGTACCGCGAGTGCGCGCACCTGGTGGTGGTCACGGGGCGCCAGCCGGTCGAGCGGGTGGTGCGCGAGATCGTCGCGGCGCTCGAGGCGCGAACGTGACACCCGGCGCATTTTCAGCGCCACGCAGTCCACGCTTTCACCTCATCGGGTGACACTTGCGGGCGGTTCGACCCCTATAATCGACTCGCACAACACCAGCGGAGGCGCATGATGCCCCACGAAACGAACCAAATTCGCCGCGCATGGCACAGGTGGGTCGGCTTGATCGCGGCGGGGGGCATTGCCGCGATCGTTGCCGGCTGCGGCGGTGACGGGGGCCTTCTCCCCGGAACCGGGAGCGGCGGGACGACATCGGGCAATCCGACGGTGACGGTCACCGTCGTCGAGCAGTCGAGCGGAGTGGTCACGAATACGATTTCTTCGACGACCCAGTCGGTGGTCAGGGCGGTTGTCAAGGACGGCACGGGCAAAGCGGTCGAGAACGCGGTGGTGAGCTTTGGCTCCTCGGGCGGGGACGCGGTGGTGTTCACGCCGGCTGCAACCGCGCTCACCGACTCGAACGGGCGGGCAAGTGTCAATGTTGGCCCGGCGAGCTTCTCGACGGCTGGCGCGTACACGCTGACGGCTTCGGCAGTGGTCGGTACGCAGTCCGCGCAGGGCACTTTCAACGTCGCGATCGGTGCGACGCAGATCGGTCTTGGCGCACTGACGGCGGGCGTATCGCCTCTGTCCGCGTACGGAACGACCGTGATGTCGGTTCCGATCACCGGCGTGTCAGGCTCGACTCAGGTCGCTGTCCGCTTCACGTCGACCTGCGCGGCGCAGACGCCGCCTCGCGCGACGATCACGTCCTTGGTAACGAGCGTGAACGGTGTCGCCCGGGCAACCTACGTCGACATGGGTTGCGGCGGCACCGACTTGGTGACGGCCACGGTCGAGGGTACTTCGGTTTCGGCTCTCGCGAATCTGGTCGTGGCCAATCCGGCGATTTCGAACATCCAGTTCGTCAGCGCGTCGCCGACCGTGATCTCGTTGCGCGGCGTCGGCGGCGTTCAGGGCCCCGGTTCGGGCGTGGTCTTCCCCGAGATCTCCACCGTGCGCTTCCGCGTGGTGGATCAGGCCGGGGTCGCGATTCCGTCACCGATCAACGTGACCCTGCAACTGAGCAACGACACCGGGGGAATCCTGATCGACGGCGTCGCCGGTCCGGTGACCAAGCAGACGAACGCCCAGGGCGAAGTCGAGGTGCAGGTGCAGGCGGGAACGATCCCGACGCCGGTGTGGGTGATCGCGACGATCGTCAACGGGTCGACGACGCTCACGACGAACTCGGTGCAACTCGCGGTGTCCACCGGGCAGCCGATCCAGAGCAGGTTCTCGTTCAGTGCGCAGCCGTACAACATCGAGGGCTGGTCGTACGTTGGCGAAGCCTCGGACATCACGATCATCGCCGCGGACTCCATGGGTAATCCGGTCCCCGACGGCACGGCGATCAGTTTCATCACCGAAGCAGGGCTCGTCGAGGCGAACTGCCAGACTGGCGTCGCCAATCCGAATCGTCCGCTGCCCGGTGGACAGAACAGGGTCGCCGGCATTTGTGCCGTTCAATTGCTCAGCCAGGGCGTGCGTCCGACCAATGGCCGGCTCCGAGTCGCTGCCTACGCGGTGGGCGAAGAGCACTTCGACGATCTGAACAGCAACAACCGCTACGATGCCGGCGAACCGTTCTTCGATCAAGGCTACTTGTTCCTGGACCGAAACGAGAACGGAAGCTACCAGTCACCGGAACGCGTCATTCCGTACCTCACCGCTCAATCCGGCGCATGCGGGGCGAACCCGCTGACGGCGAGCGTGCCCAATACCTGTGACGGCGTCTGGGGGCGCGCGCACGTTCGCCAGCAGGCGACTTTCGTATTCTCGGGGTCCTTCGGTTTCTTCCGGACGAGCCCGGGCATCAACCTGCCGAATTCGGACAACATCGCGACTTCCTACAGCCTCGGCCCGTCTTGCTCGGCACAGGTCAGCTTCTGGCTTCAGGACCTCAATGGCAATCCGATGCCGTTCGACACCACGGTAAAGCTCGACGTGTCGGCAGGCCTGAACCTGAAGCTGGTTCCGAACGAAGAGCAGAAGGTGCCCAACACAA